>JAADHH010000031.1 GCA_013151955.1 Chloroflexota bacterium
CTGCTGCTCGTCAGTCAGGTGGACGTGGGCGGGCCGGCCTATGCCGTGGACAAGATGGCACCATCTCCATGACCGACATCCAGGACCTGGCCCGCTGGTGGCACCCCTGGTGCCCCTTCCCTTCTACCTACGACGGTCGTCGTTTACGTGGGTAGCCTATCACGGGGGGTAATTGACAACCCGCGAAACCTTGACCTTTCCAACCAGATGCGATATAATGAGGGCCAGACAGTGCCACGGCCCGAATTGTTGCGGGCGGGGCCAACCACTTCGGGGTATGATTGCGATCCGACCATGGCTTCTTCCAAGAATGTTTCTGCTGCCTTCGGCAAGCTCGAAGAACAACTCGAAAGAATGCTCGAACGTCCGCTCGGCCGCCTCTTTGGTGGAAAGATCGAGCCGGCGGATCTCGCCAACCGCTTGTCCAGAGCGATGGAAGATGGCCAGATCGTGGCCGCCGGTAGGCGGCTGGTGCCCAACCGGTACGAGATTACCCTCCACCCTGCAGATCTCGCGGAATTTCAAAGCTTCGAAGGCATTCTCGTGCAGGAGATGGGGGCCTATCTTATGGGACTGGCGCGACAAAGGGAATACACCTTGGTCGGTCGTCCAGACATCGCCCTTTCGGTGGATACGACACTGGCCCGAGGCGACATCGCGGTTGCCGCCCGACTCATAGACTTGAGCCAGTCGGAATCGCCCCTGCTGCAACAGCATACGAGTCCCATGAAAATCCCCCAGCGTCTCCAGTCGATTGCCGCGCGGCCCCGTTCGTGTCTCGTTTTCCAGGACCGCAGAATCAGTCTGGACGCACCTTTGGTGACCATTGGCCGCCATTTGGACAACGACATTATCCTGGAATCCAAATGCGTTTCGCGCTACCATGCGCACATCAAACCGCGCCAGTCGCACTATTACCTGACAGACCTGGCCAGCGCAAACGGAACGACGGTAAACGGAAAACCCATCACGGAATGTGTGTTGCAAGATGGCGACGTGATCTCTTTTGGCGACCTGGAGATGGTTTTCCGCAATGCCCACCCGGCATAGGAGCCGCTTGATTGGCTGCTGAAACGACGCTTTTCCTGCTCCGGATCGCCTTCCTGCTCCTTCTTTACGTTTTCCTGGTTAGCGTGCTGGTCATAACCTGGCGCGACCTTACGGCAGTGCAAAAGGCGCCTTCTGGCTACAGGCAAGAGCATGTAACCGGGTGGCTGCAAGTCACCAACCCGGGCACGACCGGCTTTGCGACCGGCGACGTGATCCCCCTGCGCCCGGTTACGGCCATCGGGCGAGATCTGAGCAACGATATCGTGCTCGCGGACAGTTTTGCGTCTGCGCACCACGCGCTCCTCACGTACCGCCAAAGCCGGTGGTGGCTCGAAGACCTGAACAGTAGCAACGGCACGACCGTGAATGGCACCCTGATGAAGCGGCCCATCCCCTTGGATACCGGCGACATCATCGGTATCGGACAGGCTCTGTTCAAGCTGAATTGAGATTGTTTTGCCGCAGCACACAAGGCATTTGCACGCGCCCCAAACGGGCAAACCGCCGCCAAAATTGCCTGTGGTTTCAACCTTACTTGCATAACAAGACCTCTTGTGGTATACTCTTTTGCGTATACGGCTGTTGAAAAAAGGGGAGGCGATCTGTGAGGGTGCTGGTTGTAGATGATGACCATCCAAGCGTAAAAATGATCGGATTCTTGTTGCGCGAAGAGGGGTACAAAGTCCTCACCGCACACGATGGTCATTCCGCACTGAGCATTATTGACAAAGAACCGGTAGACCTGGTCATCCTTGACGTGATGATGCCCCACCTGGATGGCATGGAAGTTTGCCGTCGTATCCGGCAAAAACTGGATATCCCGATCATTTTTCTCTCCGCGCGCGGCGAAACCAGCGACAAAGTGGCCGGCCTGGAAGTGGGTGCAGACGATTATCTGTCCAAACCCTTCGAACCATCCGAGTTGTTGGCACGCGTGAAAGCAGTAATGCGACGCACCGAAGCCTATGCCTATGGCGATGCCCAGGCACAATTGTCCGAAAGCGGCCTCCGGTTGCTGCCCATTGGCAATAAGGTCATTCTGGCCGACGGCAAGGAGGTAGAACTTACCCCCATCGAGTTTCGTCTGCTGCATTGCCTGATGCGCAATGTGGGACGTACCCTGACTCATGATATTCTGTTGAGCTCTGTCTGGGGCTACGAATACGAAGGCTATAGCAACCAGATCGCTGTTTACATGCGTCGCCTGCGCGCAAAAATCGAGGAAGACCCGGGAAATCCAAAACGCCTCGTTACCGTACGGGGATTGGGCTACCGCTTTGAGCGAGCGTAGAACACCTTACTACGTTCTTGTGTGGAGTACCAGGGAGAGAAAAACTTGATCCTAATGAAAGCAAAGTTGACCTCTCGGACAGTCCGGCGCATATCTTGGCTACTTTTTCCGCTCCTGATCACGCTAACCCTCCTCCGCCTGACGATTGGGGGGACGGCCGCCCTGGCCTCATTTCCACCGGAACCGGTCCAGGTTGGGCCGCAGGCCGTTTCCGCCGGCACGTGGGGAGCCTTCCAGCCGCAGGGTTGGGTGACAGCCACACCCTTCACAGCGACCATCACCGTGACCGACACGCAGGGCCTGCTCACGCCAACCGCCGAATTCCGCACCTCCACGAACGGGGGGGGCGCGTGGGCCAACTGGTCGCAAACCGGTCTCACAGCCACCGCCGGCGTGAGCACAACCACCTATTTCACGGTGACCGGCCTGAGCCTGGGCGACGCTGCGACTCAAAATCAGATCCAATTTCGCATTACCAACACCTTGGGCGTCAGCGATACCAGCACAGGATACACGGTTAAAATAGACACAGCCGATCCATCCTCGAACGTGGCCGTTCCTGTCGATGGTCAGGCCTACAAAACCTCTCCCACGATCAACGGAACGGCCAGCGACAATACCTCCGGTGTACAATCTGTGGCTGTGAGCATCAAACGAACCAATGACAACAAATTCTGGGACAGTTCCGCGTGGGTCGTGACCGAAACCTGGCTTTCTACCACCGGCACAGGGAGTTGGGCGAAGAGCACCGGCTTGCCCTCGTGGACAGACGGGGTGACATATTCGGTCCGCTCACGGGCGACGGACGTGGCCGGTCACATCGAAGCGCCCGGTGGAGGGAGCACCTTCCTGTTTGATTCCTCGGCCCCGGCCGCGCCCATTTCCCTGGCCGCTTCTCCCGCCGGTTGGACCAACGCGGACAACTTCAACGTCAGTTGGACGAACCCTGCCGACGTTTCGGGAATTGTGGGCGCGTATTACAAACTTGACAGCACCCCGGCCAGCGGTACAGATGGCACCTTCGTTTCCGGTACAAACATTACGCAAACATCGGTCGCCGTGGGTACTGACGGAGCGCACGCTATCTACGTCTGGCTGAAGGATCGTGCCGGCAATGTGGACCACACGCAGCGCAGCACGACGACCCTGCACCTGGATACCACAGCGCCCACAAACCCCACGACGTTGTCCAGCAGCAGCCACGTCACGGCGACCTGGTCGTCCGACAACACGGTGGACGCGTCCTGGGCTGGTGCCGCAGATGGCAGCGGAAGCGGGGTAGCCGGCTACGCAATCGCGTGGGATACCTCTGCCGGCACAATTCCGCCCGCCAGCCAGACGACGACCGGCACCACCAGCACCAGCGGCGTCCTCAGCGATGGCAACAGCCACTACCTGCACGTGCGCACGCAAGACGGGGCGAGCAATTGGGCCGGCGGCGCTGCCCATTTGGGACCGTTTTACATCGACGCGACACCTCCCGCGGCCCCCACCGCCCTTAGCGCCTCGCCTGCGGGCTGGACCCACACGAACAGTTTTGCCCTGCAATGGGGCAATCCGTCAGACACGTCAGGCATAGCAGGCGCCTACTACAAACTGGACTCCGCGCCGGCCGGGCCTACCGATGGGACGCTCGTTTCCGGGACGGGCATCACCTCGACCAGCGGTCTGAGCGTTTCGGGCGATGGCGCGCACACCCTCTACCTCTGGCTTGTGGACGAAGCGGGCAACACGAACGAGGCCAACCGAATCACCACATCCCTGAAACTGGACACCACAGACCCCAGCGTGCCGGTCATCACCGGCGGAGACCCGAGTGGGTGGAGCAACCGCAACGCCTTCACGGTAACATGGCAAACCCCGGCAGACATGTCGGGCATTGCCGGAGCATACTACAAATTTGACGCTGCCCCCGCTTCGGACAACGACGGCACATTTGCCGCAGCCCTCAACCAGATTACCGGAATGACCGTGCCGGGCGAAGGCAAACATAGTATCTACCTCTGGCTGCTGGATAACGCCGGCAACGTAAACTACGCGCACCGCTACTACAGCGCCGATCTCTTTTGGTATGATGCCACACCCCCCAGCACCACCCCCGCGCTGGATGGCACGCTCGGACAAAATGGCTGGTACACCAGCTCCGTCACCACAACGCTTACCGCCACAGACCAGGCAGGCTTGTCCGGTGTGGCCGAAACTCGCTACCAAGTGGACAACGGAGGCTGGCAAACCGGAAACAGCTTTACGACTTCCGGAGAAGGCGTACACCAGGCGGACTTCTATTCGTCGGACGTTGCCGGCAATAGCGAGATATCGCACACGATCGGCATTTCTATAGACCTCACCGCACCCGACGTGACCTACACAACCACCGGTTCCTTGGGCAACAACGGCTGGTTTACCAGTTCGGTGACGGTGACCCTGTCTCCCACCGATGCAACCTCCGGGGTTGCGCAAACCAAGCACCGTCTGGATGGGGGAAGCTGGCAGACCGGAACTTCGTTGCTCGTCTCCGCGCCGGGCACGCACACATTTGACTATTACGCCGTGGATCAGGCCGGAAATGTGGGCAGCGTGCTCACCGCTGCCCTGAAACTGGACCTGGCTCCCCCCTCCACCACCTACACCATCAGCGGCACAGCCGGTACGGACGGATGGTACAGCAGCGATCCGGTAACGATTACCCTGGTGGCCACAGACAGCACCTCCGGCCCTGCTCAAACATTCTATACCACTGCGAGCGGCATGTCTGTGCAGAGCACAAATGCCTGGAACGCCGGCAGCGTCTTTACGGTTACCGGTGAAGGGACGCATACCTTCCAATTCTATTCCACCGACGCGGCCGGAAACGCGGAACCGGTGCAGTCGGGGGGCGTGAAGATCGACATCACCGCTCCCGGTGTGCCCATCAATCCCATTGCCGATCCACCGGGGTGGGCAAACACCGATAGCTTTACCATCACCTGGAGCAATCCGGCAGACCTCAGCGGCGTGGTTGGCGCCTACTACAAGCTCAACAGCCCCCCCACATCGCCGACCGATGGGATTCTCGTCACCACGACGAATGCCATCACCGGCGTCAGCGTGGGCACGGAGGGACGGCACGACCTTTTCCTGTGGCTGCAAGACCGGGCCGGCAATGTGGACCAGGCGAATAAGAACGCCATCCCCAAGGCGTTCTCGTACGATAGCACGGTGCCGGTTACCACAGACGCACTCAGCGGTACGCTCGGAGAGAACGATTGGTACGTCTCACCGGTAACAATAACGTTCGACGCCCTGGACTCGCGCTCCGGGGTGGCCGAAACAGACTTTCGGGTAGGGACCGCTCCCACGCAGACCGGTACCAGCCTTGTGCTGGCCACAGATGACAAACATACTGTGCGCTATTGGTCCGTAGACGTCGCCGGCAATGTGGAAACGCCCCACTCCCGCACCATCCGCGTTGACCGCACGGCCCCGCAAGCGCCCGTCAATCCGCAGATCTCACCGGTGGGTTGGGGGGGAGGGCCCTGCTTCAGTGTGGGGTGGTCGGTGCCGCCCGATACGTCTGGAATCCAGGGTATCTATTACAAGTTCGATACGCCGCCGGCCTCCGATTCAGGAGGGACCTACGTGGCGACAACCGATTCCCTCCCCTGCATCTTGCCGGCCACCGAAGGGAAGCACGACCTGCACCTATGGCTCAAAGACAATGCCGGAAACGTCGACTTCCACCAACGGGCCGACCTAGCCGACGCCGTTTGGTACGATGCCTCTCCCCCGTCAACCACCTTGCACATCACCGGGACGCTCGGCAGTGTCGGGTGGTATCGTTCGGCCGTAACCGTTACCCTGACCAGCACAGACACCGCCTCCGGAGTCACAGCGACGCATTTCCGCATCGACAACGGCCCGTGGCAACTCGGCAACGCGTTGGTCGTGCCCAGCGATGGCGTGCATCCATTTGATTTCTATGCCGACGACAACGCCACCAATGTCGAGCCTGTGCAGCATACGGTCATACACGTTGACAAGACCAATCCCTCGACCGCGGTGAACGCGCTGCCCAATACGCAACTGAGCACGACGTTCGCAGTTTCGTGGTCGGGAAACGACAACGCCGGAGGGTCCGGAATCGCACATTATGACGTGCAGTCCAAAGATGGGATCGCCGGAACGTGGCAGGACTGGTTGACAGGCGTGGGCGCAACCTCTGCACAATTTACAGGCCAACGGGGGCACGTGTATTACTTCCGGTCGCGTGGAATGGATGTTGCCGGCAACCAGGAAGATTATCCCACCGGCGACCAGGTTCCCTTTACCTACATCCAGTCGTTCTTCAACGGCGATTTTGAACTCGGCAGCTTTTCCGGATGGGTGCAGGGCGGCGGTATCGGACGCGGCGTCGTCGAAGGAGACGGCCACGCCCTGGCTGCCTCCACCACCTGGATGGCCTTGCTGGGCGATCCGAGCTATGGCAGTGGCGCACAGGGCAACGTTCCGCCCAATACGAGTGCATTCATCTATCAAGAGATACAGGTGCCGCTCATCACGGACCTGCCCGTGCCCTTGCTATCATTTTGGTATCGTGTTTATACCTACGATGTGGTCTATGGCTGTCCCCCCGGACAAACGGATCCGCAGAATCCCAACCGGTGCAAGGTGGACCCTGATTTCCTCTACGATTCATTCGATGTGCGTGTCGAAGGAGACGGCTTCGATAATCTCGTATTCCGAGGTGGCAACTTCGACCGCTCCAAAGTTGGTACCCTGGTGGACACCGGCTGGCAACATGCGACGATAGACCTCAGCCCTTACGCTGGCCAAACCATTCGCGTTCGCTTCGCAAATTGGAACCGGCCGGACAGTTACTATAACACGTGGACATATCTTGACGATGCATGGGTTGTGTCCCCGGGCAGGGCTGCATTCCAATTTTACCTGCCCATTATTATGCGAGAGCCGAGCAGCGTCACCGCTCAGACGCGCCCGCCGCAACCCCCCGCGCCCGGCCAACCCACTGTTAGCCCTGGCCCAAGACGCTAGAATCCAAGACGCCAACCATTTGCATGATACTGTGAGACACAAAGGGTATGGGGAATGACTGACGAGATGGCAAACCAATTTGCACCAACGCCAGAGGCTGTCGAAGTCGAAGTAGAGGACGATAGCGGGCAAGCACAAGAGGCACAGCCGGAATCAGCCGGCAATTCTGAGGCTCTCTATGAAAAGGGGATGTCTCATTATCGGCGACGTGAATGGCAAGAAGCGTTGGAGTGCTTTACCCAGCTCAAGGCCGTAGACCCCGGCCGGCGTGGCATTGAAGCCTTGCTGTCTGAGCTGCAAATTTTCATCCAGTTGCAGGAAATCGAACCCAACCACGTGCAAGAAGCAGAGGAGAGCACTCTGGAGGAAACGGCAGAAGAGCCGGCGTTACCGGAGAAAGAGGAGGAAGCAGCGCCAAAGCCTGCTCGCAACCGCCTCTTGTGGATCGGGGGTGGCGTTGCCCTCTTGCTCCTCATCGCGCTTGCCGCATTTGGCTTGCGTCCTCTGCTCTCCGCGAACCAAGTCCGCACCAACCAGACTACGCTGTATAACCGGGGACAGGCCCGGCTGGCCGTCGAAGATTATGACGGCGCTATCGGGGCCTTCGAAGAACTGCTTGCCCAGACACCTGATGACAAGCGCGCCCAGGTTGCGCTGGAGCGCGCCCAACGCCTGCGAACCGTCAGCCAGTTGTATCGCGAAGCCCAGCAAGCCGTCAGCGTGCAAGATTGGGACACCGCTTCGCAGAAACTGAGCACGATCCTTACCATCGAGCCCGACTACCGTGACGTTCGCTCCCTTAGCGCTTCCGTAGAGAAACAGCGGCGACTGATTACCCTTTACAGCGAAGGGGTCAGCTTCTACAACCAGGGAGATTGGGCCCAAGCACGACAACGATTTGAGGAGATCAGCAGACTGGACTCCACCTATCGGGCCGACAATGTGTCGCAGTACCTGTTTGTCGCTTACCTGAATGAAGGACTCTCCTTGGTCAACGGGCCGCGCGACTCGCTGGAAACAGCCCGGCAGGCTGTTGACCGCTTTGGTGATGCGTTGCGCCTCAATCCCCGCAACGAGCAAGCGGTCGAAGAGCGCCGCCGCGCCGCACAATACCTGGAAGCCTACACGGCCTTCGACCGGGGGCGTTGGGAGGAATCGATCATTCTGGCCAGCAGGTTGTATAACCTCGATGCGCACTATGCCGGAGGAAAACTGGCCGCTCTCCTGTACCGGTCGTATGTCGAACTGGGCAAGGCCTACGAAGAATCACAAGACTACACCAAAGCGCTTGAAGCATATCGTACCGCACTCGCCCTGCCGGTCTCCGACCACACCGCGGCCCAGGCTCGTGAACGAGCGATTGTCCTGCGCCTGTACACGCCCACGCCCACTGCTACCGCAACCGGTACGCCGACGAAAACGCCCACGATTACGCCCACCCCGCGACCGGTCACACCTACGCCGATTCCGAGCATCACGCCGCAACCTACAACGGCCCCACCACCAACGAACACGTCTCCCCCCTCCGGTGGCGATCATGATCACAATGATGGCAATGGCAACAAACCGCCACCTCGTCGCTAGGCAGGCAAAACGGGGAGTAGGCGTTCAGGGATTACCCTGGAGACACCTGCCCCAAGCTCTTTTCTGCCACGGATACCACGAATTTTCACGAATTTTTTTGCTTTTTCTGTGTAAATCTGTGCAATCTGTGGCAGATTCAGGAGGTGTTGAACAGTTACGACGAGGACACACATGAGACCCTTCTACGAACGATGGAAGGAAGGGGGATTGGCCATTGCCCTGTTCATGGCCCCTTTTCTCCTCGTGCCGGCCCTTCTCCTGAATAAGCAACCCCCGTTGTGGAGAGAAACCCAATTTCGCGGGGGTGCCGTACGCAGTCTGGCTTTGACTGCGAGTCAATTCGGACGCATTGACTACATTGCCTTTGCCCAACAAGGGGTGTTGGTGCGCCGGGACGATGGCCCCTGGAAGCCTTCCAACCAGGGCCTGCCTTTGTCCAAACTGGACCGGCTGGCCGTCCAGCTTGTGCGTGTCGCACCATGGGACAATCGCGTGGCATTCGCCGCATTGCGTACAAAGCATGGCACCGTGTACCGAACACAAGACGGGGGCAACAATTGGATGCCCATCCTGGTTGACGTGGAAGGTCCTGTCCAGGATATGGCACTCTCTTCCAACGGCGATCATTCCCTTTTCGTGGCAACCGCGTCCCGCATATACCGCAGCCTGGACGAAGGCGATAGCTGGTCGCGACCGGTGGCCGCACCCGCCAAGGCCCGCATACGCACACTTGCCCTGGTTCCGCACGACCCCAATCGACTCTACCTGGGCCAATCCGGGGGACAATTCTTCCGCACGGACGACGGTGGAACCCATTGGACTTCTCTGAGCGCCGGCCTGGGCCGTCTATCGGTACGCGCCCTGGCCTTGGACCCGGTCGATGAACAACACGCCTACGTCGGCACCAGCGGCGGCGTGTATGGAACGCGTGACGGCGGCCTCACCTGGAACCTTTTGGGCTGGGAAACGAACGTGCCGCCCGTCCGAACCTTGCTCGTGGACCCTTTGACCCCCAACATCATTTATGCCGGCACCGAAGGGCATGGCGTCTATTGGAGCGCAACCCAGGGACAGAGCTGGAGTCCCCTCGCGGAAGGCATGGGCCCGGTTACGATCTATTCCCTTGCGCTGGACCCCGTCACCCACGACCGGCTCTTTGCCGGCAGCTCGGTGGGTTTGTGGACCCTCGATATCTCGACGCAAAGAGCGGCCATTGCGACGGTGTCTCCTTCGCCGCAGCGGACGGCCCCTCGGATAGCACCTTCGGCAACCGGAGCGCGAACCAAAACGCCAACGCGCGTGGCTCCTTCGCGGACGCCAGACCGCACGGCCACCGGTACGGCGTCGCCGGCAACGACGAGTACCGCTGTTCCTCCGGCCACGCCGTCGGCTGCGACCGTACCCTCTGCCACGCCGTCGGCTGTGCTGTCGCCAACTGCGACTCTGCTCCAGGCAGGCCAGGCTTCGCCGCAGCCCGAGACGACTGTGTCGCCCACCGCCACGGCGACACCCGTGCCCCCTGCGGCGGGTGATAAACCTGAGAAACAGAAGGAGGAGCCACCCCGACGATGACCAATTGCCGGTGTGGAGCGCATGAGGATGATACGATCAGATGATGCCTGAAACGTACGATCCGCTACAAGAACACGATAGCTTTTTGCTGCGTACAGAACGACGCTTGCTCATTCCCATTAAGCTGGGCATGCTTTTGCTGGGCGTTGGCGTGCTGATCATCCAGCCGGCAACACCGCCGCCCGGAAATGTGGCCGTCGGCTTTGTGCTCTATGCACTCGTCGGAGGAATCCTCGGGGCCTTGTTGTACCTCTTCCCGGCACGGCTATCATTGCGCCACGTGCGGTGGCTTATACTGATTTCAATGGTCGCGGACGCGCTGTTCACCAGCTTTCTGATCTACCAGGACACCGGCCTTTCGAGCGAATTCTTTCTACTTTTCTGTTTCCTGTCTTTTAGAACGGCAATCTACTACGTTGCCGAGCGGAGAATCTTGTTCCTCCCGTACTTGTTTGGGCCCCTGTATGTGCTTACGGTTTACTTGCGCACGCAGAGTCTCTATTTCTTGCTCGATAGAGATTTCCTGCTCCGATACTTCCTGTTGTTCGCCGTCGTGCTGGTAGCCACCTATACGGCATGGATGATGGATACCCGTCAACGCTGGATCCAGCGATTGAGCATCAGCCTCGGGCAAAAAAGTGATGACCTGGAGGGCAAGACCGCCATCCTCCAAACAACGGCCAACGACCTGAGCGATCGCTTGGTAGAACTTCGATCCTTGCAGGAGGGCTTGAAGGCGATCAACTCCGCAGTATCGCTGGCCAACTTGCTGAACCTGATTGTCACCAATGCCTCGGAAGTGCTGGAAGGGGCTCGCTGCTCCATCGGCCTCATAGACGAGGACAAACAGACGGTAACCATAGACGCCGCTTCCGGGGGACAGTGGGAATTGGCCGGCGACGAACTTGCCGTGGAACAGAAAGCGGCCTCAGACGTTGTGCGGAAGGGAAAGCCGATCCTTATCGCTGACCTGTCCATCGATGGACGTTACCAGGGTCGTGGAAAGTTGCCGATCACATCCCTGATGTGTGTCCCCTTGATCGCCGAAGGCGAAGTGGCCGGCGCACTGTGCGCGACCAGTGTGGAGCACCAAGTATTTTGCGAAGAAGATGTCGTCTTGCTCGGCGCATTTGCCGACCAGGCCGCCATGGCCGTCCGCAACCGGCGACTGTATGAGCGGCTCGGCGAAGAAAAGGTCGCGGCAGAACGGAGCCTCCTGCAAATCATGGCCGTACACGAGGTGGCCCGTGCCTTGGTTTCGACCCTGAACCTGGAAGAGACCCTCAACCTGATCATCGAACGCCTCGTCTCCCTCGCCGGCTCCAGCCATTGTGCGGTAGCTCTCGTGGAAGATTCGGAAGACCACCTCGTGGGCCGAATTGTCCGCGGCATGGCCAGCGACCAGCGGGGAACGTTTCGTATCGATCTGAAGCGCGAACAGGCTTCGGCACGCGCCCTGCGGTTGCGCACACCCATCGTCGTAGACGATGCGCAACACAGCGCCGTGGAAGCCCAACGCCAACTGGCCGAGATTTGGGGCACGCGCACCTACCTGGTCACCCCCCTGGTCAGCCGGGAGCGTGTCATCGGGGCCATCTATTTGGGCGACTCGCGCGAAGATTTCCGGTTCGGAAAAAGGGAAATCCAACTCACCACCAGTTTTGCCCATTTCGCGGCAACGGCCATCGAGAACGCGCGGCTCTACCAGGATTTGCGGGAGAAGAGCAGCGAGTTGGAGGCCGTCGTCCAGGGCATTGGCGATGGGGTCATCGTAACGGACCTCCATCTGAACCTGGTGATGGTCAATTCGATTGCCGCGCGAATCTTTGGCTTGCGCGACGGCCAGTCCATCGGGCGTCCGCTGACCCAAGTGATCGATCACGACACATTCGTCGACGTCATCCGGCAGACGGCGCAGGGAGATGGCCAACCGGTGATCCAGGAAATCGGGATTGCCACGGACCGGGCAGACGAGCAGCGCATTTTCCAGGCCCTGGCCGCGCCGGTACTGGGTGCGTCGGGGCAGGCCCAGGGCGTCGTTACCGTTTTGCGCGACATAACAGCGCAAAAAGAACTGGAACGAATGAAGTCGAACTTCCTCTCGGTCATTTCTCACGAGCTGAAGACCCCCTTGCACTCCATCAAAGGCTTTGTGGACATCATCTTGATGGGGAAGACCGGGGAGGTGAACGACCTGCAACGCGATTTTCTGGAGACCGTGAAAGACCAAACCGAGCAACTACAGCGCCTGATCAGTGACCTGCTTGAATTCTCGCGCCTGGAATCTGGCGAAATTCGCCTGCACCCCGAACCGGTCTCGGTGACGGCGCTGGCCCAACGAATCCTGGACAATCTGTCGCCCATGGCCGCCGAGGGAAATATCCAGTTGCAGAGCGCTCTATCCGAAGACCTGAGCCCCGTCGAAGCCGACCCTGTACGGCTGGAACAGGTGCTGAGCAACCTGGTGGACAACGCCATCAAGTTCACCCAATCTGGCGGGACCGTCACCCTTTCGGCCAAAGACTTGGGCGAACAAGTGCAGGTCTCCGTTCACGACACGGGCATAGGCATACCGTTGAGCGAGCAAAACCGCATCTTCGACCGTTTCTATCAGGTGGATGCCAGCGCAAGTCGGGCGTACAGCGGCACGGGGCTGGGGTTGACCATCTGCAAGCACATCATCGAGCAACACGGCGGTCGCATCTGGGTGGAGAGTGATGGCAAGCGCGGCAGCACGTTCGTTTTCACACTCCCCAAAGAACTGCCCCAACACGAACAACTCGCCCTCGATTTCACTACACTCCATCCACTGGAAGGGGACGCAGCCGAAAGTTAAACTGTTTGCTTAATGGCCACTTTGACGGTATAATAGGTAATACAATTGCGCTTCACAACGTCTAAATACCGGACAAAGGGAACAATCGCCAAACGTCACGAAAGGGTATCAATGCACTCCACAATCCACACTTCTTCCCAGGCGCTCCATGATCACGCAGCAGCCTGGGAGCTTCTTCATGCGCAAAGCCCCACAGCGACATTATTCAACCATCCGCGCTGGACCGCTGTCTGGTGGAAGCATTTTGGGCACGAAGGAGACTTGCGCCTCATCACCGTGGAAGACGATGCAGGCGAATTGGTGGGCCTGGCCCCTTTCTACGTGGACCGGGAGGAAGGCCGGCCCCCCTTGCTGAGATTGCTCGGCGGCACCGAAGTCTGCGATTACCTGGACGTTTTGGTCAGCCCGGGCCGGGAAGCCGAAACCGGTCAAGCCCTCTTCGATTGCTGGGCTTCTGATGAGGACCTTTGCCCGCCGGTACTCGACTTGCACAGCATACCCGAAGCTTCGCCGACCGGTGAGACATTCCGTCTGCAGGCTGCGCAAAGAGGGTACGCGGTCGAGGCCTCCACAGAAGACGTCTGCCCCGTAATCTTCTTGCCGGATAGCTGGGACGGATACCTCGCCTCGCTGAGCAAGAAACAGCGGCACGAAGTCCGCCGGAAGCGGCGCAAGGCCGAAGCCCAGGCCGACGTTTCGTGGCACTTCGTGGAGCAGGCGGACGAACTCCCCGAAGCGATAGAAACTTTTATTACCTTGCACCAGCTTAGCAGCAAGGGCAAAGAAGACTTCATGAGCCCCAAGATGAAGGACTTCTTCCGTGATTTGGCGACGACGAGCTGTGAAGCCGGCTGGCTGAAACTGGCCATTCTTTATCTGGATGGCCGGCCGGCAGCCAGCTATTTCTGTTTTGATTACCGGAACCATTTTATGGTGTACAATTCCGGATACGACCCATCGTTGGCACCGGAACTGAGTCCGGGGATCGTCCTCATCGTTTATTGCATCGAAGAGGCGATCCGCCTGGGCCGGTCCCATTTTGACTTCCTGCGTGGCGATGAACCCTACAAATTCCGACTGGGTGCCAACCCGACGCATATCCATCAGATGACCATTCACAAAGAGTGACACTGTGCGCAACGGCCTATTGGACGGTGACGTTTTCTATTTCAGCCACAGAGCCAGATTCCAATGGTCTGGAAAGAGACGATGACGATGATCGAAGGAACAAACGAGTGCAAATGTAGTTGCGGACAACGGTCCGCATACCCCCCTGTACAGATAGCCAACCCCCGTGGACGGATTGCCATGCTCAGCGTGCATACCTGCCCGCTTGCCATTCTCGGCGGCAAGAGTACAGGCGGCATGAACGTCTACGTTCGCGAAGTGAGCAGAGAACTTGGCCGGCGTGGCTGGGCCGTGGATGTCTTTACCCACGCCGAAAATCCCGCCCGACCGATTGAAGTGGGCATGGCCGGTAACGTGCGGGTCATGCACGTTATCGCCGGCCCGGAGAAGAACGTCGGCAAGAATGAATTATCCAGCTATCTGCCGGAGTTTACAGAGAACGTGCGCTCATTCGCACGGGAACGTGGATACCGTTACGACCTGATCCACAGCCATTATTGGCTATCGGGACTGGTCGCCCAAGAGCTGAAACGAGATTGGGCCGTACCGAACATACACATGTTTCACACCCTCGGTCGCATGAAAAACCGTGTGGCCCGTTCCAAAGAAGAGCGAGAGCTGGAGACACGTATTCAAGCGGAACAGTTTGTTGTCGACCAGTCCGACCGTCTGGTGGCCGCCACGCCGATCGAGCGCAGGCAGTTGCTGGATCTCTACGACGCAGACCCGTCGCGCATATCGGTGATCCCTTGCGGCACAGACTTGAGCCTTTTCCGGCCCATCCCCACGAAGGAAGCGCGTCGTGAACTTGGCTTGCCGGAAGATCGCAACCTGATCTTGTTCGTGGGCCGCATCGACCCCTTGAAGGGCATCGATACTTTGATGAAGGCCATCGCCATCCTTCAGTCGGAGTCGCCGGAAAAGAAAGAGCAGCTTTGTCTGGTGATCATCGGTGGCCAGGTCGAAGACAATCCGAGCTACATGAGTCGCGAAATGAAGAATCTTCACGCCCTGCGAGAAGAGCTCGGCATTCAAGAAGTGGTGACTTTTCTCGGAGCGCAAAATCAAGAGCTCTTGCCATACTATTATTCCGCTTCTGACATCGTCGTGATGCCTTCACACTACGAATCGTTTGGCATGGTGGCTTTGGAGGCGTTGGCCTCTGGCACGCCGGTAGTCGCTTCAAACGTCGGCGGGCTGCGCTACATTGTGAATGACGGCAAGTCTGGCTTCCTTGTTCCGCCCCGATCACCGGAAACGGTTGCCAATCGCATTCGCGACCTGGTGAACGATCCGGCATTGCGCAGAAAAATGGGCGAAAACGGTATGCAGACGGCGCAGCGCTTCAGTTGGTCTGCGATTACGAGTAACGTCGAGTCGGTCTACGAGGAGCTCATCCACGCACGAGCATACAGCGTATTGCCACGACGTGTCCGAGCCATGGCCTAGTTTCTTGCCGGCCACGTGTGGCCTTGTGCTGCTTTGAAAATAGTCGCCAGTCGTCAGATACTGGCCACACGATGCTTAGAAGTTCAACTTCTCGGAGAAGTTGAACTTCTCGGCCCAATGCGTGTTCCGTCGCCCACCGCTCCACCCTATTTTCATCCGTGGTAGCGCGCAGCCGCTCATGGTGACTGTTATGAAAATAATGTGTCAGGTGTCACGTGTCAGGTAAAACGTAAAACGTGATGCGCAATACGCAATACGTTTCACGTCTTCACGTTTCACGCCCCGCCATTTTCATCCTTGGTGGCGCGCAACCGCTCATGTGGACTGCCGGGGGTAGATTCTGCCCGGTAGCCGGTCACACGCGGTCGAACATGAGCGCGATTTCGGCTTCGGCGCGGGCGATCCAGGGGTTCTCTGCCCGCTCGTCCCCGGCCAGCGCGGTCGAAGCCTTTCGATAGTGCGCATAAGCCTGTTGTACGTCACCCCGGTAGAAATAGGCGCGTCCCAGTTTGTATTCCAGGGCCAGTTGCTGCTCGGGCGTTCCCCTGTTTTCCAGACAGGCGTGATAAAGCTTGATCGCCTCCTCTGAACGACCCGTGAAGGTGCAGGCATCGGCCAAAGCTTCCTGGACGTGGAGGGTCTCCGATTCGGATTCAGTGCTCTCCTGCATTAAGGTCAGCGCCTGCCCCAGGAATTGATAGGCCTCATCGTAAGAAAAATGGGCCAGGGCCAACATGCCCGCGCTTGCCGAATAACCGGCCGCTTTGGGCAAGTTTCCGCTGGACAAGAAGTGTCGTGCAAGGCTGGCGATCTCTTCTTTGTCGGCACCCGGCTTGACTTCCTCGGTAAAGAGGGCGATTTTCTCGTGCAAGCGTTCGCGCGTCTTGCGCAGCAACATGCCGTAAGCAACTTCGCGCACCAGATCATACACAAAACGATAGACGTGCTCGTCTTCTGTGGCCCTTGTTTCGCGGATCAAGCCTCTTGATACCAGTTCATGCAGCGATTCGTCCAACGATTGGCAGGGGGCTTCCAGGGCGGCCAGCACCTCTCTGCGAAAACGGATGCCGATGACAGAAGCATACTGCAACACAATCCGTGCGTCACCCGACAGGCTGTCAATGCGCGCTGTGACCAATCCCTGTACCGAATCGGGGATCATAGATGAGACGAACGTATTATCCAGTTCCCCTCCGCCGGTGAGGATGTTTTGCTTGGCCAGCGACACCAGAGAGCGGGCCCCCTCTACGAGATAGAATGGATTGCCTCCCGATTTGATGGCGAGTGCGGAAATCAGGGAATGGGAAACCAGCGATTCGTCCACGAGTTGGCTGACCAACTGCGTGCTCGCTTGTTGGCTCAGGGGCTTGAGTTCCAGGTCGTGGAATGGTTGCTGAAGACGATGTAACTGTTCAAGATTAGAACCAGGCCGGCTGGCTATGATCAGCATCAGGAACAAGGCCGGGCCTCTCTTTTCAAGGAATGGCGTCAGCTCATTGAGCAGGCCCTGGACCATTTCCAATGAGTGCGGAACCGCCGATTGCCAGTCATCGGCGACCAGGATGGTTGGGCGAACCTGCGCCTGGCTCAACATGATGCGTGTGGCCTCGCCAAAAGCCTGCTGGCGGAGCCTCTGTGGATGCACGTGACGCAGCCTGGCATCCTTCGCCGCCCATCCGAGCAGGTACCCCAATATTGGCATCATCTCGTCCGCCGCCAGATGCAGGCTCTGAAGGTGATGTCGAATCTTGATGCGACTGGCTGCGTGGTGTTCATGATCCTTCACCCCGAGAAGGGAACGTAACAGTTCGACCATCGGAGAATATGGAGAAGTGCCGAACCGGTTCGCATTGGTCTCCAGGACAAGAGCTTTTTGTGATGGGTTGGCATCTTCTATCGTGCTCAGGAACTCGGCCAGCAAGCGGCTTTTCCCAATGCCCGTCTCCCCGACCATGGTTACTACCTGCGGTATCCCCTTGACCGTTTCTCGCCATGCACTCTGCAAAATGTTCAGTTCTCGCGCTCGATTGACGAAGGGCACCTGGAAAAGGGTACGCGGTTTCGCTTCGGTGGACCGTGAACTCCAGCCGTACACCTCGTAATATGGCATGGGGTCTGACTTGCCGTGCAGGACCACCGGAGCATGTGCGCGGTACTGCACATAGTGCCTCGTTTGCTCATACACACGGGGCGAGACAACAATGCCTCCGGGAGGCGCTTCGTGTTGTAGGCGTGCGGCCACGTTGACCGCATCGCCAATCACGGTGGGAGAGGCACTGCTTTCAGGCCCCACCGTCCCCCAAACGACTTCGCCAAAGCTGATTCCGATGCGCAGCTTTATGCCCTGTCCAACTCTGGTGTGGACGAGATTCTCGATATCTGGCATCGTTTCTTGCATGGCCAACGCGGCCCGCACTGCCCGCAACGCATCGTCCTCGTGCGTTCGGGGCGCACCGAATAGCAGCATGATTCCATCGCCCAGGATTTTGTCCAGGTGTGCGCCGGTAGCCTGGGTCGCGTCCAGCAGTTGACCGTAGATGGTGTTCAGCAGGTCAATCACGTCCTCGGCGTCGCTGCGTTCACAGATTGCGGTAAACCCCTGAAGGTCGGCGAACAACACCGCCACACGCCGCCGCTCGCCGGAATGGGACGTTCCGTCGTGTGGCCATGAAGTCGCAGAAAGCCCGCACGTCGGGCAAGTGCCGTTGCCGCCGGAGCCTGCCCGGTCCGAGTGGCCCGTTTGCACGGCAACATCCGCGTTGGCTGGAGAGGGGGTCACCACTCAAGGCTCCTGGATGGTAATAATCTGGATATCCGCCTCATAACTCAGGTCCAACTCGACGGGGGCCACGCGTTCGTGAGCCTCGTCGTAGAGCAGGCGGATGATAGGCCGGTCCGGATAGCGCCGGTTGCTGCGGACCACAATCCCCCGGTAGCCCCGGTAGAAACCATTTTGCACGGCAATGCCAATGCCAACGGGAAACATCGGCAGGATCGAAAGAAAGTGTTGCACGATTTCTGCGTTGAGGAGCGTGCCGGACATTTCGCGCATGATCGTGGCTATCTGTTGTGGGGCCAGGGACGGTTTTTCCGGCCGGTCACTCGAGAGCATGTCGTGTACATCGGCCACTGCGGCGATCTCTGCAAAGGGCAAGATGTATTGCTCTGTCTTGCGGGACCGCCGCCGGCGGTAGGTGTTTGTTCCCCGTAGCCCGCGAGGATACCCCTTCCCATCCTGACGCTCATGGTGTTGGAAAGCGACGTGGTTTGCCAGGACGTTATTGGGATTACGGTTTCTCAGAAACTTATAACCGAGCACTGTGTGTCCCCGCAAACGACGGTATTCTTGTGTGCTGAGCACATCCTCCCGTTTGTAAATGTCCTGTTCGATGAACAGCTTGCCAATGTCGTGCAGCATACAGCCGCTGCCGAGCTTGATCAGATCGCTCTCCGACATATAGAGCCGCTTGCCAATCATGATGGCCGTGACCGCGACCTCAATCGAATGGCTGAATGTGCGGTCGTCATACGAGCGTATTTCGGCAATGCCGGAGAGCATGTTGGAACTGACCAATTCCCTGAGTATTTCCTTGACAATATTTTCTATCTGCTGGAACTGTTCTTTGCTCTTTTGCCCATTCTCGGATGGGCCGTTCCCCTTGTGGTCGGTTGGTTTTTCTTTGCCCCCTATAGCTTCCGTTATCGCCTGGCGAGCTACGGTGAAAACCTGTTGCACGGTGGCGTGCGCCTCCACCCGAACTTGTTGGGAGACAAGTTCCGGAATGTCTACATCATCCGTGTCGCGGTCGCGGATGTAGACCGCCGGAAACCCCCGGTGGACGAGGCTCTCGATGTACCCCGCCGTGAGGGGAACATTGGCTCGCAACAACACATTCCCCTTGGCGTCATACAGGGTGCGTGCCAACATGGTGCCCGGCCGAAGCCGCTGAACAGATACTCGTAACATGGTTTATGTTTATGATTCTTGTGATGGATGTTGTGAAAAAGTCGTCAGATGTCAGTCGTCAGTCGCCAGATGTCAGTCGTCAGTCGCCAGTCGCCAGTCGTCAGATGCCAGAAAGTGCGTGCGTAATGCGTAAAACGTGAAACGCAATACGCATCACGTTTCACGCCTTCACGCTTCACTTTGTTCATCATTCATCATTTCGGAATCGTGTCCCATCGATCTCTCGTTCCAGTCTAACACAGGAGTGTTTTCCTGTCCATAAAGAATCTGTAAAAGTTTGTCTGTCGGACGCAAAACCTTGACAGACACCCCCGGGGCTTTTCAAAGTTCTTATGTTTGTTTTTGTAGGACACAGATTCTCACAGAAAAACAGAGATAAAACATGTAGGGCCTTATGCTAGTTCCAGAGATTCGACAGGATGCCCTCCTGTGTGATAATAGGTTAGGCAAAACAGAAACACCTACTCACACAGGAGGGCAGACCAATGATAACCGATTTTGACGATTTTTGCACATGGATGTATGTCTTGGTTGATGACATCTGGAAACAGATTGATCATCTGTTCAAGCGGCCTGGGCCGCGCCCCAAATGCAGTGATAGCGAGTTGGTCACAATGGTCTTAGTTGGCGAATGTCGAGGGTGGGACAAAGAGAGCGAGATGCTCAGCTACTGGCGAGAGCATCCAGACTTGTTTCCCCACATTCCCTCACAAAGCCGTTTCAACCGCCGGCGACGGAACTTGATGCAGGCTTTCAATCTCGTGCGCCAGATTGTGCTCCGCTGCCTGGACGTAGCTCAAGATCGTCACTGCTTGATAGACAGTTTGCCGGTCCCCGTGGTGCAGTTCCACCTGGTTCCGGGCTCCACCGGGGATTGGGCGGCCTATGGAGCCCGCTTTGGCAAAGTACCTTCCAAAAAACAAACCATCTTTGGCTATAAACTGCATCTCTTGGTCACCATGAATGGCGTGATCCTCGACTTTGCCCTGGCTCCCGCCAACGCCACAGACTTGCACGTCGGTGTTGATCTCCTCTCCAAACATACAGACCTGACCGTACTGGGTGATAAAGCCTACATCAGTGCCTCAGAGGCAGCCCAGTTGTGGCAATACAACCGCATCCGTTTGCAGACCTTGCCTCGTCGCAACCAAAAGAAGCAACTGCCGGCCAAGGTGCGACGGCTCTTCAATTCCCTGCGGCAGCTCATCGAAACGGTGAACAACCAACTGAGTGAGCAGTTTAACATTGAGACCAATCATGCCCATACTTTCTGGGGGCTGTGTACTCGTTTACATTCCAAACTGGCTGCTCACACCCTGTGTATCTATATCAATCGTTTGCTAGGCAAGTCGGATTTCTTACAGATCAAGTCCCTAGCTTTTTGTTAGAACTAGCATAAGGCCCAATTCGGATTATTGTATGATGCTATCCTAAACGCAGTGCATGGCCACGACAATAACCCGCTTGAGCCACCTCTCCTGTTTTTTCAAAAAGGTCTGTCAATTGAAACCATATTTCTTGATTGTTCGGTTGATCAAATGCTTTTTCAAGAAGGTTTCTTAATTCTATATCATTTGGGTTGCTATTTCTGTATGAACTCCTTGAATTTATTTCTTCTAGAATTTCCTTTCCTTGTTGTAAACCCAATAAAACAAACTCCCGAGTTTTACCTGAGTTGATTTCGATGTACAATTTTCCAGAATGTGCAACAGATCCCATTCCCCATTTTGGAGATGGATCGTACCGTAATTGACGAATGTCACTTTTTTGATACCGAAAATTGAAGGGAGCCTTTCGAACAAAACTTTCAGATTCGGGGTCTGCATGTTTATACTTTTCGTCTAGTTTCCTTCTTATCCAGGATGTGGGATCAAACCAGTTTCTTGGTGGAATTAATGGCGCTGCCATAATGCCACGAACAAATGCGCCAGCAACAACGTTTGGAGTGATAAAAACCCTGTAAGTACGATTGAGAATGCCTAAATAATATTCCATCGCGATG
>JAADHH010000122.1 GCA_013151955.1 Chloroflexota bacterium
AATCTCTTGCGCCGGCAGCACATCGCCGGAGAGGGGTTGCTGGATGCGTTGGTACGCCCCTACCACCGGCACAATTTGGGGGAAGCGGCAGCTCGACATGCCACACCCCGGCCCGCCGCCGGCGAACTTCCCCTGATTGTGTGTAGCGAGGGGGTGGGGGTGTGACGTAAAAGCATTGGCCAGCGCGGCAACTGATGGACTTTGAGAAAACAACCAGACCAGGTCTCACCTTATTTTTGATTTTTGCCGATCCGTGGTCTAAAGGTTGGGACCAACCTCCGAATTCACACGAAAAAAACAAAAAATCGTGGCAAAAAAGAGATTGAAGCAGGTGTTTCCAGGGTAGCCCCTGAACGCTTACAATCCACACACTCAGGAGAAAAATCCCATGAATCTGGCCACCTCCCTGACAAAAAGACAAGCTGCTTTTTACGTTTCACTTGGCATCCTGCTGGCCCTGGCGCTTTTTGGCTCGTCGCGTGTCCGGGCTGAACGCGCGCATCTTCCCTCTGCCACCACGGTGGAGGGCGTTGTTTCCGGAGATACTTACGTCGCTGAAGATACGCCCTCGACGAACTACGGACATGCGGCCAACCTGAACATTGGGCACACGGAGTTCCTGCAGGAATCGTATGCCCTGGTGAAATTCGATCTGCCCGTGATACCCTTCGGCTCCGTCATCGACCATGCCGAAATCCAATTGCGCTTGACGGGCCGCTACGGGACGGGCACGCAAAACCTCCTGGCCTATCAGCTTATATCCGGATGGAGCGAATATGCGGTGACCTGGTCGAGCAGGCCGGCCCAGAGCATGCTGGTGGCCAGCACCTCGGTGGGTGGCCTGACGGATCGCTATTACGCTTGGGACATCACCTATCTGGCGCGGAAGTGGTATGCAGGCCAGGCGGTGAATTATGGCATCGCTGTGCATAAGCAACAGGTGGATACCGAAGTTTACATTTTTGGCAGCAGGGGAACATGGTACGAACCCCGGCTATTCGTTTCTTACACCGCGCCTACCAGCACCCCCACGCGTACACACACCCCTACCCGCACGCCCACACCCACGAGCACGCCCACCCTCACCCGCGTCCCCACAGGAACGCAACCACCCACGCCCACGCCCACCAACACACTCTTTCCCACCGACACGCCCACTCCTACGCCCACATCCACGTCGTCCCCCATCCCCACGGCCACGCCCGGCCCCGGTTACGTGGCGGGGTGGACTTGGTATGATGTCAATCGGAATCATGTTCGGGATCCTGGAGAACCGGGGATTGCCAATGTGCAAATGGTGTTGAGTCGCGACCGTGTTGTGCGGGGGACGACAGTGACCGCTGCGGATGGCAGTTACGCCTTCAGAGATATTCCGCCAGGCCAGTACGAAATCAACTTCGATCCGGGAACACTACCGGTCGGATATGAGCCCACGGGTCTATCATGGATCATGCCGTGGGTCGATAATCTTACCAATTGGGACGCAATCAATTTCGGATTCGCACCCATGCCCACACCCGTTCCGCCCCCGCCCGTCACCACGGACCTCTATTACGACAACCATTACGAAGTGATTCAGTCGAATGTGGGGGCGCGGAAGATCGTGGGAAAGCGCACCGTCGTGCGGGTGTATGTCGGCGTGCAAAACAGGCCCGTACCCGTCAATGGCGTGACCGGCCGGCTCATCCGGCTGGGCGTCGATGAATGGCATGAGGGCATCGACTCGGTGAACTTCATCACGGTGGACCCCAGCCGATCCTGGTGGGACAATCGTTACGCCAGCGTCCGCACCCTCAATTTCGAGCTGCCAGCCTCGTGGTCGCGGGGCGATTATCGCCTGGCTGTGTGGATCAACTACGACCGCCGGACGCCGGAATGCACCACGTACGCTTGCCGGAGCAACAATGTCGCTACGTTGTCAAGTCACGTCCAGTTTTCCCCTGCTCAGAGTTTGCCAATGATCGTTCAGCGCGTGCAGGCCGGGGGCCTCACACCCAGCATCAGCGACGTGGTAGCGTCATTCCGGGCGATGCGCCAGTTCGTGCCCACCAATCGATTCAACCTGATCATCTCTCCCATCAGCGTGTGGACGGCGAACTATAATTTCGCAGCGCCTGGCCCCTCGCCCGGCGTGTGCAACAACGCCTGGAACAACCTGCTGGACGACATGAATTTCATCCGGGACCTGAGCAGAAGCAGCTATGGTCTGAACGATCGATTGAAAGTCTACGGCCTGCTCAGTCGTTACGTCCCCAGCAGCGCCGGTGGGTGCGGTAGTCGCGGCGGAAACGTCGCCGGGGGCACGGCGAGAACCAGTCCTACCTCGGCCGGCATGACCATAGCGCACGAGCTCTATCACAATATCGGATTCCCTCATGCGCCCTCAGTGAACATGGTGGGGGGCTCGAATTTGTGTGCCAATCCCGGTTCGACCAACGACGAATATCCCAACCCGACCGGCAATCTCACCTTTGCCGGCGCGAACCTCAACAACACACCCATATCCATCTACAGCCCCTATTCCACCTGGGACATCATGTCCTACTGCGGAACGCGCTGGATTTCCGCTTTCACCTGGGATCGAGGATGGTATCGATTCTTCAGACCCCCCGCCGGAGCGGTCGCCGCTGCCGACGCTCCCCGCGCCCAGGCCGCACAGGCGACCGAACAGGACTATCTCATCATCCTGGGACGCATGAAGGATGGCACGGTCGATAAACTCTATCCCTTCATCCGCACCACGCTGCCGGCGGGCAGTCACGACAACTACGGCACAGGAGACTATCAGATCCGTCTGCTCGACGAAAATGGCGAGATCCTATTCGTGCGCTATTTCCAGGTGGAAGGCAATCATGGTGGTGGGGAAACGATAGAACATCAGGAGTATCCGGATCCCATCCATGAGTTCGTGCCCCTGATTCCCGGGACGGTGCGCGTTCAGATCACGCTGGGGGAAGATGTGTTGTTCGAACGCAGCGCAAGCGAGCACCCTCCCACGGTGAAAATGCTCAGTCCCAACGGCGGCGAGCAATGGCCCGCCAGTGGCTCTGTAACCGTCAAATGGCAGGCGGAGGACGCAGATGGCGACGCCCTGACCTACATGCTGCAAGTCTCCCAGGATAGCGGTGCTACGTGGAATGCAGTGGCCGTCAATCTCAGCGAACCACAGACGACGTTGGAGGTGAGCAACCTGCCCGGCGGCAGCAAGTCCCGCATGCGCGTCCTGGCCTCCGATGGCTTCCAGACTGCCTCGGACACCTCCGATGGCGACTTCACCATCGCCCCCAAGCCACCCCAGCTCTTCCTCCTCGATCCCGTAGACGGCGCCACCTACCCGCCCAACGCCGCCATCACCCTCGACGGCATCGCCAGCGACCCCGAGGACGGCCCCCTGGATGGCAGCCAGCTTAGCTGGTTCTCGGATCGCCAGGGAATGCTGGGAACGGGGAATCAGGTGGACGCCACGGGCCTGGAGCCAGGCTGGCATACCATCACCCTCATCGCCCAGGACAGCAGTGGTGACACCGGAAAAGCGTCAGTGCGTATCCTAGTGGGAGAACAGTTATTCTTGCCGCTGATCCGTTACCACTCAAGCACGCAGTGAGAATAGCTTCAGCAGCCGGGCGGTAGCCCCCCCGCCCCTCCAATCCTGGGGGAGTACAGCGGTTTCCCCCCAAAGTTTTTGGGGGGTAGGGGGCCTGGATGAGTAGTAACTCTGTGTTTTTCTGTGAGCATCTGTGTCCCACAGAAACATGGACAACTTTTTGTCGATGTTCGCGCCCTGAGCACCTAAAATTGGACACATAGCTAAGATAATGGTAGGGTTACTGCTCGCGCTATCGGGGGGCAGTGTCCATTAGAATTGGCCAGCTACGACATCAGCCAGGTGCCGATGGCCTCCCTCTGCGGCATACTCCGGCCCATGGAGCTGGCCAAGGAACATGTCCCCAGGTTGTGACGGTCTCCGGTCACGAATTGCCTGAACCTATGACCTATGCTATAATGGGGCTGTAATTCTCAGCCCCATTCATCATCTATTTTCATCGGGATATGGATACTCTGTAAGCAAGGTACAGGGAACAATGACCTATCGCAAGATCATAGGAATATTAATCCGAGCCGCACGCGAACGGATGGGCAAACCGCTGAAGACATGCGCCACAGTTATTGGACGCACCCCCGATGCTTTTCGGAAAATCGAAGCGGGGACGAACGAGATCTCCGTAACAGAATTGTCAGACCTCTCCCGCTTCTTGGGAGTTCCCATCGAATACTTCTTCAGCGAAGACGTTACGCTCACAGACGAGGATACCGCCCGCTTCAGACTATCCCAAGCGACCGATCAACAAGCGCTAATTGGCAAGCGACTGCGAGAGGCCCGACGCCAAGCCGGCCTTAAACAGAAGGATTTGGCGTCCGCGCTGGGCTGTTCCGCTCGCATGATCTCACAATATGAACAGGGGAAACGGGTCCTTTCTGCCGGCCACGCCGTCCAGCTTCTGGAGATTCTCGACCTTTCGCTTCCCCAACTCTTGCCGGATGAAACACTTGCCGCCCAGTACCAGATCAGTAGCTTCCCCGACGACGTACGCCAATTCATCCTCAATGCCGAAAACCTTCCGTATTTACAGGCTGCGATGCGACTTCAACAAGTGGCAACATCAGACCTGCAGCGCCTTGCCGCAATCCTCGAAGAAATAGTGGAAGCTACATCTCCTGCTACTACCGAGGGAGCGGACGATGCTACCTGACGAACAAGACCACTGGGCGAAAATTCACACACAAATGCTCGCCGGTCTTGCCGAAATCTCTCTGCACCCCGCATGGGACCTGGCCAGCGTCCTGACGCACATTCTGGACAGCACAGAGGCGCACGGTGGAGCCTTGCTTATGCAAGATGGCCCGGACAAGCAAGCCTGTGCGGAGAAGAACCTCCCGGCAGAGGGACAAACACTGATTTCCACATTGCAAGCCGCGATGGAGGAATCCAACAACCAGCCGGTTGCCGGCGATTGGATTGTGCAGCCCCTCCTGAGTTCCCGCGTAATGGTGGCCATCCCCCTCGAGGAGAACCTCCGCGCGCTGGTAGGATACGTCGTTCTCCTCGTCTCGGTACACAATCCGCTGATTCAACGCCGGGGGGGAACCGAATCGTGGGCCAAAACGCTGTGCGGCTTGCTCAAGGTGCGCCAAGACCTCGCTCAGGCACAGAAACGCATCGAACAAATGGATGTCCTCTATGGTGTCATTCGGGCCCTCTCCTCCACGCTGGAACTGCACGACCTGCTGCAAGATACGATGGCCGTAGCGGCAAAGGTCATGGAAGCCGAAGCCAGCACGCTCATGCTCCTCGACCCGGAGACCGACGAGTTGGTATTCGAAATCACGCATGGGTCGTCCGAACAAGAACTTCGTCAATTCCGTATGCCGAAAGACAAAGGCATCGCCGGCTGGGTCCTAACCGAAAATACGCCCCTGATCGTCAACGACCCGGCAGAGGACGCCCGCTTCAATCGCTCGGTTGACGAGAAAACAGGCTTCCACACCTGCTCCATCCTCTGTGTGCCCATGCAAATCAGGGGTCAGGCCATCGGTGTGCTCGAAGTTCTCAACAAGAAAACGGCCAGCGGATTCGATACCAACGACGTGCGACTGCTGTACGCCTTGGCCGGACAGGCCGCCATTGCCATTGAAAATGCGCGCTTATACCAGAGCCTGCGCGAGGAACGCGACCGCATTATCCAGGCCCAAGAGGACGTACGCCGCGAGTTGGCCCGAAACCTGCACGATGGCACCGTACAGTTGCTGGCCGCCATCGCCATGAACGTGGAACACGCCAAGAGGCTGTTGCGTTTTGCCCCGGACGACCTGCCCACCGAGCTGGACCAGATGGCCGAATTGGTGCGCACGGCCACCCGCCAAACGCGGACCCTGCTGTTCGAACTACGCCCGATCATCCTGGAGACTCGCGGGCTTGTGGCCGCCTTGAAGAGCTATGTGGAACGACTGGGAGAAGCGGGGGCCGGCCCAACCGTCGAAATTCGCCTGGATAGCGACCTGCCACGTCTGGAACCACGCGTCGAGAAGACGATATTTGCCATTGTGCAAGAAGCGGTAAACAACAGTCGCAAACATGCCCATGCGTCTGAAATTACCATTTCTATGGTTCGCATCAACGATGAACTACAGGTCATTGTGGAAGACAACGGCAGAGGATTTGATCTTGTGGCCGTAGAAAACGAATACGCGGAGCGAGATAGCCTGGGCCTGGTAAACATGAAAGAGCGCGCCGAACTCATCGATGGGTGGCTCAGAATAGACACCGATGTCGGTCGGGGCACTCGCGTCATTTTGCAAACACCCTTACCCACGGAGTCGGCCTCCGCATCCCTGCAGGATGAACACGCCCGCCTATGATCGGCCTGCGCGACCGGAGTCCGCTCCGGCAAATTTCGCGTCATTTGCCCGCAAAATCGTATACCGGGCTTTGAATATGGCATTGATGAAGTGCCGTTCAACCATTACCATTTCTTTAGACAAGGAGATCAAAAAATGTCTACCACTCTCACTTGGTACGGTCAGGCCTGTTTCTCCATAGATACAAAGGGCACAAAAATCCTCATCGACCCCTTCCTGACCGGGAACCCCCTGGCCACGGTCAAGGCGGAAGATATTTCTGCAGACTTCATCCTCGTCTCGCATGGTCATAGTGACCATCTCGGCGATACGGTGCCCATCGCCAAGCGGACGGGAGCCACCGTGGTGAGCAACTTCGAACTCTTCAACTACATGCAAAGCCAAGGCGTGGAAAACGCACACCCCATGCACATTGGCGGTGCCCATCAGTTCCCCTGGGGCCGGCTCAAGCTGACCATTGCCCAACACGGCTCGGCGCTGCCGGACGGTAGCTATGGCGGTAATCCGGTAGGGTTCCTCCTGACCCTGGAGGGCCAGAACGTCTACCACGCCTGTGATACCGGCCTGTTCTACGACATGAAATTGATCGGCGAAGAGGGGTTGGCACTGGCCATCCTGCCCATTGGAGACAACTTCACCATGGGGCCTGTGGATGCCATCCGCGCAGTCAAATTGCTGGAACCTGGGGCGGTGATCCCCATCCATTACAATACATTCGACATCATTGCCCAAGACCCACAATCTTTTGCCCGTCAGGTGGAAGCGGAAACCTCGGCCCGGTGTGTCGTGCTGCAACCGGGGGAAAGCTACACGTTGTAAGAGTGTCGTTGCCGTCGCGTAGGGGCAGGTCTGAAATCTGCCCCTGCGTAGCGCGTTGCAGGTCTGCCTTACCTACCGACCGCGGTAAAGGAATACTCCGGAAGACACCTGCCTCAAGCTCTTCTCTGCGACGGATTCTGTGAGTTTTCACGGAAATTTTGTTACTGCTCAGGCCGCCTTTCCGTGCCGGGCTGAAGCCGTCACTGGTCACACGGTAGGGGCGCACAGTTGTGCGCCCCTACTGCCGTACGAAATTTTTCGCTTTTCCCTGTAAATCCGTGGTATCCGATGCAGATTCAGGAAGCGGTGAACGGTTCCTCTTGGTTTTCAAGGCTCGCAGTTTCATCTTGAGCACGCCATGCCTTCCAGGTATGCCCACATTCGTAGCATTCCCATTTCCTTTTCAAGAATGGCAACGGAATTTGTAGTATCAACCATGAAAGAAATATCCATCGTGTTGCGTACCTCTTATAATGGATATTCCATGAATCGCACTGAGGGCATTTTTCGTCCTCACCCACTTCCCCGAATTCTTCTTCATCCCATTCTATTGGCTCAACTTCCTGATTTAGGATTTCCAACGCCCTTTCTACATCATTGCTTTTGACCTGAAGCTTAACCTTGCCAATTGCGTTCGAGTAAAGCCAATTCGCAGCAACAGTATCACCATCAGCCACAAATGACCAAATGCCTTCTGATTCCAACTTGGTTTTTGGAATGTATGCCTCAGTGGGGAAACTGAAAGTAGCAATAGTGACCAGGTTGCTACAGGCTGAAAACTCAGCCTTGAGATTGGACAAGTTTTCTTCTGCTTCAGAAAAATCGGGATCGTAGTTCTTGCTCAAGCTGGGTTTGGTAATCCACCTTGAGCAACTGTGGAAGTTATTCCTGGACGGTTACCGAGGCTGAACCGTAACCTCACTCAATGTCCCTCTTCCGATTCCTTGGGCTGCTGGACCGTTCGCAGCACATACTCGTCATTTATCAGACATTGCCCCCCGCATGGCCTTCAAGGCGGCTTCCGCAGCGACCTGTTCCGCCAGTTGCTTGCTGCGCCCAACGCCCCGGCCCCGCACTTTCTCGCCAATCAACACGGCCACCGTAAACTCCTTGGCGTGATCCGGCCCTTCTTCGGACAAAGTCTCATAGACCGGCGTGAAGCCAAACTCTGCCTGGCTGAACTCTTGTAACAGACTCTTGGAATCTCGATCCAACCGATGCTCAAAGATACGACGTGCCTCGGGACGTATCAACCGCTCTACGAATTGGCGCGTCACGTCCATCCCCTGGTCCAGGTAAATTGCCCCAATCAGCGCTTCGAAGGTGTTGCAGAGAATGGGGTCCCGTGTGCGGCCCCCGCTGTTTTCCTCCCCACGACTCAGGTAGAGGTATTCACCCAGATTCAATTGGCGTCCCAGCCTGGCCAACATCTCTGTGCGGACCAGTGCAGCACGAAGGCTCGTAAGTTTGCCCTCTCTCATCTCCGGGCAACGGTTATACAAGAACTCGCCGACCAGGAAATCGAGAATCGCATCACCCAAGAACTCCAATCGTTCGTTGTGGGGCAAGGGAAATCTTGGATTCTCGTTCAGGTAGGAGCGATGGACGAAAGCGCGTTCCAGCAGCGACTTATCATGAAATGAAACCTCCAGGGCATCTTCGAGAGCTGCGAAATCTGGCATCGTTCTATCTATCCTTCAAAACGGCGTAGCAAAATGCTGGCATTGTGCCCACCAAAGCCAAAAGAGTTGGACATGGCCGTGTCCACTTGCCCACGGCGCGGCTCGTTCGGCACGTAATCGAGGTCGCAGTCGGGGTCCGGGTATTCGTAGTTGATCGTTGCGTGGATGATCCCCGTCTGGATCGTTCTGACGCACACAGCGGCCTCGAACGCGCCGGCAGCCCCCAATAGATGACCAACCATCGATTTGCTCGAACTGACCGGCACGTTATAGGCCGCCTTTCCGAAGACCCGCTTGATGGCCATCGTCTCCATTTTATCGTTCAGCCTTGTACTCGTGCCATGCGCATTGATATAGTCCACCTGTTCCGCGGTCACGCCCGCCTTGCGCAAGGCCATGGCCATGGACTTGGCTGCGCCGGCGCCCTGCGGGTCGGGCGCACTGACGTGGTATGCGTCAGATGTCGTGCCATAGCCAATGATTTCTGCCAGCGGGGTCGCGCCCCGGCCGAGGGCGAAATCCAGGTCCTCCAAAACCATCAGGGCCGCCCCTTCCGCAAAGACGAAGCCATCCCTTTGGGCGTCGAACGGGCGACTGGCGCGCTGCGGATCGTCATTTCGCGTGGAGAGCGCCTGAATGCGGTGGAACGCGGCCAGGGCAAAGGGGGTGATCGGCGCTTCGCCGCCACCGGCCAACATGACTTTGGCGTCACCCCGCCGGATGATTTCAGCCGCCTCTCCGACCGATTGGGTGCCCGTTGCACAGGCCGATATAATGCAAAAGCTCGGCCCGCGCGCGCCAACAACCATGCTGACTTGCCCGGCAGCCATATTCGGTAGCATGTACGTGGCCACGAAAGGGCTAACCCGTCTCGGCCCGTGCGCAAAGAGGGTGTTGTAGCCGCGATCAATGGTCTCCAGTCCTCCAATCCCGGACCCGAAAAGCACCCCCACTTCATCCGCAATCTCATCGTCAATCGTCAGATCGGCCTGCTCCAGCGCCTGTGCGGCAACGGCCACCGCAAACTGCACGATGCGGTCCATGCGCCGGGCTTCCTTTTTACTGGCATACCGGCTATATGCGGACATATCGAAATCGTGTACCTCGCAGGCGAAGCGTGTGAAGAACTCGCTCGTATCGAACCCGGTGATCGGCCCAGCCGCCGACCTCCCCGCCAAAAGCCCTTCCCAACTGCTTTGCATATCCAGCCCCAAGGGAGTCACCGCTCCCATTCCTGTGATAACCACGCGGCGTCGTTTGTTCTCGTTCAAAGCTCAACCACCTTTCTTCGACTGTTCCGTTGTATTCTCTGGCTCCCCCGAAAATCGTTGCTCGACAACTATGGACCTTTGCTCCACGTCACACCACGGTAATCAAGCCCCCATCATCCACTACTTCGCCAACCACCCAGCACGACTCGTGATCGGAGGCCATGGCATCTTGCAAAGTCCGCAGGCGCGCGGGTGGCACGGCGATGAGCAGGCCGCCGGACGTTTGCGCGTCGAACAGCAGACGCTTGGTCGTATCGGAAATGCCGGCTGCCCATCGTAGGGCCGCATCGAAATAGGTCCAGTTTCGCCCTGAGCCGCCGGGAACGTGGCCGGCTTCCGCGTATCTCCGCGCACCCTCCATGAGGGGCACGTCTGCCGCGCGAAATCGCAAGCCCACATGACTCTGTTCGGCCATCTCTGCCGCGTGACCCAACAGGCCAAATCCGGTGATGTCCGTGGCGGCGTGCGCTCTTGCCGCTTGCATCGCTCGCGCAGCTCCACGATTCAAGTGTTGCATCCAACGTACCGCTCCGGCCAGGTGCTCGGGCGAGGCGACGTCATTGCGTGCAGCCGTCGTAATCACGCCACTGCCAAGCGGCTTCGTCAGCACCAGCACGTCACCCGGTTGGGCGCCCGCCTTCGTGACCACCCGTTCGGGGTGTACAAAACCGGTGACGACCAACCCAAACTTCGGTTCTTTGTCGGTGATCGTGTGCCCGCCGGCCACGACCCCGCCGGCGAGCGCGACCATGTCCGCAGCCCCGACCAACACTTGCGAGACCATTTCCGCCGGCAAGTCTGCGGGAAAGGCACCAACGTTCAGCACCAGTACCACTTCACCGCCCATCGCGTACACATCGCTCATCGCGTTGGTCGCAGCGATGGCTCCGTAGGTGTACGGATCGTCCACGACCGGAGTGAAAAAGTCCAGGGTCTGGATCAGTGCCCGCTGGTCACTCAGCCGGTAGACGGCCGCATCATCGCCAGTCTCCAAACCGACGAGCAGATTCGGGTATTCGGCGGCGGGGAACCGCCCTTTCAGGGGGCGCAGAACCTGCGCCAGGGCTCCAGGGCCCATCTTGGAAGCTCACCCGGCACACGAAGAGAGTTTCGTAAGACGGATTTGCTTTGCCAGTCCGGCGTCTCCTACCACAATTGTCTCCTGTCATTCGTTATCATCATGATGGCCCCCGCCCTGTCGAAGCGCAAGGAGCAAGGGCATCGCCGGTCACAGCCGGGTGTTTCGATATGTGCTGCGCAAATCATCAATCGGGTGCAGCTCTCCCTCATCTGATTCATAAAACCAGTGTTGCCAGCCGTTGCACGGACTGCCGTTCATCAGCCTTCTTCCCGCCTGGTGAATGGAGCCGGTGAAACCATCGGCGAGCAGCAGTTTGCTGTCGGCGCGCACCAGAGCGGAAGCACGGCGATCGCCCCGAAAGTAGACCTCCTGGCCCGGGACGAGCAATCCGGCTTCCAGGAGCAGGCTGAACGCCACCTTGGGCGCTAACCGTTTCTTATCCCGGACGTCAAACACCTCCTCGGCAAAAGGCTCGGCCGGCAGCGATGCAATGCGTGCGCGGGCGATTTCGACGTACCCCTTCTCCCGTTCGATGCCGATCCAATGGCGGTGCAGCTTCCGTGCAACAGCGCCGGTCGTTCCGCTGCCAAAGAAGGGGTCCAAGACCACGTCGCCGGGGTTGCTCGACGACAAGATTATCCGGTAGAGCAAGGCTTCCGGTTTTTGCGTGGAGTGTGCTTTCTTCCCCTCTACCTTGATGCGCTCTTTACCGGAGCAAACCGGAAGTCGCCAATCGCTGCGCATTTGCTTGTCCTCGTTGAATGCTTTCATGGCATGATAATTGAAGGTATACCGGGACCCCTGCGCCTTACCGGCCCAAATCAACGTTTCGTGCGCATTGGAGAAGCGCACGCCCCGAAAATTGGGCATCGGATTCGTTTTGATCCACACGATGTCGTTCAGGAACCAGTAGCCCAGGTCTTGCATGATTGCGCCAACGCGGTAGATGTTGTGATACGACCCAATCACCCAAAGTGTTCCCGTCTCCTTCAGAACTCTGCGGCAGGCACGGAGCCAGTTGCGGCTAAACTCATCGTAAGCCTGGAAGTCGTCGAATTGATCCCACGCATCGTCAACCGCGTCTACCTTCGTCATGTTGGGCCGCCACAGTTCTCGTTGCAATTGGAGGTTATAAGGCGGGTCGGCGAAGATCAAGTCTATCGAATTCTCCGGTAGCGCGTGCAGGACTTCCGTACAATCCCCGCAAAGGATTTGGTCCAGAGGTAGTGTATTTTCTTTCATGTCGTAACAGTCTTGTGCTTCGCCGGTATGCGCAATCTTTCCTTTCGTCCCATACGCAGCACTGCCGTGCAGAACCTTACCCTTTCAGCACCTGGCGCGCGATGACCAAACGCTGTATCTCGCTGGTTCCTTCGCCGATTTCTGTCAGGCGATTGTCACGGTAGTAGCGCTCCACGGGATATTCGCGGCTGTACCCGTACCCCCCGTGGATCTGGATGGCCCGAAAGCAGGCCCGTTCTGCTGCTTCGGAGGCAAACAGTTTGGCCATGGCCGCTTCTTTGGTAAAACGTTTGCCGGCGTCCTTCAGCGCAGCCGCCTGGTAGAGCAACAGCCGGGCGGCTTCCAGTTCCGTCGAAGAGTCGGCAATCATCCACTGGATCGCCTGGAAGTTGGCGATAGCTTGGCCAAAAGCGCGCCGCTCCTTGGCGTAGGCAATGGCCGCTTCCAGGGCCGCGCGGCCCAAACCCAGAGCCATGGCTCCAATGCTGATGCGCCCCCCATCCAGCGTTTTCATGAACTGGACAAAGCCTTCGGTGGGATCGCCCAGGACGTTTTCGGCCGGCACCCGGCAATTCTCAAAGAAGAGTTGCGACGTGATCGAACCCTTCAGGCCCATTTTCGGCTCGTTTTTGCCGGCGGTAAACCCGGGTGTTCCCTTCTCGACAATCAGGTTGGAGACCCCGTGGGCTCCTCGCTCCGGGTCGGTCACCGCAGCGATGATCAACGTGCCGGCAATGGCACCGGAGGTGATCCACATCTTTTGGCCGTTGATCACCCATTCGCCGCCGTCGCGGAGGGCAGTTGTGCGCAAGCCGGCAGCGTCCGACCCCGATTGCGGCTCGGTAAGGCCGAAAGCGCCAAACTGCTCGCCCTGCGCCAATGGAATCAGGTACTTTTGCTTTTGCGCTTCCGTCCCAAAATAGTATAGCGGGCTGCAAACCAGAGAGACGTGGGCCGCATAGGTCAAACCGGTCGAGCCACAAGCGGCCGAAATCTCTTCGACGGCCAGAGCGTAGCTGACCGTGTCGGCTCCCGCGCCGCCGTACTTCTCCGGAATGGGCAGCCCCATCAAGCCCAACTCGGCCATGCGCTCGAAATTCTCGCGCGGGAACCGCCCCGTTTCATCCACGTCCCGCGCGCGGGGTGCGACCTCTGCCTGCGCAAATTCGCGGACCGTATCCCGAATCATCCTCTGTTCTTCGCTAAGCTCAAGGTTCATCGACCCCCCTCTTTTCTAGCGATAACGCGGTCTTCCTCGTTCGCAATTATACCCTAACTGGAAGTGATTGGCAAAGAAGAGGACGCAGGAGCCGTTCCGATAGGGGCAAGGCATTCCCCGTACCAACCAACATCGCCCATAGGAGTTAGCTCCCCTACGGTACGTTGCCATCGAAACGGGCTCTGGGAAATGCCTTGCCCCTACACACTCCGATTTTTTGTGTCTTGGTGTCTTCGTGGTAAGCAAACCGGTCCGGTTTCAGCAAAACAAAGCCGGCCGTTTTCTCGATTTCCACCGAAAAGAGACCCTGCCCAGGTTTCCCAAAGGTTGTCATTCTGCCACACTAATGATATAATGAGTACCGGCATTCATTACGGAACGCTGAAGCCAAGGGTATGAACGCATTCTAATGAGGAGAAACTATACATGGAAAAAAATCTGGCAGCCACACAATTCGGCACATACTTCGAAGACTTTGCCATTGGCCAAACCTACACCTCGCCGGCACGCACCATCACCGAAACGGACGTGACCATCTTTGCCGGTCTCTCCGGCGACTATAACCCTTTGCATACGGACGCCCTTTTTGCCGAGCAAACCCGCTTCGGGAAGCGCATTGCCCATGGTCTGCTGGGACTCTCCATCGCTTCCGGCCTGGCCGCCCGTCTGGGCTTCATCGACGGCACGGCCGAGGCTTTCTTGGGGCTGGACTGGAAGTTCCGCGACGCGATTTACATTGGGGACACAATCAGAGTGCTCGTCAAGGTTGCACAAACCAAACAGATGAAACGGCTCGGTGGCGGTATTGTGTCGTTTAATATTGAAGTCGTCAATCAGTCGGGCACAGTCGCCCAGAAAGGTGTCTGGCGCGTTTTGGTCCGCAGCCGTGAGGAACCGGCGGAGTAACGCTGTTCCACAGCAAAGAATGGAGGAGGAAAAATGTCTGGACATTCCAAATGGTCCACAATCAAACGAAAGAAAGGGGTCACAGATGCCCGGCGGGGCCAACTGTTCACCAAGTTGGCTCGAGAGATTGAAATGGCCGCGCGTCAAGGGGGTGGAGATCCCTCCGCCAATTTCTCGCTGCGCCTGGCCATGGAAAAAGCCAGAAAATCCAACATGCCAAAAGATAACGTCCAGCGCGCTATCAAACGAGGCACGGGCGAACTGAAGGGAGAGGCGCTGGAAGAAGCATACTACGAAGCGCACGGTCCGCATGGAACCGGCCTCATGATCCAGGTGGTCACCGACAATCGCAATCGCACCGTGGCCGATATGCGGCGCGTGGTGCGCCGTCACAACAGCCACCTGGGGGAATCTGGATCGGTGAGCTGGCAATTCACCCAGAAAGGGGTCATAACCATCGAAGCCGGTAGCGGCGATACAGAAGAACTGGCCCTCACCGCCATTGACAGCGGTGCCGATGACGTACGCATTGAAGACGACGTTGTTGAAGTGTATACAGAACTCCAGGATTTTCAGCGCGTTCAGGAACAGTTGGTAGAAAACAACATACCGATCGCCGAAGCTGAGATCGAGTTGGTACCCCAAAACCTCCTCACGCTCGAAGAATCCGAGACTCTGAAAATGATGCGCATGGTCGAAGAGCTCGAAGACTTGGACGACGTCCAACGGGTCTTCACCAACATAGATATTCCCGACGAACTCATGGGCAAGTTGGAATGATGGCCACTGCTGTGGAACAGCCCCCACTCGTCCTGGGCATCGACCCGGGCACGGCAATCACCGGCTATGCTGTGGTACGAGACGACCACGAAGGGGCAAAGTTGCAAGCCAGCGGTGCCATCTACACGCCGGCACATACCCCCCTATCCCAAAGACTGTTTTCCATTCACCAAGAACTGGCCGCTATCATTGAAACGTACCGCCCGTCCACGATGGCCGTCGAGAAGGTTTTCTTCAGCAGGAACGTACGCACGGCCCTTGCTGTTGGACATGCCAGAGGCGTTGTATTGCTGGCAGCAGCAATACATGGCCTGCCCGTATTTGAGTATAGCCCCAACGAAGTCAAGCAGGCCATATCGGGATATGGCGGAGCAGACAAAAAGCAAATGCAAAACATGGTGGCGCTATTGCTCCACCTCGATGAAGTTCCCACTCCCGACGACGTGGCAGACGCCATAGCGATTGCAATTTGTCACATCCACACCAACCGCTGGCAGGACGTCGTGCAGGCGAGTGACAGTTACCCGTAAGCGATTGCATGCCGCCAGAGATGAAAATGGCAGGACGTGAAACGT
>JAADHH010000126.1 GCA_013151955.1 Chloroflexota bacterium
GATTTCGTAGCGAAGCCGGCTGTGACCGTGACCGTGGGCCGGGTAATGGAGGAGTTGATCGCCAAGGTCAAGGTGGCCGCCGGCAGTCGTGTGCCGTTACGCCGGTTGGTCGAGCGCAAAAGGCCCCTCGCCCCGCCCACGCCGAGCCGGTTGTCCCCGCTGGGGCGACACGACGTGTTGCTGGTCGTGGGCAGCTCGACCGGTGGGCCGCGCGCGCTCTACGAGGTGATCCCCGCCTTGCCGGCCGATCTGCCGGCAGCGGTGATCGTTGTCCAGCACATGCCGCCGGGGTTTACGCGTTCGCTGGCCAATCGCTTGGACCAAGCCTCGCCTTTGCGGGTAAAAGAAGCCGGCGAAGAGGATTCGCTGCTCAAGGGGCAAGTGCTGGTAGCGCCGGGGGGACACCATCTGCTCGTTGAACACCGTGGCAAGGTCGCCCTGGGTGACGGCCCCACGGTGAACGGTGTGCGCCCGGCTATAGACGTGACCATGCAATCCGTGGCAGAGTTGTACGGTCCGCGCGTCGTCGGCGTCATCCTGACCGGTATGGGGCGGGATGGCACAGATGGAGCCATTGCCGTCAAGAAACGGGGGGGAAAAATCATCTCCGAGGACGAGTCCACCTGTGTGGTCTACGGTATGCCGAAGAGTGTGGCCGAGAGTGGGGCGACCGATTTGATCGTACCGCTGCCACAGGTTGCTTCGGAAGCGGTGCGCATGATTTTGAACAAGATGAGGTAGGGAGCGAATCGGGAACGATGAACGCGGAATGATGAATGGTGAATGGCATAAAACGTACTGAGTAAACCGTATTGCGTGACGCATGAAGACTTCACGTTTTACGCATTACGCAACACGCGCAACACGCGCAACACGTAACGCGGCAATCCAAAATCGCCAGTCCAAAATCCAAAATCGGAATACGCAATACGTTTCATGGGAAAGAGAAGCTGAGTGGAAGACAGAGAATACGTACAATTACAGCGAAAGGTTTTGGCTCTGACCGGTATTGACCTGCAGAGCTACAAGAGCAAGCAGATGCGGCGCCGGCTGGATAGCTTGCTGCGTCGCAGCAAATTTGAGTCGTGGGCAAGTTACATACGGGAGCTGGAGAGAAACGAGGATACATTGCAGCACTTCAAGGATTTCATCACCATCAACGTTTCCTCCTTCTTCCGTGACCCGCAGAAATTTGCCTATTTACAGGACAAGATTCTGCCAGAGTTGCTACGCACGCGGCAGCACCTTGCGGTCTGGAGCGCCGGCAGTTCGCATGGGGGGGAGCCCTATACGCTGGCCATGATCTTGACAGAGATGACTCCGCACCGCCCGCACCGTATTCTGGGCACCGACATTGATCGTCTCAATTTGGAGAAGTCGAAGGTCGGTGGACCTTATGGCGACGATGATGTGAAGACGATCCCGAATGCTCTACGACGCAAGTACCTGGTCTCCAGGAATGGCGATGGGCATTACGTCGCCGAATCGTTGCGCCGCATGGTACGGTTCCGCTACTTCAACTTGCTGAAAGATACGATGCACAACAAGTTTGACTTGATCGTCTGCCGGAACGTCGTAATCTACTTTACCGATGAGACGAAGGACAAACTGTACCGCAGCTTCTATGATGCGCTGACACCCGGCGGAGTACTGTTTGTCGGCGGCACGGAAATTGTCACAAAAGCACAGGCTATCGGGTTCAAGAGTGCCGGCATTTCGTTTTATCGTAAGGAATCAGGGAGTAGGGAGTAGGGGAGTAGGGAGACGGGGACTGACGACTGACGACTGACGACTGACGACTGCCATCTGACACCTGACACCTGACGACTGCCATCTGAGGACGATTCTATGACTGAACAGGAAATCATGTTACAGAAACTTTTGGATGCGGTGCAAGACCTTCCACCGCTTCCACAAGCGGCGATGAAGATATTGCAACTCATACAAGAACCCGATTCGACGATGATCCAATTGGCGGAGGTCTTGACCCTGGATGAAGCGCTGATGAGTCGCGTACTCACCTGGGCGAATTCTCCATACTACGTTGGCTACTCTCCGGTCAGTACAATCGAACAGGCCATGATGCGTCTGGGACTGAATACACTCCGCCAATTGGTGCTTGCTGCCACCACGACCAACTTTTTGGGGCGTCCGGTATCCGGATACGCGATGATGCGCGGGGATTTGTGGCGTCATTCCATCGCCGTGGCCGCAGGTGCGCGGACCGTTATGGCCCGAGAGCACAAAGACCAGCGGGATCAGGCGTATGTTGCCGGCTTGCTCCACGATGTGGGCAAGTTGGTGTGTGATGCGTTCGCGAATCAGCCTGGCTTCTGGCCCCCCTTGGAGCAAGAGGAAAGTGGCCAGGATGTCGAGGCGTTCGACAAGACGGAGTCTAGGTTATTGGGCATAGACCACGCACACTTGGGGGCAGAAGTGGCGCGCAAATGGAACTTGCCCGATACGTTGTGCGATGCCATTGCGTGGCACCACGACCCTTCGCGGGCCACGGATGGCGCATTGCTGGCGGCCGCTGTCCACGTGGCAGATGCTGCTGCGCTGATGGCGGGAATCGGCCTGGGTATCGATGGCCTGGAATACTGCCTGGACATGCCGGCATTGCATTCTATGGGCTGGCTCCAGGAGGATATGGAGAATCTGATGAACGAAGAGTATCAAGCTCTACACTGGGCTGAAGAATTCTTACGTGAAGGGAGATGACTCTATGAATGTTGAGTTTCTAAACCCTTTCATTGCCGCGGCCGATGAGGTCTTGCAACAAGAGGTTAACGCCGAAGCATCCAAAGGGGAAATCCACTTGCAGCGCTCCGCCTACACCACTACAGAGGTAACCACGATGCTTAGCATCGTCGGTGAGGTTCAAGGGATGGTACTTTTCGGTATGCCCATCTCTATGGCTCTGGCGCTTGTCTCGGTGATGATGGGACAACCATTTGACGAATTCGATGACCTGGCGCAAAGTGGGATTGGCGAGTTGGGCAACGTGATCACCGGCCGGGCCAGTACCAAGCTATCGGCCAGTGGGTTTACCGCCAATCTTTCCCCCCCCACCCTGATCATTGGGAAAGGCGTAATGGTCTCGACACTCGACTTCCAGCGATTGGTAATTCCTCTCAAGACCCAGTATGGTACGATGGAGATCCACATTGCCCTGCGTGAGAGTTAGGAAAGGAGTGAACCGTGAACGTTAAATTTCTTAATCCTTTTCTGGTCGCGATCGGTGAAGTCCTGAAAATGGAAGTCGGCGCAGACATAACGCGCGGGGCTTTATCGCTGGAGCGAGGAGCGATTTCCACCGAAGAGGTGGCTACGCTTGTCAATTTGATCGGCGAGGTGCAGGGCACTGTCATCTATAGCATGTCGTATAACACCGCTCGCAGCCTGGTCAGCCGGATGATGGGGCAAGAGTGTACGGCTTTCGACGAAATGGCCCAAAGCGGGATCGCCGAACTTGGCAACGTCATTACAGGAAAGGCCAGTACAAAACTTGCTGCGGCGGGCTATCACTCGAACATCTCTGTGCCTATGTTGATCATTGGCAAGGGGGCCAAACTCTCGACTCTGGACATCGAACGCATTGTCGTACCACTCGGCACACAGTTCGGGGATATACGGGTAGACCTGGCTCTGCGGGACAAATCACCTTTGTAATGAGGAGGCGGGCGCTGGAATAGGGATTCCGGGGGCCGCTGTTGCTTTGAAAATAACGTGTCAGGTATCACGTGTCAGGTGTCAAGTAAAACGTGATGCGTAAGACACAATACGCAATACGTTTCACGTCTTCACGTTTCACGTCCCACCATTTTCGTCCTTGGTGGCGCGCAACCGCTCATGGGCACTTCTGTGGCACTTGTGGCATACGTGGTATTTACGACAAGTTTACGGCACTTTCACGGGAGATTTACTGACTTTTCCTCCGTGCTGTGGCATACTGGAAACGTAGTGTGTGAGGCGGTATGGCTGCTTTGAAAATAACGTGTCAGGTATCAGGTGTCACGTAATCCGTAAAACGTGATGCGTAAGACGCAATACGCAATACGTTTCACGCCCCGCCATTTTCATCCTTAGTGGCGCGCGCGCCGTTCATGGGGACTGTTAGAGGAAGGAATCTGTTCATTCCCCCCTCACGCATTACGCATTACGTTTCACGTATCATGCTTTTGTGCAACAGAAACGGGGTGACCCATGTCAGATGGTCAAGTTACACTAGATTCTCTGCTCGCGGAGGTGGACGCGTCTCCTGATTCGTTCGAGGCGAATCAGGCCGCAAGTGAGCAGTACTTTTCTCTCGGGGAATTGGATGCTGGGCTCCCCTATCTGGAACGAGCGTTAGCATTGGACCCGACGTATGCGGCCGGCCACAACCAGATGGGGGTATACTTTTTTCAGACCGGCCGGTTGGATGAGGCCGAGCGCAGTTTCACCAACGCGCTGCAAAATGATTTCCTTCTATTGGACGCCCACTTCAATCTGGCCACACTCTACCAGCAAAAAGGGGACTATGCTCGCGCTCTGTCCTTCTATAAAGAGGTCGTGGAAGCGAGTCCTGGTGACAGCGAAATCTGGGCCAGGATGGGCGAGTGCGCAGCCAATCTGGGACATGGCCAAGACGCGATGGTCCTCTTCGAGGAAACCCTTCGCCTGAATCCGGCAGACCTGAATGCGGCTGTGCGCTTGAGTAACATGTACCTCGAGGAGGGAAAACTGGAAGCAGCAACAGACGTGCTCTTGGCTTTGCTGTTGCACCATGCAGACATACCGCCAACGATTCATTTCACGCTGGGGTTGTTGTTCGAAGGGCAGGGGCAATATCAGGCGGCCATGACCCATCTGCGCGACGCAGTAATCGCTGATGAACAGAACGAGGAAACTTTCTACCACCTGGGGCGCTGTGCCCGCTTTCTGGACAAAGGAGAGGAGGCGGTGGCCTTTCTTTCTCGCGCGGTGAAGATCGAGCCGGGCTATGCCGGAGCCATATTCGAGCTGGGCCAGACCTACTACGATCTTGGCCAAATCGAGAACGCGATCGTGGCCTTCCGTGAATGTCTGCGGGTGCAGGCCGGCAAGCGAGAAGAGGCGGCCCAGTGGGGTGACCCGATGGACGAGGCCGAAGATGTGCCGGTATACAACGCTCTGGGTTATTGCCATTTGCAGCTGGAGGACTATGACACGGCACGGTCCGCCTGGGAGAAATCGCTGTCGCTGGACCCAGACCAGCCGGATATCGAGTCTGCGATTGACGACATTCCCCGCCCCCTCTACCAGCCGGTGAGCCTGACGATTGATGATTAGGGGGGCGAGTTGGGTATCAGATCGCAAATTCATTCGGGGGTCTACGATGACAGAATCATACCGCAACATAATGAAGCGAGCGACACAACTGGCCCAGGGGGGCGACCCGGCCGGCGCGGTCGCCGCATACCGCGAAGCGGTCACGCTGGCCCCGCAGCGGCCCGACGCGCACTACGAGCTTGCCCTGTTGCACCACCGGCGTGGCGAAATCGCCGAGGCGGTCGCTGCCTTCCGGAAAGTGGTCGAGTTGAAGCCTCAGGACGCGTCGGCGTGGAACAACCTGGGGGTTTTGTATTACGGGCAGAGCGATTGGGGGTTGGCTGAACATGCCTTCCGGCAGGCGGTGCTCTGGAACGAGCGATACGCCGATGCGTGGTATGGCCTCGCCAAGACCTTGCTCAAGCTGGACCGCGAGTCGGAGGCTGCCGAGGCCCTGCGTACCTGTCTGCGCTGGGAGCCGGGGCACGGCGGAGCCAGGAAAGCCCTGGATGCGCTGGGCCTCGAAACCTCTCTCTCCCCCGTACAAGGACTGCGTATCGGTTTTGTGACCATCTGGTTTGAACGGGGACAGGCTTATGTGACCAAAACCTTGCGCGACGCAGTATCCGGCAACAACGAGACGTTCATTTTTGCTCGAACCGGCGGTGTGTACGGCCAACCCAAGTTGGAGACCGGGGGCTTCTGGAATGTCCCGAACCTGACCACTTTTCCTCAATATCAGATCCCAAAAAACGTTTTGGCTCAGTGGATTGAGGCAAATCGGCTGGATGCCGTAATCTTCAACGAAGAATACGACTGGAACCTTGTACAGGCAGCCAAAGAGACTGGCGTAAGAGTGCTGACCTATCTGGATTATTACAAAGAGGACTGGAAACCTTTCATGGGACTCTATGATGCAGTCCTCTGCTCCACGCTACGTACATTTTACTTGGTCAGAGATTCCTGCAATGCTTATTACGTGGGCTGGGCCGTGGACACAGAACTGTTTCGTCCCCGGGACAACGGGGATGAGAAGTTCACATTTTTCCACAACGCCGGCTGGCTGGGCATCAACTACCGCAAGATGACGCCCGCTGTCGTTCTGGCCTTCGACGCCATCTCCCGGCACCTCCCCAACACGACCCTCTTTGTCCATGCACAAGTTGGGTTGGAGAAGTTGCCACCGGTAGTGGCGCACATCGTGCATGAGAATCCTCGTATCACCTATCATGTAGAGACGGTGCCAGCGCCAGGGCTTTATCACAAAGGGCATATTCTGGTTTTCCCGTCGAAGTTGGAGGGCCTGGGATTGCCGCTGTTGGAGGGGGTAGCCTCCGGTTTGCCGGTCATTGCCACCGACGCCCCCCCCATGAACGAGTTTGTGCGCGCTGGAGAGAACGGACTTCTGGCGGAAGTTGCCGGGACGGTAAATCGCCAGGATAACATCGCTTTTCCCGAAACTATCGTAGATGTCAATGATTTGGCAGCAAAAATGGCTGCCTTAGCCCAGGATCGTGACCGGGTCAAGCAGATGGGTATGAACGCCCGAAAGTTTGCCGAGGAAGAATTGGCTTTGGACAACCTGGACCGGCGAGTAACACACATCTTCGACGAATTGATTCAGGGGAGCGTCTCTGTTTAACCCGTATCGGGATGGCACGTATTTACAAGGGTTGTCCCTGTGCGGAATAAGCGGAATAATTAGGAGGTCAATAGTGTGTTAATCTCGCACTCCAAAAAGTTCGTTTTTCTCGAAAACCCGCGCACAGCGTCGAGGGCTATGGGGCGCACCCTGACTGCTGTTGCCGGCACAGCCTATCAACAGCTAAACCATCATCGTATGGAAATCCCTCCTGAATGCAAAGGCTACTTTACGTTTGCTTGTGTTCGAAATCCATATTCACGGGAGGTATCCCATTATCTGTATCACCGACGTAACAAGCAAAATAATATGTATCCCTACGCCACGAAGTGGAGCTTTAAGAGGTATTTACAGTGGGCGACAGATACCGACGCCTCGCCGGTGGAATCACACGATCATCCACAAAGCACGAATTTAATGGGTAAACGTATTGACATGCTTCTACGTTTCGAGAACCTCCCTGACGAATTTTACCGGTTGCCTTTTGTTGATGGCAGCGTCCCTTTTGAAAAGATCAATGCCAATCTCCCGTATGACTGGCGTTCATTCTACACCCAGGAAATCGCGGACATGGTTTACGCGTGGGCCAGAAAAGATTTCGAGTTATATGGGTACGACCGTGACAGTTGGAAAGTCACAGTTGAGGGATTGCGACGTGCGGGGAGCGCACCAACAGTCCACGTTGTTGGCGCGCAGGAAACCAACTACCCCTGGGGATTCGAGAACCGTATTATTCCTGCGCTGGAGGCGATGGGGTGTACGGTCATCAGTACGGATTTTCGAAAGCGCCGAAATGACCTACCCTGGCTTCTCCAGCAGACTGCTGACTTGCTTCTTGTCTGCAAGGGAGAGAGTATCTCGCCAGAAATGATCCAGGCCGCTCCCTGCACCACCGTGTTGTGGTATGCCGAACAAGTTGGCACCTTAGATCGGGTGGACCCCACTGCTGCACAACGTCGCCGCGAACTGGCTTATAATGCTCCTGCTTTTGACTACGTCTTTTCTCATGATCAAGCCAATCTTGAGGTATTTCGTCAACTGGGCTGCCGTTGGGTGGGGTGGCTACCAACCGCGGCCGTAGACCCGAGCATTCACCACAAACTTGACCTGCCCAAGGAGCGCGATGTCCTGTTCGTAGGCTCGCGCACGCCGCGTCGCGCACAAATCTTGGCCGAACTTGCCAGACGAGGGATCGAAGTCTACGCCCCCGAAATCTGGGATGCCGAGAAACTCAACCGCTTGTTCAACCAAGCGCGCATCGTGCTCAACATCCACCTTTCGGACCTGCTCAATACGGAGACGCGCCTGGCAGAGGTGCTGGGGTCCGGCAGCTTCTTGCTCAGCGAGGAACTGTCGTCGCCGGAACTCTTCCGTGACGGCGAGCATTTTGTTTCCTGGCCAGCGGGGGACGTGGACGATCTGGCGGCCAAGATCGGCTACTATCTCGACCACGAGGAAGAGCGGGAAGCTATCGCCGCCGCCGGCTACTCGCACGCACACAACGACGGTCACACCTACGAAGATCGCCTGAGAACGCTCCTGGCCAGTGTACCCTTGATCCATAAACAGCGTATTTGGCCCAGTGTCGAGTTAGGCGCGATCCATGACATAGACGGGAAGCCAACAGATCGCCTGGCCGAGTTTTACTCTGCCATAGAGCAACAACTGACCCGAGATGAGCACCCCAGTGTTCCTGCCATTGTCTCACACATCGATTCCAGGGAGAACCTCTCATCTCCTGATAGCTAACCTGCCGGAAGACATCGAGGAGGTAGTTGAGTTTGGGGCAGATGCCAAGGGAACTCTATACACAGACACGACTCCACAACGTGTTCCATGACGTAAACCTTCCGGCGGGACGAAGCGGCGGTGTTGCCCACAGGCCGACGAGATCGTCCGGCCTGCGGGCCTGATGGAGGAAGCCTTGGAAAACGTCGCGAATACTGTGGCATACGTTGGCTGCGTTGCACATCGGCCTGTGCGGACTGTCCGCCCTGTCGTCAACAACCTTTCTCGCGTAACATTGACCCCCTGAACAGTTTCTGGTATAATCTTGGTACGAGGAAATTATAATTCATGCCTGTGATAACAAACTGGAGTCTGGAGAAAAACATTTTGACCGTATAACACGGCATTTTCCGCCACAGATTGCACAGATTTTCAGCTAATCTTTCTGGTTTTTCCGTGAAAATCTGTGATCATCCGTGGCAAAAACAAGAAAACGCCAGAGTCCAGTAACAAGGTGTTCCGGTATCGTCATCAACCGGAACACCCGACCCCCATAACCTAAAACGCAGAGGACACAACATGGTTACACAACCCATGCAACCTGTTACCGTCGAACAAGTCATCACCATGCTTAGACAGTTGCCACCAAGGGATCGTTTGCGCGTTGTTGGACAAGTCTTGCCGGGGTTGGAACGGGAATTACCCGATGGTCCCCGACCACGCAAGTCGCTCCTAGGCCTGTGCGCAGACCTGGGACCTGCACCCTCGGCTGAGGAAATTGACCAGGCTCGCCAAGAGGCCTGGGGCAGTTTTCCACGAGAGGATATATGATGCTGGTGGCTATCGCCGACACACACGTTGCGATCTGGTACCTCTTCGACGATAAACGTCTCTCGGCAACCGCCAGATCAATCCTGGAGGACGCAGCAGCGGCAGGAAATCAAGTAGGACTTTCGTCCATCACCCTGGCAGAAATCGTCTACCTGATCGAGAAAGAACGCATCCAGCGAGAGACTCTTACTCGTCTGTTGACAGCCCTCGATTCACCGAATAGCGCACTAACGGAAGTTGCTTTTGATCGTCGTATTGCCCAGACCATCGCCCTTGTAGATCGCCTGTCTGTGCCCGACCTGCCAGACAGAATCATCGCTGCGACAGCCCTGTATCTGAACGTGCCGCTGATCAGCCGCGACCGTAAGATTCAGCTTTCAACCGTGACAACTGTATGGTGACCCATCCAGGGCATGGGCAAACAGCCTCTCCCTGCCTCATCGTGCGGGACGAAGCGGTGGTGTTGCCCACTGGCCTGGAGAACCCCCGCCAAGTGGTAGACGAAATCATCATCGTAAACGCCACCCCGACCAGCCGCGCGCAATGAATCGCTTTGATATGGTCAAGAGGACACCATGAACGCCAGAAATAAACATTTAGCCTACCCCACACTTTCGGCCTGCATGATCGTCAAGAACGAAGAAAAGTTCCTGGCCCAGTGTCTGGACAGCATCAAAGACGCGGTAGACGAAATCATCATCGTGGACACCGGTTCTACAGACCGCACGGTGGAGATCGCCCGCCGGTACACCGATAAGGTGTACTTCTACGCCTGGAACAATAGCTTCAGCGAAGCGCGGAACGTCTCCCTGGGCTACGCCACCGGCGAGTGGATCTTGCAGATCGACGCCGACGAGAAACTGGAGCAGGAAGACGTGCCCTTGCTCCACCAGGTCATCCAATCCAACCAGTACGACGTCGTCTTCGTGACCATCTTGAACGAGCTTCCCGGTGGGCAGTGGGGCAAGCACCGCTTCCAGCGCCTGTTCCGTCGCGGAAGAGCCCATTACGAAGGAATTGTCCACAACCAATTGGTTTACGACGGGCCCGCCGCCGTGGCAGAAATCCGCCTCTATCATTACGGGTACAACCTGACGCCGGAGCAGATGGCGGCCAAGTACGAACGAACCACCGGCCTGCTGCGCCAGCAAATCGCCGACGACCCCATGAACACGTTCGCGCGCCAAAACCTGGTGCACGCGTTGCGAGGGGTGGAAGACTATGAAGAGATGATCGCTGAGGGGAAAACGGCGTTGGCCGTCGACTCCCCGCAAACCACACCGACACATCGCCAACAGATCAAGACAGACATGGCCTACGCTTACCTGCAACTCGGAAAATACAGCGAAGCAGAAGCGCTCTGTCTGGAGGTATTGGAAGAAGTCCCCTTCTTCCTGGATGCGATCTTCAACCAGGCGACAACGTACATGGTCTGGGGGAAGACGGACACAGCCATTCGCTATTTCAAAAAATTCCTGGAGGTGAAACGGGATGAAGAGCGCCACCCCCATTTCAGCCAACTCATCGTGGATGTTTACGACTTTGAGAGTCGCGTATATCTAAACCTGGGGGTTTGCTATGAGCGACTGGCCGAACTGGAGAAGGCCGTGGCCAGTTATCGTCAGGCAATCGCATACGATGCGCTCTTTCTCAATCCCTACATTGGCCTGGCTCAATTGTTCGTCCAGCAAGACAGCACAGCCGAAGCGATCACAACACTGGAACGCGCACGGGACGTGGGCATTACGGCAGCACAGCTCCACTTCTTCCTGGGCGATCTCTATAACCGCCAGGGTCTCTTTGCCCGCGCGGAAGCCATGTTTCGGGAAGCCACAACCGTCGAGGAAAACGCCGACGTGTATAATGGCCTGGCCATTGCACTGCTCAATCAGAATCGCCTGGAGGATGCGGACGCCGCCGCCAAACGCGGTCTGGAACTGGCAGCCGACCACGCCGGCCTCTGGATGACACGGGCACACATCGCCGCTCGTCGCGGGGACGCGCACGCCGTCCGCGAGGCAGCCCACCATCTCCTGAGCGTCCACACCAACGAGACGCTCCTCTTTCCGGAACTGACGTACTTGTGTACTGAAAGTGGTGAGTATGCCACAGCGATCCGGGTCATAGAACGTTATCTCGAAACGGCTGCCCCCAATGCAGCAATTCTTTCGGATCTGGCCACCTGCTATGTGAAACAAGGGCAATTGCAGGCGGCCCTAACCGGTTACCGCGCCGCTCTCAGCCTGGACCCCCATTGCAAACCGGCCATCGCAAACTTGCGGCAACTGCAAACGCAATTGAGAAGTTGAGAAGTGAGAAGTTCAACTTCTCAAAGAAGTTGAACTTCTTCTCTTCTCAAAATTTCTCAAAGACAAATTTGCCACACAAATCCGTTGATGTTACAATGAGCCATGATATCGCGCACAGCTCAACGGACACCATCCGCCCTTCTGGTGATCATCCTGGCCACAGCGTTGCTTCTGCGGCTATTCGGCCTGTTCTGGGATGGAGGGCAGCTTTTCCATCCCGATGAGCGCTGGATTCTCACCGTGGCTTCCCAACTTCAGATGCCGCGCGAGGGCAACTTGCGCACGCTCGACCCGTTTTGGGACCCGGACGCCGGCCACCTGCGGGAGTTCGCGTACGGACATTTTCCCCTCTACGCCCTGCGCCTTTCGCAAGCGGCCCTGAACCGGATACTCCCCCCGGCCGGAGCATGGCCGGCACAATTGGCCAACCTCCTGCATGTCACTCCGAGCGACGACCTGGAACGGCTGGCCGTCACCGGTCGCGCCTTGATGGCCCTGACCGGCACGGCAACGGTCGCCATGTTGTACGCCCTGGGCCGCCGGCTCTACGATACACAAACGGGTTTACTGGCCGCGGCCCTGCTCGCCGTGGCTGTGCTGCCCATCCAACTGGCTCACTTCTATACGGTTGACCCCTGGGCGACATTCTTTGGTGTGGCGGCCGTGTGGGGCAGTGTGCGCCTTTCGGCCACCGGCAGCCGGCGGGACGCGCTGCTGGCCGGTGGCGCGATGGGGCTGGCCGTCGGGTGCAAGTTGACCATGGCCCTGTTGGTCATTCCGCTGCTCGCAGCCCTGGCCGGCACGGAGTGGGGGCGGGATAAAACCCGCACGCTCGTCCTGGCTTTGGCCGCTGCCGGCACGGCCTTTTTGCTGACGAACCCGTTTGCCTTGCTGGATACAGGCATGTTCCTGGAGAGCATGGCCGTCCAGTGGGGCGTCGTGCACGGCTGGCTCGATTACCCCTACACGCGGCAGTACCACGACACCTTGCCCTTCGTATATCCCCTGATCCAGCAATGGCGCTGGGGGTTGGGCCCGCTCATCAGCTCCGCCGGGTGGGCCGGGGTGGGCTGGGTCGCCTGGAGGGCTTGGCGACGAACTGCCACGCGGGGAGAGCTGATTGTCTTGGCCTGGGTGGTGCCCTTTTTCCTGCTGATCGGTAGCCAGTACACAAAGTTCATGCGCTATCTTTTGCCCATCACCCCCTTCTTGTGCCTGATGGGTGCCAGGCTGCTGGCAGAATTTTCTCAAACCGACCGGCTCGGACGAATCGGTCGGCTGTGGGGCCGGGCACTTACGGCGACTGTGCTGGCCGGCAGCATCGGGTACGCGCTGACCTTCGCGCAAATCTATCGCCCGCCGCACTCCTGGATTCGCGCCTCGGCATGGATCTACGCGCACGTTCCGGCCGGCAGCTCCATCGCCATCGAACACTGGGACCAAGCGTTGCCGGTCAATCTCGTTGCCGGCGACCAGGTGTTGGACCACGACCGTTACCGGCAACGGCCGCTCGCTCTGTTCGACCTGGAGGACGAAGGGCAATTTGATCGACTGGCGGACCGGTTGGCACAGAGCGACTACGTCTTGCTGGCCAGCAGGCGACTCTACGGCACGTTGGCGCGCTGGCCCGAGCGTTACCCGCGCACGGCCCGCTACTACCACCTGCTGTTTGCCGGAAAGCTCGGTTTTCGGCTGGCACACGCCGAAGTGACCACGCCGCAACTGGGCAACTTTGCCCTGCGCGAAGACCCCGTCGCCGGTGCGGGACTGCCATTACCGGCCGGGTGGCCGGCCCGCGCACCGGCACGCTGGACATGGTCCCCGGGACGCGCCGACGAGAGTTTCGCCGTCTATGACCATCCCACCCCTTTGATCTTTCGGCGGGTAGAAAAATTGAGCGTGCAGGAGCTGCGCCGGCGGCTGGCGGTCGCCAGCCCTGGCGAGTGAGGTAACGATGAGCATGGAAAAGAAACAACTGGCCCGGCTGCTCGCCGGCATAGCCATCAGCGTTTTGGCCCTGGCCTTGGTGGCACGCGGGATGAGCTGGTCATCCGTGCAGCAAGCGCTGGCAGAAGCCGATTATCGCTGGCTGGTACCGGCGGCCCTGTTGACCCTGCTGGGCCTGGGGATGCGGGCCTTGCGTTGGCAGCTCCTTTTTCCCCCGCCCCGGCCGGCGCGTCTGGGAAACCTGCTCGACAGTTTGAACATCGGCTACCTGTTGAGCAACGTGCTGCCGGCCCGGCTGGGTGACCTGGCCCGGGCCTACCTGATCAGCGAATGGGAAGCCGTGGGCAAGGCTTCGGCCCTGTCCACCATCGCCAGCGAACGATTGGTGGATGCGTTGACCGTGGTCGTCTTCCTGTTCCTGCTGCTGCCCGTTCTGCGTCTGCCCGATTGGACTTTGCGCAGCGGTGCAGTGGCCGGTGCCTTGTTCCTGGCGGGCATTCTGACGCTGGTCTGGCTGGCTGGCCGGCGACAGCACGTGCAGCGGCGACTCGCCGGCGGGCTGGCGCGAATGCGCTTTGCAACAAGGGACGCCGAGCGGTGGGCCACACGCCTGGTTGCCCTGCTGGACAGCTTCGCCACGCTGCGCGACCCCACCACCGGCTTCCAAATCGCCCTGTGGTCGGTCATCACCTGGGGAGATGCGGCTGCGGCCTTTTACTTTGTGTTCCGCGCCTTCCACTTGGCGGTGCCCCCCACGGCCGCGGTCTTCACGCTGGCTGTGATCGCGCTGGGCATGGCCGTGCCGGCCGCGCCGGGGCAAGTTGGCATCTTCGAAGGGGCCGGCGTAGTCGCTTTGGGACTCTTTGGCGTACAGCACGATCTCGCGCTCAGCGCGATCCTCGTACTCCACGCTATGAACTATGTGCTGCTCAGTGGGGCCGGCTTCTGGTCGCTGGCCCGCCGGGGATTATCCTACAAACAGTTATTGAGTCAGGTGAGGTGAGAAAATGGACATCATAATCCGCAGGCTGGAAACAGCCGAAGAATACAAACAGACGGAGGACCTTCAACAGGCGATCTGGACGACACCGGACCGGCTGGACGTGATCCCCATCCACGTGCAGGCAACGGTGCAGCGTAACGGCGGCCTTGTGCTGGGAGCCTTTGCGCCGGATGGCGAGATGGTTGGGTACCTTCTCGGCTTTCTGGGGCAACATACAGATGGGCGAATCAAACATTGCTCCCACCAGATGGGCGTGCTTACCGCTTACCGGAGCCACGGCGTGGGCACACGCTTGAAACTCGTCCAGCGCGAAGAAGTCTTGCAGCAGGGCTTCGACCTGATCACGTGGACTTATGATCCGCTGGAAGGTCCCAACGCCCACCTGAACATCGCCCGTCTGGGAGCGACCTGCTCCATGTATCTGCGGAAACCGTATGGGGACATGGAGGACGCTTTGAACAAGGGCGTAGACCCCGACCGTTTCGAGGTAACCTGGTGGATCGGGCGTGAACGTGTGGCGAAACGAGTCGCTGCGTTACGTGCCGGGCATGCGCCTCACCTCCGCGCGCTGCCGTCTGTCGCGCACATCAACCACCCTCAGCGCACAGAAACGGGCCTCCTGATTCCGGACGACTGGCAGCTTCCCGGAGGAGAGCCCTTTCTGGTAGAAGTCCCTCCCAATTTTCGGGAGATCAAGAAGGCTGCTCGCGAACTGGCGGTCGCTTGGCGTGAGAACACCCGCGACCTCTTCGAAGCCGCCTTTGCCGCCGGTTACGAGGTACAAGACTTCTTCTCGATTACCACATCGGAGGGACGGCGCAACTTTTACCTTCTGCAAACGTATCTTCTCGATAATTCGGGGTAGGGGCACGGCCTTGCGCCTGCCCCGTAGGGCGACCGCTGCCCCAGTTGTATGCCCAGGTTGCGTTGAGCGTGCTGCCCTGTAGGGCGACCGCTGCCCTGTAGGGCGACCGCTGCCCCGCAGGGCGACCGCTGCCCCGCAGGGCGACCGCTGCCCCGTAGGGCGACCACGCCCCAGTTGTA
>JAADHH010000014.1:0-1103 GCA_013151955.1 Chloroflexota bacterium
AACATGGCGAAAGAGAAGTTTGTGCGTGACAAGCCACACGCGAATGTGGGGACGATCGGGCACGTAGATCACGGGAAGACGACGCTGACGGCGGCGATGACCAAAGTGTTGGCGATGAAAGGTGGGGCGGATTTTCACGCCTTCGACCAGATAGACAATGCGCCGGAAGAGAAGGCGCGGGGGATCACGATCGCCATTGCGCACGTGGAATATCAGACGGAGAATCGGCACTACGCGCACGTAGACTGTCCGGGACATGCGGACTACATCAAGAACATGATTACCGGAGCGGCGCAGATGGACGGGGCGATACTGGTGGTCAGTGCGCCGGACGGGCCGATGCCGCAGACGCGGGAGCACGTTTTGCTGGCGCGGCAGGTGGAAGTGCCGGCGATGGTGGTGTTCCTGAACAAAGTGGACATGATGGATGACGAGGAGCTGCTGGAGCTGGTGGAGTTGGAGTTGCGCGAGCTACTGGACAGCTACGGATTTCCTGGGGACGAGGTTCCGATCATCCGTGGGAGCGCGCTGGAGGCGTTGGAGAGTGAGAGCACCGATGTGGACGCGCCGGAATATGCGCCGATCTGGGAGTTGCTGCGGGCGATAGACGAGTACATACCGCAGCCGGAGCGCGACATAGACAAGCCCTTCCTGATGCCGGTGGAGGATGTGTTCAGCATCAAGGGTCGTGGGACGGTAGCGACGGGGCGAGTGGATCGCGGGGTAATCAAGCCGATGGAAGAAGTGGAGATGGTGGGCTTGAGGCCGACGCGGAAGACGGTGGTGACCGGTGTGGAGATGTTCCACAAGCTGCTGGATCAAGGGCAGGCGGGGGACAACATTGGGTGTCTGCTGCGTGGGGTCGCGCGGGACGAAGTGGAGCGGGGGCAGGTGCTGGCGAAGCCGGGGTCGATCACGCCGCACACGACGTTCGAGAGCGAAGTGTATGTGCTGAAGAAAGAAGAGGGAGGGCGACACACGCCCTTCTTCCATGGGTACCGGCCCCAGTTCTACATCCGGACGATGGATGTGACAGGGTCGGTGGAGTTGCCGGAGGGGGTAGAGATGGTGATGCCTGGGGACAACGCGAACCTGAAGGTAAC
>JAADHH010000014.1:1108-42712 GCA_013151955.1 Chloroflexota bacterium
CGGTGGCGCTGGAGCGTGGGTCGAAGTTTGCCATCCGCGAAGGTGGACGTACCGTGGGTGCCGGCACCATTACCAAGATCATTGAGTGAGCAGTCCTGGCGGGCAGCAGTTGGGCAACGGTGTTCAAATTGGCGTCAGGTGCAAAAAGAGAATCGCGCTGGGGGTCAATCACAAGCGTTCCGCGTGTTTCATAGCTTGAATATCACGCAGCACATGGTGTGCTGCACACATCACGCGCCAGAGAGAGACTGCTGACGCAGCAAACCGCAAACTTGAGGGAGTGGTATGAGGAAACAAAAGATACGGATCCGACTTAAGGCATACGACCATCGTCTGTTGGACCAGTCAGCTCGGCAGATCGTAGAAACGGCCGAGCGCTCTGGTGCGCAAGTGGTGGGCCCGGTACCGTTACCGACGCGGATTGAGAAATACACGGTGATACGTTCAGCATTCATCGACAAAGACTCTCGGGAACAACTGGAGATTCGGACACACAAGCGACTCATCGACGTCGTTGAACCCGACTCAAAAACCATTGATAGTCTGATGAGGCTGAATCTTCCTGCCGGTGTCGACATAGAGATCAAATTATAGGACAATCTTCCAGGCATTGGTGATTGTCGCAGCCGGAAAGGCGGACAAACGGCGTGCTCGGTCACTCCATACCTGGAAAGCAAATAGCCAGCCGGCAATTGGACGTCTGGAGGAACCATGAAAGGTATCCTGGGCAGAAAAGTAGGTATGACGCAGATATTTGACGAGTCGGGGAAAGTAATCCCTGTGACCGTCCTTGAAGCAGGTCCCTGCTTCGTAACCCAGATCAGGACCAAAAGAAACGATGGGTATCAGGCAGTGCAGCTTGGTTTTGGGGAGATTTCCCCGACTCGGGTTACGCGGGCCGAGCGTGGCCACTTGGAAAAGGCCAAGGTGCCCACATTGCGCCACCTGCGGGAGCTGCGCGTGGATGATGTCTCGTCTTACCAAGAAGGGCAACGTCTCGATGTAAGTCAGTTTGAGGTTGGGGATCGCGTGGACGTCATCGGGATCTCGAAGGGGCGCGGGTTCGCCGGTGTTGTGAAACGCTACGGATTCCGTGGCGGGCCAAAGACACATGGCCAATCTGACCGCACACGAGCACCGGGATCTATCGGTGCAGGTACGACGCCCGGGCACGTCATCAAGGGTATGCGGATGCCCGGCCGGATGGGCAACCAACGGGTGACGGTACAAAACCTGAAGGTCGTACTGGTGGACCCCGACCGTAATTTGATTGCAGTGCGCGGAGCAGTGCCCGGTGTGCGCGGTGGCGACCTCATCATCCACGAAGCGATTAAGCGACGCAAGGGCGAGTAGGGCGCGTAGCAACGGCAAAACGATGAATCAGGGAGTAGGGAGTAGGGAGTAGGGAGTAGGAAAGTAGGGAGCGTGGAGCGTAAAAACGTGAGACGCGAAGGGCGAAACTCGCAACCCGAAACTTGAAACCCGAAACTCGTACATACGGCAGGAGCAGCAGAGTCATGAAGATACCTGTATATAACATGGCGGGCGAAGTTGTAGATGAGGTCGTATTGCCTGCCGATATCTTTGGGATAGAACCCAACGTGCCGGTCATGCACCAGGCACTCGTGCGGCAACAAGCGAATGCGCGATTGGGCACGCACAAAGCGAAAACGCGTGGCGAAATTCGTGGAGGCGGCCGAAAGCCATGGCGTCAAAAAGGTACGGGTCGGGCACGGCAGGGCACGCGCAGCGCCCCTAATTTTCGGGGGGGAGGGGCGGTCTTTGGCCCCAAAGTTCGTAGCCACGCAAAGAAAATGCCGCGAAAGATGCGGCGGCTGGCTTTGTGCTCAGCCTTGTCCGTAAAAGCGGCAGAATCTCAATTGGTGGTCATCGACGAGCTGACCTTTGACCAACCCAAGACCCGTGAAATGGTCGCCTTGCTGGACCGCCTGGAACTTCACGACAGCGTTCTGATCGCTTTGGCAGATGGCGACTGGGCCGTGGAGCGTTCGGTCAGCAATTTGCCCGATGTAAAAACGTTGCGGGTGCAGTACCTGAACGTGGAGGATTTGCTGGGTTATGATCGGCTGCTCCTGGTGCGACCGTCTCTGGATGTCATTCAGGAGACATGGGGGACTTCGGAAAAACGTACGGGAGAGGGATCGTAGGAAAGGTAGCGGACTCATAACGCTGGATCCCAAATCTAAAATGGAACGGGGAGGGAGCGATGCACATCTACGAGGTGTTGCGACGCCCAATTGTGACCGAAAAAAGTATGCGGCAATCGGACCTGGTCAACCAGTACACGTTCGAAGTTGACCGGCGGGCTACCAAGCAACAGGTGAAAAAGGCTGTCGAGACTGCCTTTGACGTGCAAGTCGTTCGCGTCAACATCATGCGTTGCGCAGGAAAGAAACGTCGCTGGGGGCGTCATATAACCCGAACGCCGTGGTGGAAAAAAGCGGTGGTGATGTTGGCAGAGGGCGATAGCATACAGTTCTTCGAGGGCGTCTGACCTGAGAGCAGGGAGATAACACCATGGCCATTAAAGTATACAAACCTACGTCTCCGGGCCGCCGGGGGATGAGCGGCTTTACATTCGACGAAATTACGAAGAGCAAACCGGAGCGCGCGCTGGTGAAAGGTGCCCGCAATCGGGCGGGGCGGAACGTGCGTGGAAAGATTACCGTGCGTCACCGGGGCGGCGGCTCCAAGCGCAAATACCGGCAAATCGACAACCGGCGCGACAAACTGGGAATCCCCGCGCGCGTGGCAGCGATCGAATATGATCCGAACCGGTCGGCGCGCATTGCCCTGCTCTTTTACGCAGACGGCGAGAAACGCTATATCATCGCCCCTTTGGGCGTGAAGGTGGACGACACGCTGATGTCTGGCCCTGGCTCCGACATTCGGCCCGGCAATGCGATGCCGATTGCCAATCTGCCTGCGGGTACCATGATCCACAACATCGAGTTGTACCCTGGACGCGGTGGGCAATTGGTGCGGGCGGCCGGTACGTCGGCCCAGTTGCTGGCCAAGGAGGGCAAGTATGCCCACATTCGCCTTCCGTCCGGAGAGGTGCGCCTGGTCTCTGTGCAATGTATGGCGACAATCGGACAGGTCGGAAATGTCGAACATGGCAACATCAATTGGGGGAAAGCCGGCCGCAAGCGCTGGCTCCGCTGGCGACCTACGACACGTGGTTCGGCGATGAATCCGTCGGACCATCCGCACGGTGGCGGAGAGGGCAAAGCGCCTATTGGCCGCGCCGGGCCCCTTTCGCCGTGGGGACAACCCACGTTGGGCAAGCGCACACGGCGGGTGAAGCGTACCAGCAAGTACATTGTGCGCCGGCGGGGGAAGAGACGCTAACGGGCCACCATGTTGGCAGGGCGGTTCCGACCTTGAATGCTGTGGGCAGGGAAGAGAGACACGAAACGGGAGACCTAAAACTCGTGATACAGGAGGACTTTGGTGGCTAGATCTCTGAAGAAGGGACCATTTGTAGAATCCAAATTGCTAAAGCGCATCCAGGCGATGAATGCCAGTGGAGAGAAGCGCGTTATCCGTACCTGGTCACGTGCCTCCACAGTTTTTCCGGAAATGGTGGGGCATACCATTGCCGTACACGATGGGCGGCGTCATGTACCGGTTTACATCACCGAAAACATGGTGGGACACAAATTAGGAGAATTCGTTCCTACACGCACTTTTCGTGGCCACATTCGGGAGAAAAAAACCAGAGCGTACGGATGATATAGGGAAGCAAGAGACAGGGGGCGTAGCGCAGAAAGGCCTGCTTTTTTGCGCAATCCTGTGCCGCACGTGAGCGAGAAAGCTATTTTATAGGACGGAACAACATGGCAACAGAGTATTATTATGAAACAAGAGCGGTCGTCAAGCATATCCACATGTCACCGCAGAAGGTGCGTTTGGTGGTGGATACTGTGCGGGGCATGAGCGTGTCTGAATCGCTGGCTCACCTGAAATTCATGCCGCAGGCTGCCGCCCTACCGGTCTACAAATTGATCCGGTCCGCAGCGGCAAATGCAGAGGAGAACGATGGGTGGGCCTCTGAAGATCTGTACGTGGCCGAGATTTGGGCGGACAAAGGCCCCACCCAGAAGCGCTATCGTTTTGCGGCTCGAAGCCGATTCTAAAAAGATCCAGCCACATTACTGTCGTGTTACGTGATCGCACGGCAGAATTGGAGTGACAGTAGACTGAGGACCCAAGGCTTGCGGAAAAGCGACGCATAGTTGACCGGCCTGGGTTGTGTTCAGTCTACCGGCTGCGGGATTGCAGCAGAGGAGGGGACATTGGGACGAAAAGTTCATCCTTACGGTTTTCGGCTAGGAATAGTCAAGGATTGGAAAGCGCGGTGGTTTGCGGAAGGTGAGCAATACACGACGCAACTGCACGAGGACCTGCAGATTCGGGCGATGGTCTTTCAGGAAATGTCCATGGCCGGTGTTGCGGATGTCGAATTGGAACGCTTTCCCAATCAAGTATCCATCACTGTACACAGCTCCAAACCGGGCATCATCATCGGTCGTAAAGGGACGAATGTCAACAAATTGCGCGAAGGTCTGGAGGCTCTTACCGGCAAGAAAGTGCGCATTGACGTTCGGGAAGTGAAATCCCCAGATACGAACGCCCGGCTGATTTCCGGCAACATTGCCAGCCAGTTAGAGCATCGCATCTCCTACCGGCGGGCGATGAAACAAGCCGCTATGAGAGCTATGCGCGGGGGCGCAAAAGGGATCAAGATTATGTGCAGTGGGCGGTTGTCGGGCGCGGAAATGGCCCGTACCATGCAAGTACGGGAAGGACGTGTTCCGTTACACACCTTGCGGGCAGATATAGATTATGCCCTGACCGAAGCGCACACGACCTATGGAGCCATCGGCGTAAAAGTTTGGATATACAACGGTGACATTCTGTCGGAGGACGAGGCATAGCGGCCTGACACCTGGTTGGAGCAGGAGAGAATATCATGTTAATGCCAAAACGTACAAAACACCGCAAAGTACACCGCGGACGGATGAAGGGGCGTGCCAGCCGGGGCAACCGGGTACACTTCGGCGAGTTTGGTCTTCAGGCAAAGGAACCTGCCTGGATCACCGGTCGCCAGATAGAAGCAGCACGGCGGGCTATCGTTCGCTATGTCCGGCGCGGTGGCAAACTGTGGATTCGTGTATTCCCTTATAAGTCGGTGACAAAAAGGGCGGCTGAAACACGGATGGGGAGTGGCAAGGGGGCGGTTGATCATTGGGTTGCCGTCGTCAAGCCTGGGCACATACTCTTTGAGATCGGTGGCGTTCCGGAAGAGGCGGCTCGAGAAGCGATGCGCCTGGCAAGCCACAAACTTCCCATTCATACACAGTTTGTGTCCCGACATGATCGCAGAGGATAGGAAGAGGTTTCACAATGAAAGCCGCAGAAATTCGTGGAAACATGAGCGCTGCCGAAATTCGCCAAGAGATTGACAATCACTATCAAGAATTGTTCAACTTGCGTTTTCAGATGGCCGCCAAACAACTGGTCAACACAAACCGTGTTCGTCAAGTGAAGCGTAACATTGCACGACTGAATACTATCCTGCGCGAATATGAATTGTTCGCCGAGGAGGTAGAGGCATGAGAGAGCAACGGAAGGTCTTGACCGGACAAGTCGTCAGCGATAAGATGGAGAAGACGGTCGTCGTTCTCGTGAAGAGACAACATCGTCATCGCATCTATGGCAAAGTAATCACAACTTCCAAGAAATACAAGGCACATGACGAGGATAACGCCTCCCGTGCTGGTGATATTGTCCAAATCCGAGAGTGCAGGCCTATGAGTCGGGACAAACATTGGGTTGTGACGGACATCGTCAATCGGGCCGAATAGGACAGCGACTGCAAGAGGGAGGCGTATCGTGATACAACAGGAGAGCCGCCTGCGGGTGGCAGACAATACCGGAGCGCGCGAAATCCTTTGCATCAAAGTGTTGGGGGGATCACGTCGTCGTTATGGCCGGGTCGGAGATGTGATTGTTGCTACCGTAAAGCAGGCTGTACCAGGCGGCTCTGTGCGGAAGGGGGACGTCGTCCGTGCCGTGATCGTGCGTACCGCGAAGGAATACGGCCGGAGCGATGGCTCACACATTCGCTTTGACGAGAATGCCGCCGTGATTCTGGATGATGCTCGGAATCCAAAAGGGACGCGCATCTTTGGCCCCGTTGGCCGCGAATTGCGCGAAAAGGGGTTCATGAAAATCGTGTCCCTGTCTCCGGAGGTTTTGTAGGGAGGGTGTGTAGATGAGAATCCGTGAAAATGATACCATAGAAGTGGTGGCCGGCAACTGGAGTGGCGAACGTGGCGAGGTTAAACGTGTGATCCCTGGGCGCAAAGGAAAAGGCCGCCACGTTGGCCAACGGAACCCGAATGGCGACCGCGTGATTGTGAGCGGCATCAACATGCGTACCAAGCATCAGCGGCCCACCGGACAGGTGCAGACCCAGGCCGGTCGCATTCAATTGGAAGGGCCCCTCCACATCTCGAACGTGGCGTTGGTCTGTCCGCATTGCGATCAGCCTACGCGCGTGGGCATCACCCTGACGGCAGACAACCGGCGTGCGCGCACCTGTCGAAAATGTGGCCAATACGTGGATAATACCTGAATTCGTGTTGCCTGATGTTACCTGCGCTGCTACGCATCATGCGTGATCCATTCCGGATCGTGCAGTATGGACTTGGAGAGCTAGATTGTGGCTAGATTCAAAAAAATATACCAAGAACAAGTTGTTCCACAATTGATGGAGGCCTTTCAATATAGCAATGTGATGGAAGTGCCTCGGATTGCCAAAGTTGTGGTGAATGTGGGGGTGGGAGAGGCATTGCAGAATGCCAAAGCGCTGGATGCCGCTACCCGCGACATTGAAATCATTGCCGGCCAACACCCGGTGATCACGCGCGCCCGACGTTCCATCGCGGTATACCGGCTGCGTACGGGCAATCCGATTGGCATCAAGGTGACATTGCGTGGAGAACGGATGTGGAATTTCCTTGACCGTTTGATCAGCGTGGCCCTGCCCCGGCAAAGGGATTTCCGCGGCATTTCTCCGGATGCTTTTGACGGACGAGGCAACTATACCTTGGGCTTGCAAGAGCAACTGGTCTGGCCCGAGATAGATTATGATTCGATTGACAAGGTGCGTGGCATGGAAGTCAGTATCGTTACCACGGCCAAAAGTGATGATGAGGGCCGGGAACTTTTGCGTGCATTCGGTATGCCCTTCAAGCGGGTCTAGCACGAGAATACGAAAGGAAAAGGTACACCATTGGCCAAGAAAAGCATGATTGCCAGAGAAAAAAAGCGCAAGTATGAGTATCGGGTGCGCAACCGCTGTCGTTTGTGCGGGCGGCCGCGAGGATATATGCGCCGCTTCGGGATGTGCCGTATCTGCTTCCGGAAACACGCGATGGAAGGCATGATTCCTGGCATTGTCAAGTCCAGTTGGTAACGGCCTGCGGCGTTAGCTTTGGCCTTTCGTTAAATATGAAGCGTGGCGCAATTTGTGCGTCTCGCCGTGAAAGACTAGGCAGTTTGGGGCTTACTAAGAAAGAGGAGAGAAGACTATGACCATGAGCGATCCGATAGCTGACATGCTGACTCGTATTCGGAATGCTCAGATGGCACAACATGCCTATGTGCTGGTTCCGTCATCGAAGATCAAAAGGGCGATAGCCAAGATTTTGGTGGACGAAGGGTATATCAAGCAAGTAGAAACCGTCGAGAGCAAGCCACAGGCCATGCTTCGTCTTTGGATCAAATATGACGCTGAAAAAATCCCTGTGATCACCGGCTTGCGTCGCGTGAGCAAACCGGGGCGGCGCACCTATCGGGGAAAGGGAAATATTCCCTGGGTGCTCAGCGGAATGGGAATTGCCATCGTTTCTACATCGCGCGGACTGTTGACCGACCGTCAGGCGCGACGTCTGGGCGTGGGCGGCGAAGTCATCTGTGAGATCTGGTAACTTAGAAGTTCAACTTCTCCGAGAAGTTGAACTTCTTGGGCGAACAAGGTAGCGTTTGGAAAACTGGAGGTAAGCAAAATGTCTCGAGTGGGACGGTTGCCTATACCTATCCCTAATGGGGTTCAAATAAATATTCAAGGTGTAAAAGTGTCGGTAAAAGGCCCCAAGGGGGAATTGGAACGAGAGTTTCACCCTGACATGACGATACGCCAGGAAGAGACAGTGTTGCTGGTCTCTCGCCCGACGGACCAAAGGAACCATCGGGCTTTGCACGGGCTTACGCGTGCTCTGTTGGCAAACATGGTCATCGGTGTGTCCGAGGGATTCCAAAAACGAATGAGGCTGGAAGGAACTGGTTATCGCGCGGAAGCGCAAGGGGAAGACCTGGTGCTCAATGTGGGGCTTTCCCATCCGGTCCGCTTCACCCCTCCGCCTGGAATCGTCTTCGAGGTGGAAAAGGGGTATCGCACCTTCACCATTGCCGGGCCCGACAAACAAATGGTAGGAGAAATGGCTGCCCGCATCCGCCGCGTGCGCCCGCCAGAGCCATACAAAGGCAAGGGCATCCTTTACGAAGGCGAGATTGTACGGCGCAAGGCCGGCAAGAGCGGTAAGATTGGATAGCCTCGGCGAGCAATGAATTGCTCACCTGTTATCGTGAAACCCGTTTCAACGGGTTGCTGTCGTTCTCAAAATAGTGCGTTTCAACGCACTTTGCCGTATCAGGCGGCGAATTCATCCGTCGCCTCGGAGGCAGGCTGAACAGGTACAAATCAGGAATCGCTATTTAGAAATCGGAACAGGAGAATCTCATGGGAAAGAAGCCTAGCCGTACAGCCCTTCGGCAACGCAGACATCGCCGTGTGCGAAAGAGATTGGCGGGCCGCCCCGACAGTCCGCGACTGAACGTGTTTCGCAGCTTACATCACATCTATGCACAGGTGATCAATGACGAGGAAGGGCACACCCTGGTATCGGCCTCCACGTTGGATAAGGATGTGCGGCAGGAAATCGGGGAACTGTCGCCGGTGGAACAAGCGCGAAAAGTGGGATTGGAAGTAGCCCGGCGTGCCAAGGCGCAAGGAATTGAGACCGTCGTCTTTGATCGCGGGGGATACAAGTATCATGGTCGTGTCAAAGCCCTTGCCGAAGGTGCCCGTAAGGGCGGGCTGCAGTTCTAAAGAGGAGGACAAATGGCCAGACGTAATCAGCGTGAGCGGGAAGCCCCCGAATTTGAAGAGCGTATCATCAGCATAACCCGCACGGCGAAAGTGGTCAAAGGTGGCCGCCGGTTTGGCTTTCGGGTCGTCGTTGTCGTGGGAGATCGAAAGGGACGTGTGGGGCTTGGTATCGGCAAGGCACGTGAAGTAGCCGAGGCGATTCGCAAAGGCATAGAAAAAGCGAAAAGAGAAATGGTGGAGGTTTCACTGGTCGGGAGCACGATTCCGCATTCCTTGCTGGCAACGTTTGGCGCGGCGAAGGTTTTGATGAAGCCGGCCTCACCCGGTACGGGAGTCATCGCTGGCGGGGGTGTGCGGGCCGTCGTGGAAGCGGCAGGAATTCGGGATATCCTTACGAAATCTCTTGGAAGCAGCAATTCCCTGAACGTGGCTCAAGCCACTTTGCGCGGATTGGGCCAGTTGAAAAATAGCGAAGAGGAAGCTGCCCGCCGGGGGAAACCGGTGCAAGATGTCTGCCCCATTTGGTGGAGGGATCATGTTGGCTGAGCAACAACGTGTACGGGTACAGTACTCCAAGAGCGCAATCGGCTATTCTCAACGACAGAAGGCCACAGTTCGCGCCCTTGGCTTGAGGCGACTGGGCGATACGGTGGAACATACCCTGAATCCAGCGCTGGCGGGTATGATCCAGGCTGTTAAACATCTGGTGACCGTGGAATACCTGGATGAAGGAGCGGAAGAAAATGAAACTACATGATTTGCGACCGGCTCCTGGGTCCGTAAAGCCACGCAAGCGCCGTGGCCGGGGAGACGCTTCTGGCCATGGTACGTATGCGGGCCGCGGCCGCAAGGGACAGGGCGCACGTAGCGGTGGCGGAAAGGGCCCCTACTTTGAAGGCGGCCAATTGCCACTGGTGCGCCGGATGCCGGTGAAGCGGGGTTTCACCAATATCTTTCGGGTGGAATACCAGCCGGTGAACGTGGGACGACTGGCCGCATTGTTCGAGGCCGGCCAAGAAATCACCCTGGAAGCCCTACATAACCGTGGCGCCATTCGCAGCCTGCGCAAGCCGGTGAAGATATTGGGCAATGGAGATGTAGACGTGCCGCTGCGGGTCTCGGCGCATGCTTTTTCTGCCAGTGCGCGCGAAAAGATTGAAGCGGCCGGCGGAACCGTTGAAGTACTCCCATCAGGAGTAGGAAATGATTGAAGCGCTGCGTAATGCTTGGCGATTGCCTGATCTCAGGCGAAAAATCTTATTTACACTGGGCATCTTAGTCCTCTTCCGGCTGACCGCACATGTGCCGGTGCCGGGAGTGGATCAGGCCGGGTTGAAGCAGGTCTTCGAGGCAAACCAACTGCTCGGTTTCCTGAACATGCTTTCCGGTGGTGCTATGCGCAACTTCTCTGTGGTGGCAATGGGTGTGTACCCCTATATCACAGCGTCCATTATCATGCAATTGGTCACGCCCCTGATCCCCCAACTCGAAGAATTGGCCAAAGAGGGGGAGCAGGGACAGCAAAAAATGAACCTGTACACCTACTGGATGACCATCCCTTTGGCTGCTTTGCAAGGCTTTGCCCAGGCCACCTTGCTGGCGCATCCGCTGGGAGGGGGGCCGCCTTTGCTCAAGCACTTCGGCTTGTTCACCGACCCAATCCCGACATTGGCCGTGGTGACCAGTCTGACGGCCGGCTCGATGTTCGCCATGTGGCTGGGCGAGTTGATTACAGATGAAGGTGTGGGCAACGGGATTTCGATCATCATCTTCGGGGGCATCGTGGCCGGCATTCCGCAGAACGTGGGGCAGCTAGTGGCGTCTGGTGGCCTGGCATTGATCGCACTCACCATCATTACCGTCGTCACGGTGGCGGCAATCGTCTTCATTCAGGAGGGAGAGCGTCGCGTACCGGTGCAATATGGCAAACGGGTGCGGGGCACGCGCGTTTATGGTGGACAGAGCAGCCATATCCCGTTACGTGTCAACTCGGCCGGCATGATCCCGCTGATCTTTGCCCAATCGATCCTGATCTTGCCGGGCATTATGGCGCAATTTTTCATGACCTCCGGCAATACTTTCGTAGCCGATATTGCGGCGGGGGTGAACTCCGCCTTCAATACCGGTGGGCTCCTCTATTGGGGACTCTATTTTCTGATGGTCGTAGCCTTTACCTATTTCTATACCGACGTGATTTTCCGCCAGCAGAACTTGCCGGAGAATTTACAACGGCAGGGTGGGTTCATCCCCGGGATACGCCCGGGGCGGCGCACCGAAGACTATCTCAACGGTGTGCTGCAACGTGTGACCTTGGTGGGCGCGGTCTTCTTGGGGCTTGTGGCCATTTTGCCCTTCTTCGCGCGCCAAATTACCAACGTGCAGACGTTGTTGATTACCAGTGCGGGACTGCTCATTGTGGTTGGCGTCGTGGTTGATACGATGAAGCAGCTAGAAGCACAGTTGCTCATGCGTCACTATGAGGGTTTTATTCGACAATAGGCACTTGCCTTGGTAGTAGCTACTCATGAAAGGGGAAATCGAAGCGATGACACAGTCTGGTCAACCCACTTACTTGATTATGCTTGGTGCACCCGGCGCGGGCAAGGGTACACAAGCCCGGCTTATCGAAGAGAGCTTGGGAATCCCCCAGGTAGCCACCGGTGACCTCTTCCGTTACAATCTATCCAAAGAGACGGAATTGGGCTTGCTGGCCAAATCCTACATGGAAAAAGGGGTCTTGGTGCCGGACGACGTAACGGTTCGGATGGTAGAAGACCGGCTTTCCCGACCCGATTGCGCAGCGGGCGCAATTTTGGACGGGTTTCCGCGAAACCTGGATCAGGCGGCTGCCCTGGACGAACTGCTGGCCAAATATAATCAAAAAGTGAGTCGCGCAATCTATATCCGTGTGGAGCGCGAAGACCTGATCGCTCGTTTGACCGGCCGGCGCGTCTGCAAGTCGTGCCAGGCCGCCTTTCACGTGATTTTCAATCCGCCGGCGACGGAGGGCGTGTGCGACCAGTGTGACGGTGAGCTATACCAGCGGGCCGATGACAGCCGCGATACCGTGGAAAAGCGACTGGAGGTTTATTTCGAGCAGACGGCTCCGCTGATCGAGTTCTATAAAGACAAGGGCGTCTTGGTGGAGATTGATGGCGGCCTGCCCATCGACCAGGTCCAGGATGAAATCATTCGGGCGATACGCGAAAACTGAGGCAGGCGCTTACGGCGGCAAGAAGTTGTCGATGTTTCTGTAGGACACAGACTTGTCAGTCAACCAGGGCTGGCCTCTTTGGTTCTGGCTCGGCCAGGTTGGGAGTTTGTTTTTGAAAATGGTCTGCTCGTACCGATGATCATCATAAAATCGAAACGTGAAATCCGGCAAATGCGGGACGCCGGAAAACTTACCGCCGAAGCGTTGGCGATGTTGCGTACGCACATCGCGCCGGGCATCACCACAAGGGAACTGGACGAACTGGCTTTCCAATTCATTAGTAAGCATGGGGCGCGGCCATCTTTTAAGGGCTATCACGGGTTTCCCGCTTCGATCTGTGCGTCGGTCAATCACGAGATCGTGCATGGCATACCCGGGTCGCGTGTGTTAAAGCCCGGGGATGTCATCAGTGTCGACCTGGGTGTGATTTACAAAGGGTTTCAAGGCGACTCGGCCTTTACCGTAGGCGTTGGTGAGGTTTCGCCCGATGTCCAATCCTTGATCGAGGCGACCGAGGCGGCGTTGTATGCCGGCATTGAAAAAGCCCGGCCGGGGAATCGTCTGGGCGACGTATCTGCGGCCATCGAAGAAGTCGCCGCATCCAGGAACTATGCAGTGGTGCGAGAATATGTGGGCCACGGGATTGGCCGGCAAATGCACGAAGATCCGCCGATTCCCAATTTTGGTGAGCCGGGGCAAGGCCCGCTGCTTCGTACAGGCATGACCATGGCGTTGGAACCGATGATCAATATGGGTGACTGGCAGACCAAAGTCATGGACGACCATTGGACCGTTGTTACACAGGATGGCAGCATATCTGCGCACTTTGAACACACCATAGCCATAACATCGAACGGGCCAGAGATTTTGACGCGATTATGAAGTGGGTCACCTACCAAGGCACCCGATAGGAGTGAGACAAATGAAAGTAAGAGCATCGGTTAAGAAAATGTGCGATTCGTGCAAGATCGTGCGACGACGTGGGGTTGTTCGCGTGATCTGCAAGAATCCCAAGCATAAGCAACGGCAAGGCTGACAGCTAACGATATCCGGGGAGGACGAGTATGGCACGTATAGCAGGGGTTGATTTGCCTCGTAATAAGCGGGTGGAGGTCGCTCTTACCTACATCTATGGCATAGGTCGCCAGACGAGCCGGGAATTGCTGGGTAAGGCGCAAGTGAACCCAGACACGCGAGTGAAAGACCTTGCAGAAGCCGAAGTTACCCGTTTGCGCATGATCATCGATCAGGACTACAAAGTCGAAGGTGACTTGCGACGCGAGGTGAGCATGAACATCAAGCGCTTGCAGGAGATCAATTGTTACCGTGGATTGCGACATCGCCGGAACTTACCTGTGCGTGGACAGCGTACACGCACCAATGCCAGACAAAAGCGAGGGACGCGACGGACAGTTGCCGGACGCCGTCAATCGCGCGTTAAGAAATAAGCGAGGGAACTGTGGCACGAGACAAAGGACGATCGAGGAGGAGCGGGGGGCGACGTGAGCGCAAAAACGTTCCGATTGGACAGGCGCACATTCATTCCAACTTCAACAACACCATCATAACCATCACAGACCTGCAAGGGAACACTGTGGCGTGGGCCAGTGCCGGTGTGGCCGGATTCAAGGGGTCGCGCAAGAGTACGCCTTATGCTGCCCAAATGGCGGCAACAACGGCCGCTCGCAAAAGCCAAGATCACGGCATGAGAGAAGTCGAGGTCTTCGTGAAAGGGCCTGGACCCGGCCGGGAAGCGGCCATTCGCTCTCTGCAGGGTGCCGGCCTGAAAGTCCGATCCATCACGGACGTGACGCCGATACCCCACAATGGATGTCGGCCCCGAAAAAAGCGCCGGGTGTAGTTCGTATGCAACCGTTCAGCGTCTCCTGAATCTGCCACGGATTGCACGGATTAACACGGAAAAAACAAGAAATTCGTGAAAATCTGTGTGATCCGTAGCAAGACAGAGAATGAAGCGGGTGTTTCCGGGGTAGTCGCTGAACGCTTACGTTCGTATCATCAGTTGCACGCCTCCGGTCATCGAAAACCGGTGGTTGCTACATCAAGCAAGTTGAGGGAGAGGTAGTTATGGCCAGATATACAAAGGCAGTATGCAAACTATGCCGCCGAGAAGGCGAGAAGCTTTTTCTAAAAGGCGAACGATGTTTTAGTCCGAAGTGTGCCCTGGAAAAACGGGCTTATGCCCCTGGAATGCACGGCAACAAACAAAGATTCAGGCGCAAGCAGTCGGACTACTCCTTGCAGCTTCGGGAAAAGCAAAAGGCGCGGCGCATCTATGGCGTGTTCGAGCGACAATTCAGACGGTACTATCGTCAGGCCTTGCGCCGGCCGGGGCAGACGGGCCAGGTGCTCCTGCAGATTCTGGAGCGACGGCTGGACAACGTCGTCTATCGCATGGGATTCGCCGAATCGCGGGCCCAGGCGCGACAGTTGGTGTTGCACGGGCACTTCGATGTGAACGGTCGCAAGACAAACATCCCCTCATTCCTGGTGAAATCGGGGGATCAAGTTGCTGTACGTGAGAGAAGTCGCAAAATGGAATTCTTCCAGACGCAGAAAGAGCAATTGGAGCAAAAGCGTTTGCCCGGTTGGTTGTCTACGGACCACGAAAACATGGCCGGACAAGTGCTCACTTTGCCTGAACGTGGCGACATTGACATTTCACTCAACGAACAGCTTATTGTGGAATATTACTCACGATAGTAATTGCCGGTTCCAGCAGTCGGTTGGCGTGCGTTGCCGGCTGATGCTCGACCTGGATACGTGTTTGACGTAGGAGGGGGCCTCTTGCTAGAAATCGTATATCCTAAAGTAAACCGGGACGTTATCACGCGGGACTATGGTCGTTTCGTAATTGGGCCGTTGGAGCCTGGGTACGGAGTCACCGTAGGAAATGCCCTCCGGAGAGTTTTGATTTCCTCATTACAGGGGGCGGCTATTACCTCGGTCCGCATCATGGGCATTCACCATGAATTCTCCCCAATTCCAGGGGTGAAGGAAGACACGGTTCAACTCTTGTTGAATCTAAAACAGGTGCGTTTGCTCTTGCACGCGGAAGATGAGGTACGGGTACGGCTGGAAGCAAGTGGTGAAGGCGTGGTTACAGCGGCCGACATCATTTGTCCAAGCGAAGTTGAGATCATCAATCCGGAAATACCCTTGTTGACCTTGGACTCTTCCGACTCGGAAATCGAGTTGGAGATGACCGTGGATCATGGTCGGGGGTATTCTCCTGCTGATGATCGCGGTCCCCTGCCCATCGACGAGATTCCGGTAGATGCCATCTTTAGCCCTATACGGAAGGTCCGCTATTCTGTGGAACAGACTCGCGTGGAACAGATGACCGACTTCGACCGCCTGACCTTGGAAGTGTGGACCGATGGCACTGTCTCGCCGGACAAGGCTGTCACCCAGGCAGCAGAAATCCTGGTCAAGCATTTCCAGATCGTCACCTCTCTGGGCAAAGTGAAGGAGCCTTCAGAAACGGCGGAGACTCTGGACCAAGGCTCCGAGCAGGCGATTGAACCGGCCGTGTACAATATGCCAATAGAAGAATTGGGCCTGACTGTGCGGGCTTTCAATTGTCTCAAGCGTGCCGGCATTACGGAAGTGGGTGAAATAATCGAGCGGCTGCGGAGAAGCCGGGATGAAATGTTAGCCATCCGAAACTTCGGCGAGAAATCCTTGGAAGAGTTGGTAGAAAAGCTGGAAGAAAAAGGACTCTACTACCTGCTCGAACCAGTAGACGACGTTGTCGAAGATGAGGATGAGCTTTTAGAGGAGATTGAGGCTGTATGAGACATCGTGTAGCAGGCCGTAGGCTCAATCGCTCGATGGGAAATCGCAAAGCATTGTTCCGTAATCTCATCATCGCGCTACTTGAGCACGAACGAATAGAGACCACGGAAGCACGCGCGCGTGCCATTCGTGCTGATGTGGAAAAACTGATCACGTTGGCAAAACGTGCCCAGGAAGACGAAAGCTATGCTGTGCATGCGCGCCGGCTGGCCTTTCGTAAGGTTCAAGACAAGCGTCTGGTTTCTAAGCTGTTCGATGAGCTGGCAGATGATTATGCTGACCGCCCGGGGGGCTATACCCGCATGGTGAAACTCGGCTTCCGAAAAGGAGATGCCGCGCCCATGGTGATCCTGGAGTTGGTCAGCTAGACCGCGCTCATTTGTTGCGGCACATGCCAAAGTACAAAGCGATTGTAGAGTACGACGGCACAGAATTCTGTGGGTTCCAAAGACAGACAACCGAGCGTACCGTCCAGGGAGAATTGGAGGCCGCCCTGCACGATTTGGCCGGCACGCCCATTTTGCTGGCCGGGGCCGGCCGCACGGACAGCGGAGTTCATGCGGCGGGACAGGTAATCGCTTTTTCATTGCCGTGGTCCCATTCGCCAAACGACCTGTTGCAAGCGGTGAATGCGCGCTTGGCATGGGATGTCAGCCTGGTAAGGGTAGAACCTGTGCCGGCAGAATTCCACCCGCGTTACGACGCGGTGCGCCGTCACTACCGGTACCGCATATTGAATCGCGTGGTGCGCTCGCCGTTGCAGCGACGTTTTGCCTTGCACGTGCGAGAGCCGTTGGATGTGGGGGCAATGAATCGGGCCGCGCAGGCCTTGCTTGGCGAGCATGATTTCATTGCCTTTGGCCGGCCGCCACAGGGCACGAACAGTGTGCGCCATGTATTCCGCGCCACGTGCCGGCGGCAGGACGAGATCGTGACCTTCGATGTCGAGGCGAATGCCTTTCTTTATCGAATGGTGCGCAGGATGGTGGGGACGCTTTTGCAAGTTGGCCGGGGAGAGATTTCGGCACAACAGCTCGCGCCGCTTCTGGGCGGCACCCCGCGAGGAACGGCGGGGCCAACAGTTTCCCCTTGCGGGTTGTGCCTGATGGCTGTATACTACGATTGATCGTAAATGGGAACTTAGGAGAGATGCAGTGAAGACTTATACCGTAATATCTGCTGATGAGGCCAAAGAGCAACAGGAATGGTACGTGGTGGATGCCACCGGCAAAACTCTGGGACGCCTGGCTTCACAGATTGCGCACGTGCTTCGCGGAAAGCACAAACCGGTCTTTACGCCGCATATAGATACCGGAGACTATGTTGTGGTGGTAAACGCAGAAAAAGTGCGCGTGACAGGACGCAAAATGGATCAGAAAAAATATTACCGCCACTCTGGCTACGTAGGAGGATTACGTACCATCACGCTGCGCGATCAATTGGCGAAGCATCCTACACGCGTGATTGAGTTGGCGGTTCGTGGAATGTTACCGCACAATCGTTTGGGTCGGCAGGTGATAAAAAAGCTAAAGGTCTACGCTGGTCCAGACCACCCTCACAAAGCGCAAGACCCCCAACCGCTGGATCTATAGAGGAGGCAACCTTGGTTTCAGAACGTTATTTCTATGCCGTTGGTCGTCGAAAGACTTCTTCTGCTCAGGTGCGTTTGTATTCGGAGGGGGAGGGGAGTATCATCATAAATGGTCGTCCCTTCGAGGAGTATTTCACCCGGGCGGCTGATCTTTTGCGTGTGCAGGAACCGCTTGAGGCGACTCGTATGCAAGATGCCCTCAATATTACTGTGCTGGTCAAGGGTGGAGGCCCCACGGGGCAGTCCGGTGCCGTACGGCACGCTATCTCCCGAGCGCTGGTCAAGCTGGATGAGACATTGCGACCGGTCTTGCGCCGGGGCGGGTTCCTTACCCGTGACGCACGAATGAAGGAACGCAAGAAGCCCGGCTTGGTCAAGGCACGCCGCGCCAAACAATACACCAAACGGTAGTCTCTCCCTCGCTATGGGGGTTGCCACGGGCACCAGACTCATGGATGGAGAACACCGGGAAAATCCGTGTTTGCTTCCATCCATGAGCTGCTTGACCGACACACCTTTTCACGGGTATGGGTGAACACAGAATCACACCGCTCGTTCGGGGGGTATTCGTTTCCGGTTGCCATGACAGGCTGAGGCCGTCACTGGCTGGCGGCACGACAAAGTCGCTCAAGCGACTACCCGGCGCGCATTCAGCCGCTTGCCAAGACAGCCCAGTGCCGATTTCAATCCGGCACGGCCAGACGGTACAGGCCTCCGTGTCAAAATCACTATCTGAAGGCCTATAGCCAACCGGACCCGTGACGAGAACGCTGGCCACAGATTAGCCGAACAATCTCCCTGCTCTACTCAGCCTTGTTTATCCGATTCAGAAAAGTAGGGGCGTACCCTAGCGGTCGCCCTACGAGGGCTACTGCGGTGCCCAATAGAGGATTATCACCGAGGCCATACCCCAAAATGCTACGGACAAGGATAATGCCCGATCCTTGAGGAGAAGTTCATCCGGAGCCTTCACTTCTCCGCGCACGTGAATCAGGTATAGGTAGCGAAACAGGCCGTAGAGTACGAATGGAATCGTCAACATCATCGTGTGATTCCTCGGCAGGTTGGGAGCCGAGAAGGTGTAGAGGGAATAAGCCATCACGGTCGTGGAAGTGACGAGGGCGATCATTTCGTCAAGGAAGGGGATGCTGTAATCTTGCAGCGCAGCCCGATGATTGTCTGCATCTTGGTTTAACAGTACCAATTCCTGACGCCGCTTACTCAATCCCAAAAACAGAGCGAGCAAGGTCGTACAGACGTATAGCCAGGGCGAAAACCGTTCCACATGGAATATGACCGTGCCGGCGGCCACCCGCATCACGAATCCGCCGGCAATGGTCAGCACATCGATGATGACCACGTTCTTTAGCACGAAGGAATAGGCAATCATCATGCCCAGATAGGTGGTCGTAATAGCTCCAAAGGCTGTCCCGAGGAGAAAGGAGAGCGGCAGAAAGATCAGCGGTATGGCTATCGCTGCACTCAATGCTGTCCGTGGATGTAGCTGGCCGGAGGCCAATGGCCGGTGGCATTTCGAGGGGTGGGCGCGATCTTTTTCGATATCTACGAGATCATTTATCAGGTAGACTGTGCTGGAGATCAAGCAAAAGATGGCAAAGGCTGCTGTCGTTTTGGCCAAAAGAAAGGGGTGCAGCAATTTGCCATCGAATACCAGAGCAGCAAAAATGATGGTGTTCTTGCTCCATTGTTTGGGCCGCATGGTGATCAGCAGCCCCCGTAGTTCTTGGGATGTCGTATGTTTTGACAGCGATTGACTGGGCATGGGCCAAAGTATACCACCGGCTTGCGCCCTTGTCAACCTGTCCTTTGCGTTGGGGTGTATTTCAGTTTGGGGGTGAGAATTGTTTTAACGCAAAGGCGCAGAGGGATGAAAATCGTATAGGGACCCCCGCCCCTAGCCCCTCCCCTGCGAGGGGGAGGGGAACGAAGAGGATGGTGGAATCCTCATTCCGTCGCGTCCAGGCCGGCCCTTGACCAACCCAAAACGCAAAACTTTGACGGATACTTTTGTTCACGGTGCGCAAGTGGTGAGAGCGCCTTGCCCCGCAGCTCGATTGGAGCGGGCTGCGGTTTGTTTCTGCCCAAGGGGTCACTGATGACGGAGAAAAACCCGCTGGATGCCCTGCTCGTGGAGCGTGGTTTGGCAAAGACGCCCACACATGCTCGCGCTCTGATCATGACCGGTGCGGTACGCGTGAACGGGCAGGTGCGGACGAAACCGGGGATGCCCTGTCCTGTTGAGGCAAAGATAGAAGTTCGGGAGCCATCACCTTTCGCCGGTCGCGGCGGGCAGAAGCTGCTCGGTGCATTGGAGCGTCTCGATCTGGACGTCACCGGATTCGTGTGCGCTGACGTTGGTGCATCAACGGGCGGTTTCACCGATTGTCTCTTGCAGCGGGGCGCTGCCCGCGTCTATGCCATAGATGTCGGGTATGGCCAGTTGGCGTGGAAGCTCCGCCAAGACCCCCGCGTTGTCGTCATGGAACGCACAAATGTCCGCCACCTGGATTCGTTGCCGGAGGCGATAGACCTGGTTACGGTGGATGTCTCTTTTATTTCGCTGACCCGTGTGTTGCCCGTGCTGCGCGGTTACCTCCGGCCAACCGGGGCAGTCGTCGCTCTGGTGAAGCCACAGTTTGAGGCCGCACGGTCCCAGGTCGAAAAAGGGGGCGTGGTGCGTGACTCCAACGTTCATCGTGCCGTATTACGGAACATCTGCCGGTGGGCCGTGGCGCAGGGATGGGTTGTCGCCGGCCTGGTTCCTTCGCCCTTGCGAGGTCCCGCCGGCAACATCGAGTTCTTCCTGCACCTTGCCGTACAGGGCCAACCTGTCGCCGATCTGGACCACCTGATCGAGACTTGTCTGGTATGAAAATAACGTGTCAGGTATCAGGTGTCACGTGTCACGTAAAACGTGATGCGTAAGAGGCAATACGCAATACGTTTCACGTCTTCACGTTTCACGCCCCGCGATTTTCATCCTTGGTGGTGCGCGCGCCGCTCATGGGCACTGGTATGAAAACAGATGGCGTGTTTGGGGTTGCGTATTTCGTGTTGCAACGCTCCCTGCTCCCCGCTCGGCACTCCACATTTTTGCACCAGACCCCGCGCTCACTTCCGGTTTGACAAAGATGCGATAGGACGGTAAAATCGGGTCGGATACAATGTGATCGATTCATGCGTAGCGCGACGAAAGGGAGGCAGCAGCATGGCACGTACCCACTTTCGAGAATCCCTATCAAATCGCACGGTGATTCTGGGTGATGGGGCGATGGGCACTATGCTTCAGTCTGTTGGGCTGGTGCAGGGGCAAGCGCCCGAGGAATGGAACGTGGAGCAGCCCGAAAAAGTCCTGGCTGTTCATCGCGCATATATCGAAGCCGGCTCGAACGCGATTCAGACCAACTCATTCGGAGGCAACCGTCTCCGGCTTGCACTGCACGGGTGGGAACAGCGGAGCGCAGAAGTCAATCGTCACGCCGCCGAAATCGCGCGGAAAGCGGCCGGCGAAGCGGTCTTTGTAGGGGGGTCCGTCGGTCCCACCGGCTCTGTCTTGGAACCGTATGGCGACCTCTCATTTGACGAGGCCAAGGACGCTTTCGTGGAGCAGGTTCTGGCTCTGGCCGAAGGGGGCGTGGACTATTTCATCATCGAAACGATGAGCGACCTGGAGGAGCTGCGCGCAGCCCTGGAAGCAGTCCGGGAGAACACGGACCTCCCGGCGATGTGTACGATGACCTTTGACACGCATCTGCACACAATGATGGGGATCTCACCGGAACAAGCGGTCAGCCGGTTGACTGAATTGGGCGCTGACTTGATTGGTGCGAACTGTGGAAATGGCCCCGAAGAAATCGAAGCGGTTATTCAGAAGATGCGCAGCATACAGCCCGACGCCCTGTTCGCGACACAGGCCAACGCCGGCATTCCGCACCTGGAAGGTGGTCGGACGGTGTACGGAGCCTCTCCGCAGCGCATGGCCGAATACGCTTTGCGCATGAAAGCGTTGGGCGTGAAATATATCGGAGCATGTTGCGGAAACACGCCTGCGCACGTGCGCGCTATGGCCGAAGCCCTGCAATCAGATTAGAATAGTTGCGCAGGCTGGCACACTGTCACAGAAAGGACGGACATTGAAACTCTCCGTCATCATGCCGGTTTACAATGAACGCCAGACAATTCGCGAAATCCTGACGCGTGTTCGGGAAGTAGAAACCATTCCCAAAGAAATCATCGTGATTGACGATGGCTCCACCGACGGCACCCAAGACCTGCTACGGGAAGAAGATGGGCGAGATGGTGTCCAGGTGATATTCCAGCCATACAATCAGGGCAAAGGTGCGGCCATACGGAGGGGCCTGCAAGTGGCGAGTGGGGATATCATCCTCATTCAGGACGCAGACCTGGAATACGACCCACGCGATTATGGCGAATTGATCCGCCCTATCCTGGAAGAACGCGCCGAAGTGGTCTACGGGTCACGGTTCCTTGGCGGGCCGCGCCGGGCCATGCTCTTCTGGCACGCGGTGGCCAATCACCTCCTCACGCTGTTCACGAATATCTTGTACGACACCATTCTGAGTGACATGGAAACATGCTACAAAGTGTTCAAAGCGGATGTCATCCAGCAAATCCCCCTACACGCCCAACGCTTTGAGTTCGAGCCAGAAGTTACCGCGAAGGTCCTCCGGCGGGGGATCCGTATCTACGAGGTTCCCATCTCGTATACCGGACGCGAATACTACGAGGGAAAGAAAATTCGGTTTCACGATGCGCTGATTGCTCTTTGGACGTTGATCCGCTACCGATTCACGGATTAAGAATCTGGACTCTGGCGTTTTTTTGTTTTTGCCACGGATTACACAGATTTCGCGAAAAAAACGTATCATCTCAATAACTTGGGGAACGCCTCCCCCTGTCCCCAATTCTGGGGGAGCACATTCCCCCCAAAGTTGGGGGGGTAGGGGGGCATGACATTCTGCTCACCCCGAATTATTGAGAAGACACGAAAAAACCTGGAAATCTGTGGCTGAAAATGCCGCTGTTACACGGTCAAAATGACTTTCGCCAGACTCCAGTAAGAATCTCAGGAGAGTATATTTCATGCCAGGTACGGTAATTATTGGTGCGCAATGGGGCGATGAAGGCAAAGGAAAGATTACAGACCTCTTGGCCGCTGAAGCAGATGTCGTCGTCCGCTACAGCGGTGGGCCCAACGCCGGCCACACCATTGTGCGGGGCCAGAACATCTATCGCCTCCATCACGTCCCGTCGGGAATTTTGTACCCCCATGTCACCTGCCTGCTGGGAAATGGCATGGTCATTGACCCCGAGAATCTCCTGAACGAGATGGATGGCCTCATGGAGGGCGGCATAGACATATCCGGTTTGCACATCAGCGACCGGGCCCACCTGATCATGCCCTATCACCGGTTGCTGGACCGGGCCAGCGAAACAGCCCGTGGACGGCAAGCCATCGGCACGACCGGGCGGGGCATCGGCCCGGCGTATACGGACAAGGCCGCCCGTCGTGGCTTGCGCATGCACCACCTGCTCGACGTTGGCCGGGCCCGGGACGACATCGAGCGCGCTTGCCAGCTCGCCAATCTGCAACTGAAATTCCGCTTCGATCATCCGGGACTGGATGTGGAAGAATTGATCGAGCAGTGCCAACGTTGGAGTGCGAGGCTGCGACCCTATATCATGGATACGGCCCTCTTCCTCGATCAGGCAATCGAGCAGGGACAAAAGGTCCTCTTCGAGGGGGCACAAGGTATCCTGCTTGATGTCGATCACGGGACCTTTCCCTTCGTAACCAGCACGGCAACGGGAATCGGTGGTGCTCTGACGGGCACCGGTGTGGGGCCACAGGCGCTGCAACGCATCGTGGGCATCACCAAGGCCTACACGACCCGTGTGGGGGCCGGCCCCTTTCCCACCGAACTGTTCGACGCAGCAGGCGACCGGCTGGTGGACCAGGGTCACGAATTTGGCACCACCACCGGCCGGCGGCGGCGGACGGGGTGGCTGGATGCCGTCGCCCTGCGCTATGCGGTCCGTGTCAACGGCCTGACGGACCTGGCCTTGACCAAACTGGACGTTCTGACCGGCTTCCCTACGCTGCATGTTTGCACTGCATATCAGGTGGGGGGGCAGAAGACGACCTACTTTCCGGCCCGGACCGATCAACTTGCGGCATGTGAGCCCCTCTTCGAAGCGTTGCCCGGCTGGTCGGAGGACATTCGCGACGTCCGGGCCTTCGACCAGCTCCCGAAGGCCGCACAGCAGTACGTTCAGCGCCTCGAACAACTGGCCGGTGCTCCCGTCACGATCATTTCCGTTGGCCCCGACCGCGATCAAACCTTCCTGCGTGCTGCGGAGTAGCCGGTATGATCGTTGCGGTACGTGGCCCATTGCAGGCTCAAGGCGCGGACTATCTCGTTGTAGAGGTGGGCGGCATCGGGCTGCGCATCTGGGTGCCCCCCTCGGTTGCCGTGAAACACAGCACCATCGGCGACGAAGTGCTTTTGCACACGCATTTGCACGTTCGTGAGAATGAGCTTACCCTGTATGGGTTCCCCGCATTGGCAGAGCTATCCATCTTTCAATTGTTGATCAGCGTCTCCGGCATTGGCCCCAAAGTAGCGCTCAACTTGCTCGATGGCGTGCAACCGGCAACGTTGCAGCGTGCGGTTGCCCACGACCTGCCGGAGCTATTGACACACGTGCCCGGTATCGGCAAGAAAACTGCCAAGCGGTTGATCCTCGAACTGAAGGGGAAGTTCCCAGATACGGAATTTGGGGGCGAGGCTGTGCCATCTCCGGCCGATACGGAAGCCATCTCCGCCCTGACCGCCTTGGGATATAGCATAACCGAAGCGCGCCAGGCAGTGCAATCGTTGCCAGACCGCCAAAATCTTTCCCTCGACGAAGTTATCCTCAACGCCCTGCGCCAGTTGGGCCAGTAGGGGCATCGCAGACAGGCTACGTGCAGGTTGCCAACTTTCCAAAAGTTGGCAACCTGCACCGCACTTCTTGCGCAACGACAGCGGACGTGGTACAATGTGAACAATGAGGATTGGCTCTGCAACCTATAGGCTTGATCGGATAGAGAACCGGTGTCCGCCCTATACCTGACCCCAGCTTCCATCGGCGATCTGACCCAGTTCATCCTTACTGTCACCATCGCCGGCTATCTCCTGTACCTGTCCCGCAGGTTCTGGTGGGAGCGGAAGCCCGTGCTCCAAACGCTGCTCCTGGCTGTGGCGTTTACGTCGTTTGCGGGTGTTGCGCTGCTGCTTTTCTTCAACGTTTCTCTGTACCCAGACTTGAGATTCTACACCATGCCCCTGGAAAGCATCGCCCTGGCGCTATTCCTGACTTTTCTCCTGCAATTTGCCTATCGTTTCCCCGCCCCGATCACCAGCCAGAAGCGGGAAGCGCAGATTGTGCTGGGGTTGACCCTCCTCGATCTGTTGTGGGAGGCCGGAATCGCCATCCATCGTTACCAGTCTCTGGCCCAGGGGATCGTCAGATTCAGGCCGCCGGTGGCCGACATCCCCCTCGTGGCCAGCTTTCTGTGGGTGGCCATCGTCTTTCTTCGCCAGGCGGCGCACGCTTCGTCCGGCGAAGAACCATCGAGCGTATGGCGAGCGTTGTGGAAACCACGCGGCCCCGCAGCGCGTGCGGCCCGTGCCCTGGCCTTGCTGAGCATCCTGTCCCTGGGATTGGAAATGGCGGACCTCTTGAGATCGTGCTACTTTTTCCCGAGCAATACTGCGGAGTTGATCCAGTCGTTGGGTATCCTGTTTGCGTTGTCTGCCTTTGCACTGGTCTACCTCAACTATCTCCCAGAGAAGACCTCTTTCATGGTCAAACTGGTCGGCATTACCCTGGTGACCATCCTGGCTGTGCTGGGGAGCGTGGGATGGATTGTGAGTCCCGTCTATGTCGCTGCATATCGCAACGACAACTTTGTGGCCGACAAACAAACCCTGCGCTTTACCCCCAATCGTCAGGGGGGATATGATGTCGCGGTGGTTCCCTTCCGGTTCGAGAACGATCTGGGGGTGGAAATAAGTCTCGATCATCTGCAACCGGTGGGGCTGGCGTTCGATTTTCCCTTCTACGAGCAGATGTGGCGCAAGGTCCATCTCGATGAGAATGGCGCGGTCAGCTTTGGTCAGGCGCTCGACTGGCACGATGTCCGCTATCGCTACGGCCGGTTGCCGGCGATCTTCCCCTTGGCCGTGAGCCTCGCCCCGGCCGACTCCCCGGCCGGCGGGCTTTTCGCCAAGAATAGGGCGAACGAGCTACTCGTCACCTGGAATCAACTGCCCGCGGCCCAGGATCGTGAAACCCGTTATACGTTTCAACTGGCCCTATACCCCGGCGGAGAGTTTGACATTACGTATAACGGCTTGCCGGCCAGACAGACCTATACCGTTTATGACTGGCGTGCCGCTCCCTGGCTGACCGGCGCGGTGCCGGGATCGATTGCTCTCCGGCCTGACCTCATTCACCTCACGGCGGATCTGCCCTACGCCGGCGGTCGTGGTGGTATCATAGAGGACAATTACCTCGACTTTCGTCGCTATCTTCACCAACTGCTCCTCCCGCTGGCCTATCTGATCATCGGTAGCATCCTGTTTATGATCATGATCTTTCCGATGTTCTTCTACCTCAACTTGGTCAAGCCTCTGAACAGCCTCCTTGCCGGCGTCAGACAAATCAACACCGGAGATATTGAGGTGACCATGCCCGTCTCGTACCACGATGAAATCGGCTTCCTCACCCAATCGTTCAACGACATGACTGCACGCTTGCAAAGACGGACCCTCTCCGAACGACAGCGGGCTGCCGATTTGGAAGCGTTGGAAGGCGTATCAACGGCGTTGCAGCGGGCCACGACTTCGGCGGATATGATCCCCATCCTCGTTGAGCAGACGGTCAAGGCGCTGGGGGTTGAAGTCAGCGCCCTCCTCTTGCTCGAAGACACGGGGCTGGTGGTTGCCGGCCTCCACGGACTTCCCCAGACCTTACAGGGACACTTTCTCCCCCTCGAGGGCATCCCCTGTTGGCCGGCGCTGCGGGCCGGCAAATCGGTTGCGTCGGACCCGCCCGGCACGAAAGTGTGTACGGCCTGTACGCTTTGCCAGACCCTGGCCCACGGCAGGAAGGTACGGGCAGCCGTCCCGCTTCAATCTGCTAACCAGACTTTGGGCTTGCTGCAAATTGCCTTCGACCGGCCCAACCGATTTGGGGAGAGACACCGGCTGCTGCTGACAGCCATTGCAGAAATGGGGGGGAATGCCCTGCAGCGGGCCCGAACCATGGAGATGCTGGAACAGGTGGTAGAGAGCCGCACACACGAACTGACAACGTTGTATGAAGTAACGAGGGCCACGACCCAACACATTGACCTCCAGACCATCCTGAAACAGGTGCTGGAACAGGCTGTGGCGGTGATTGATGGCAATGCCGGTTTCATTCACCTGCTGAACGAAGAGAGCCGCATCTTGCAGACGGCTGTGCAATATGGTACGGCCCCGCTCCCCGGCAGGGGCCGTGCCGACCGGAGAATAGAGAGCAGCCCCCTCGGTGCAGATTCAGACTCGCTGAACGTGTGGAACAATGTGGTTGCACGGGATGAAACGCTCATCGTACGAGACCTTCAGGTCTCGGAGACGCTGCGGGCCTTCTACATCGGCGTGCCGATCCACGCCAAAGGGCGTATCCTGGGCGTACTCAGCCTATTCGCAGAAGCCAACCGGAACTTCTCTGTGGAAGACATCGCTCTGCTCTCCGGCATTGCCGATCACCTCGGCGCTGCTGTGGAAAATGCGAGACTGCACCGTCGGGCCGAGGAAACGGCCGTACAGGAAGAACGGCGCCGGCTGGCACGCGACTTGCACGACTCGGTGACCCAATCTATTCACAGCCTGGCTTTGTCAGCCGATACGGCCGGCTACCTCCTGCAACAGCGCCGCTTCCCGTCCCTGGAAGATTCACTAGACCGCTTAGGAGAGAGCGCGCGTCAGGCACTCAAGGAGATGCGCCTCTTGCTCTATGAGCTGCGGCTGGCCCCCCTGGAACAGATGGACCTGGTGGAGGTGCTGCAGACAAGGCTGGAAGCTGTCGAGCAACGGGCCGGTGTCGAAGCCCGGCTGGTCATGGACGGCCCGGCAGACTGGTCCAGCGCCTGGGAGGAAGACCTGTACTGCATCGCCATGGAAGCGCTGAACAATGCCCTCCGGCACGCCCGCGCCACACAGGTGTCGGTCCACCTGCAAGGCGGTAGAAGCCGGGTGATTTTGGAAGTAGCCGACAATGGCCGGGGCTTTGACCCGCAGCAGCACGCTGCCGGCGGCATAGGCCTGCGCAGCATGACCGAACGCGCCCGGCGCCTGGGCGGAGAATTGGTCGTCGATTCGTCGCCCGGAGAGGGAACGCGTGTGCGTGTCCGCCTCCGTGATCCGTGAGCGTCTCTGAAATGATGAACGACGTGAAACGTAATCCGTACTGCGTAAGGCTTTCGCGGGGGGGGCATTACGCAGTACGCAGCACGCATCACGCAATACACATCACGTTTCACTTCTTACGCAACCCAACAATCCAAAATCGCAAATCTAAAATCGCCCACGCTCCACATGATATTTGTTGTCAAGAGGTCTCCAATGAAAAAAATTCGTGTCTTGGTTGTAGACGATCACCCCCTCATGCGGGAGGCGTTGTGTGCAGCCATCGCAGCCGCCGCGGACATGGAAGTGGCCGGCGAAGCGACCAACGGGCAGGATGCGGTGGAACAGGTACGCGCTTTGCATCCCGACGTAACGGTCATGGACCTGTTGATGCCCGGCATGGATGGGGTGGAAGCCATTGCGGCCATCCATACAGAACTCCCCCGGGCCTGCATTCTGGCCTTGACCAGCTCGACCGAGGAGGGCAAGGTGCTGGCTGCCGTTCAGGCCGGCGCGTTGGGGTACCTGCTGAAAGACGCTCCGCGGGAGGAATTGCTGCGGGCCATCCGCGAGGTCGGCCGGGGCAACGAATACCTGCCATCGCGCGTAGCGCTCAAACTGATGCGCAGTGTCCGGCGGGCGTCCGCTCTGGCGACTGTGCCATCCGGCGAGATGTCTGACGATCGGCCCATCGAGCGGCTTACTGCGCGCCAGAAGGAAGTGTTAGGCCTGCTCGGCTTGGGCCTCTCGAACCGCGAGATTGCCGAAAGGTTGGTCGTGAGCGAAGTCACCGTGCGTTCGCACATCCACAGTATCCTGGGGAGACTGGGGCTGGAGAGTCGCAGCCAGGCGGTGGTGTATGCTGCTTCTAGCCCAAAAGTGCATCGAGACCCAGAGCAAAACGAAGGGCTTGGTTAGCCTCCTCCATCCGTCAAACAGAAGTTCGACTTCTCGCAGAAGTCGAACTTCTACGCAACCGCCTGTTCTGCTTCCCACACATCGAACTCTCCTGCCTCGACAGGGTATCGGGCATAGCCTTCCGCGTGTTTCCGTTCCAGCTCGGTGACTTGGAGCTGCCGAAGCGCCAGGCGCAGGGCCTGACGAATGAAAGCAGATCGGGTGCTCTTTTGATTGTCGATCACTCGGTCCACTTCGGCCAGCAACGGTTCGTCAATGGTCATTTGAATCGTTTTCATCATTCACCTCCCCCTCCGTTACATGGACTACAGTTACCTTCTCAATAGCTTGGGGAACGCCCCCCGGCCCCTGATTCTGGGGGAGTACATTCCCCCAAAAGTTGGAGGGGTAGGGGGGCATGACGTTCTGATCCCCCGAATTATTGAGAAGGTACGACTACAGTCTCTATTATAATCCGCATTCGTCTGTGGGTCAAATGTCGCCGTCAACAAGTGGAAACAGAAGTTCGACTTCTCGCAGAAGTCGAACTTCTTCTTCTGAACGTGTAAACAAAACGTTGAGATGGCGGCATTTTATCTCAACAAAAAGATCAACAAAATGTGGATGTATCGCCGGCCAAAATGTGCTATACTGAGGCCATGCACTCGCCCCAGACACAAACATCTGCTTTGGTTGTCGCCAGGCCCGGCCTGATGCGGAATTCATTGCTGACTTTCTTGCAAGCGACCCCGCGTATCAAGGTTGTGGCCTTGCTGGATGACCCCGCGGCTACTTTGGAGGCTGTCCGCAGACACCGGCCCCACACGTTGGTGGTGGACGCCGACCTGTCCGAACAGGCCCTGTTGGCTGTGGTACAGCAACTCTGCATCGAACAGCCAACGATCAACAGTGTGGTGCTGGTCGACAGCCTCCGGCAACGGGACGCCTTTCTATCCGTTGGGGTCACCCATGTCCTGCTCAAAGGCTGTCTGGGCGAACGTCTGCAGGCGGCCATTCAGGACGGCGCGGGGAACGTCTCTGAACCGATGAATGCGGAACGATGAACGGCATGAAACGTGATGCGTAAAACGTGACGATGTGGTTACTACTCAGGCAAGGCAGACTGAGTAGTAACACGATGTGAAGCGTGAAAACGCACCATGCAACATGACAACCCAGAATTCAAAATCGGATCACGGGTTACGGCTAGAAGAAAACTTGAGGGAGCTGTACCATGAAACGTGCTAACCTTGTGGAGCGTTTGAGTTTCACCGTTATCGCTGGCTTCGCCATTGTGCTGGCTATGGGTGTGGGATTCGCGATCTTCGGGCGCGCGCCGGCACGAACGGCTTTGTCACACCTGAGCCTTTCTGCACCTGCCAAACAACTTGCCTCCGCCTTGCCCCTCCCTTCCCCTGCGGAGAGGGAAGTGCAGGCCGCCTGGCGACGCGCGCAACAGGCCGGCGCCTACCACTTCGCCACGGACATCCTGCAGACGACGTACCTCGCCCCGCGCGTGACCAACGTGGGCCGCAGCAGCCGGCAGGATACGCTGCACATCGAGGGGGAGACGAACCTGCCCGACCGCACCATGCAGATGGCCTTGTGGCAGAACGGCGGCAGTGTCCTCAACCCCGGCGACGGCGTCGAGATACGCATCAAGGGCGACCAGGCCTACGGCCGGCAAAGCGGCGGCGCGTGGCAGAAGATGGACAACATCTCCACCTCCTTCGCCCCCGGCAACGACTTGCTGGCCTACCTGGCCGGCGCCAAGAACGTGAAGCGGGTAGCGTCGAGCGTCGAGCGAGAGGACACGTCACGCTCCACGCTCCACGCTGCACGCTACACGTTTGATGTGGACGGCCCCGCCTTTGGCCGCTATCTGCGCGACCAACTGGAGCGCTATTTGCAGGAGAACGGCGAACTGCCGGCCGGCCTGACCCTGGACGTCTCCAACCAGTACCGCAGCATCATCGGGCACGGCGAGGTGTGGATCGACAGCGACGGCCTGCCCCAACACCTGACCGTCCACCTGGAATATCCGCAACAGCCGAACGGCGAACGCATCACCGCCGACATCAAGACCGACTTCGCCCAATTCGACCGGGGGTTCCTGGCCCAATCGACCCCTTCTTCGTCCGCGCCCCTCTCCGGCGCGCTGGCCCGGCTCGATCTTTCCCGTGCGCTGGGCAGTTGGGGACACACCGGCACACAGGCCGGACTGCTGGCCCTCTTTGCCCTGCTGACCTTGATGATGATCGCCTACCGGGAATCGAAGAAAGTCTACACGGCAGTGGCTCTGGCCGTCACCATCTCCACGGTGGTCACCCCCCTCCTACAGGTGCAGCGGGTGGCCGCCTTCAGCGAGCGCCAGACAACCAAGCGAACAGAGCAGGTGCAGGCCCAGAGAGAGCAGTCGGCAGTCCGGCAATTGCGCGAGCAACTCCACAGCTCCGACTGGGACCCGCACCACGACCCGCTGTCAGTAAGCAACCAACCGTCATTGACAATTGACAATTCGCCCCCGTCCGGCTCACCCTTTGGCAGCGCCAGCGCCACCGCACCCAATCCCACCTCCGACGCCGACCACGATGGCCTGACCTACGCCCAGGAAATCCGCCTGGGCACCGACCCCAACAAAGCCGACAGCGATGGCGACAAACTGCGCGATGACCTGGAGGTGAAGGGTTTCGAGCTGGGCGGCAAGCGTTGGTACAGCGACCCCAACAGCGCGGACACCAACAACGATGGCATGTTGGACACGATGGAGTGCTGGGGAACAATCCCTGCCGGCGTGTCCAACACCGCCTGCGACCTGGATACCGACAAGGACGGCACGCCCAATCTCTTCGACCGCGACAACGACAACGACGGTGTCCCCGACCGCGTGGACAGCGCGCCGGACGAGGTGGTGCCCGGCTTCGGCAACTCCAACCCCCTCAAGCTGGTGGTGGACAACCTGCAGGCGAAGAGCGGGAACAAGGGCTACCCCGTCTTCGTGGACTTCCAGATTCGACCGAACAACCCGGACCACCTGTCCTACGCCATGAACGTCTTCGACTGGCCCAGCGGCGACCGGCAAGGCGAAGTCAAGCGGGTCAAGAATAACACTTTGGCCAGCCAGATGAATCCCCAACCGCCCAGCGACAACGCCAACTGGAACGGTGACATGCGCCTGACGCCCATGCTGGAGATCAAGATTCCGGCCAGCAGCGGCCAGATCCCCCCCTTGCCGCTGACCAACCCGCAGGCCACCCGCCAGATCGAGGGCTGGGACGGCGGCACGCGCTGGATTAGCGCGACCCTGACGCTGAAGCAGCAGGGCAACGACACAACCGTGAACTTCCAGTTCGAGGGCGCCACCAGCGGCGTCAAAGCCGAATACTTCACCAGCGCCTGTCCGGTAGAGAGCAGCAAACGGATCTGGACGGATTATGACATCGTCAATGGCAACACGCGCACCCACAGCGGTCAAACCCTGACCAAGCTTGTGGACGGCAAGCATTCTGTGGTGTTGAGCCATGGGGACAACGCCGTCTGCGCCAACCTGGGCGATATCCCCAACGGCCCCTACAGCGACAAGATGATTGACACGGCCAAGTTGCAAACCCACGGCATCGCCGTGCGCGACGCCGATGACAAGGGCAATATGGTCGCCTATGTGCCGCTCAACCTGGTGCAGGACGAAACGCACGGCAGCAAAGTCGCTTTCGCAGCCCGCATGGTCTATTGGCCGAACAACGTCCGCACCTGGGGCAAAGCCCACGAGGTGCGCGTGGTTTGGCTGGTGCAGGCCCTGACCGATTCCTGCAAGCCAACGCCCAAAAACTGGCAAACGTCGCTGCCCGAAGAGCAACGGCGCACCGCCTGGTGCCTGCCCACCGAGAACTGGGTCACCAGCCCGGCAACCCCTGTCCACACCTACCCCGAAGACTGGACGCTGACCGGGCTGAGCGTGCGTGAGGACCACGGCATGGAGATCGCCGTAGCCTACGAAGACCCGGCCCACGACAACGACAAAACGGACGACAGCCGCCTGTGGAAGCTGGCCGACGGCTTGCAGAAGACCTTCACCTCGCCCCGCGACCAGAACAGCAACAAGATTCGGGACATCGGCATCGTCACCAGGCACGAAGGGCGGAGCGTGGCCGATGAGTCCATCAAGAGCCGCTTCGACAATCAGAGCAACGGCAGCGTTGCGACCAGCAAACTGTGGGGCATCCCCCGCAATGCCTTGCGCGTCAAGACCTATTCCTACCCGCACCAGGACTATCTGGCCAAGATTCCCTCGGAGATCACCCCGGATATTCTCAAGACCTCTTTCTCGCACGACGATACCCCCACCCTCCTCTTTGCCCGCGAGGAGTACCACCGCACCGCCGGCCTGGATACGCCCGGCGGCGTGGTAGCCATCTCCGGCAACCAGGTCAAGATCAACATGAGCGCGGACAAGGTTTCACCCAGCACCCTGGCCAGTATGAATTGGGGCCCCTTCCGCTATCGCAACGGAGCCTGGGAAGCGTACCCTCTGGACAAATACTGGGACAAGATGGCGGTGAAATTCAAGAAGATCTTCAAAGAGAACCCGCCCAAAGATGAGAAGGGCCTGCCGATGTACAGCACCAGCGCCCCGGACGCAGAGGTGATAGATGGGCTGGTGACCGCATCTCAGGCCTATTACATCAGCATGGTGCAGGGGAGCAACAAGGTAGTAGCGTTCGACTATGTGGCCCTGGTCACCGCCAAGATCCGCGGTGCAGTGGCCGATGCCAGCCTGGCCCAGGCCACGGTGAACAGTGTGGGCGCCGGCCTGGAGCTGATCGCCAATCAGGTATCCGGGGATTTTATCAGTGTTGTGCGACTCAACAAATATGATCCGTTCCTGGAAGATATCGCGCGGATCAAAGATACTGTCAGTAGCGCCGGGGGAGGCAGGCAGAGCAAACTGCTCAAGAAGAAACGCCTGAAGATGATCGCCAAGATGAAGAAGGCGAGTGCAGCCAAATTCAAGCTCCAGGTACGGAACAAAAACCTGGCCATGGGCGCCAAAGCCGGTCTGAGCGCCGCCGCCCTGAGCATGTCTATTGCGGCCAGCTACGACGGAAAATCATCAGCAGGACCCGTGCTAAAGAACATCGCCTTGAGTCTGGCCGTCGTTTCCGAGGTGGTGGATACGGTGGAAACAGTGCAAAGTGTCGCCAAGGCCTGGCGGGGTGCAAAGGCAGCCGCCACGATGGCCGGCAAAGTATCCAGTTTCTCCGGCACGTATAGGGCCGCCTCGAGCGCCATCGCCAAGGATATCCGGGGCGCTTCGATGAAGGCCGGCGTCGTCCTGACCGTGATCGCCATCGGGGTGACGGTGGGCGTGTTTATTGCCCAGTGGGCGGAGGGGAGTTTTGGCGCTTTTGGCGGTCTGGCCTTCGACGCGGCCCTGGCCGGCATGGTCGCTACCATCATCGCTACGGTGATTATGTTTGCGATCAGCCTGATTCCCATCGTGGGGCAGATCATCGCCGCCGTGATCGCTCTGATTGACGCGGTGGTGGCCGCAGTGTGCGCCATCGCCGACGCCGTCACCGATGGGGACCTCGATTTCACCTTTGCCATGGATTCGCAATACGCGAGCGATCTGAACGCCGGTGCGCTCTCCAACGGCTTTCGCCAGCAATACATCATCAAGGTCAACGCATACAACGATGGGCGGGATGCCGATGCCCAGCTTCCATCCCAGCTCTCCACCAACATCAGCATCGAGAAGAAGAGCGACAGCAAGTGGCTCCTCACGGACGACGACGCCGGCACAACGTTCACCGTCAAGAAGGCCAGCACCAAGCTGAATCTCTACATTCCGGCGACCTCTTTCTCCGGTAGTGACTTCGGCAAGTGGTTCTGCAAGGGGATTTCCGGCCTGTTCACCTATGCCATCCAGTGGTCCATCTACAGCCAGACCTCCCTGGTGGGCAACTTGCACAGCGACAGCCGTACGCAGACGATGGATTTCCATCCGGCGCTGGTGGATGCCGCCAAGGGCTTCTCCGTCGGCAACCGGGTCAAGTATAGCCTCAAAGTGAAGAACGCCATCACCCTGGCCGATGTGCCCTTCGACTGGAAGGCCGCCCTCTATTTCTGGCAGTACTCCTATGCCAACCTCGATTCCGCCACCATCAAACATGTGCTCAAAACAAGCAACAGCACCAGCAACGTCAACAAGATCAAAGGCCTTGAGCGCAATCAGATGGAGGATCAATGGCAGCGTAAGAGCAAGTACCTGGATGGAGAAACCGCGCTGGTGATGACCGAGCCTCTCTCCAAGACGATTGCGTTGGATGAGACCGGCATCAACCGCCCGGTGAACCTCTATCTGGCCGAGGCCTACGCCGTCCCCACCCAGGAATGCTGGTTTATTCCTTTAGCATCCCCCATCCCGGTCTGCTACATTCGCACCGATGACAACGACGGCAAGACCACCTTCTCCGATCTGGGCAAGAGCATGAAGTGGGACGTTTTCCCGGCCACGCTGGATGGCTTCTATGCCTGCGAAAGCGGCAATCCCAGCGACACCTGTCACAAGGACGGCGGCTACTCTCTGGGCTGGGGCCAGACCGGCGACCTCACCTTCCCGCGCATGAAGGACTTCGACGGCGACGGCCTGCTCAACAAGAAGGACGGCGGCAACGACCCCAACGACAGCAAGTGGGACACCGACGGCGACGGCCTCTCCGATCCCTTCGAGTTGCAGCAAGGGAGCGACCCCACCCTGGCCGACACGGACGGCGATGGCCTGACCGATTACCAGGAAGTGCTCTACAAGACCAACCCCAACCGTCAAGACAGCGACGGCGACGGCCTGACCGACAAGCAGGAGATAGACGGCTGGGAGTTCGTCTACGCCCTGAAAGCTGACCGTAGCCAGTTGAAGACCTGGGTCACCTCCGATCCCTTGAGCATTGACGGCGACGGCGATACCCTGACCGACTTCCAGGAAAAGGTCTACGGCTTCAATCCTCGTGTGAAGTCTGACCTGAATCTGCTGGACTATTCATCGAAGATCATCGAGCCGGACGCCCCGGTCATGCTCCTGCGTTTCGAGGAGACCGATGGCGCCACCACCTTCAGCGACGTTTCCGGCTACACCAACAACGGCGCCTGTCAGGGCAGCACCTGCCCGGCCGCTGGCCACCTGGGCCGCTATGGCAATGCCGTGGTCTTCGACGGTAGCGGCGATTATTTGAACGCTGGCGGGGGCCTTGACCTGGCCAACCAATCCTTCACCGTCGCCTTCTGGGCCAAACGGGACGCCACCGGCGGCCATAACATGTTCGTCTTCGGTCAGGGCAGCAGTGGCGTCAATCACGCCTTGCAGCTCGGCTTCAGAGACAACAACACATTTACCTGTGCATTCTATGGCAACGATCTGAACACACCGGCGACCTACACGGACCAGGATTGGCACTACTGGGCCTGCACGTACGAGGCGTCCACTCACGAACGCATCATCTACCGCGATGGGACCCAGGTGGCCCAGGACACAGCCGCGGCCAATTACCAGGGTTCCGGCGACGTGCTCATCGGCAAGGCGCCCTGGGGCGACTATTTCAGCGGTCGTGTGGATGAATTGGCCGTCTTCTCCAAAGCGCTTTCGGCAAGCGAAGTTCAGACGGCGAGGGACGCCCGCTACAATTATAGCGACAGCATCGTCAAGCCGGGCCAGACCATCACCTACCAGGGTACGGTCGAGAACAAATTGTTCAACCGCTACGTCAACGGCTTGTTGAGCACCGACTTCCCCGGCGCCGTGCAGGACAACGTGCCGCCGACCTCGTTCATCTTGCAGCCGGCCGAGACGCAGACCCTGTCGGGCGACGTCACCGTCAAGTCCAGCGCCACGTCCGGCAAGGCCATCCTCAGTCAGGTGGCCGGCGGCATCGTAGTGGACCGCCGCGAACAGTCGGGCTACGCCGAACTGTGGTTGCCCTTCAACGAAGAGAGCGGAGCCGGCACGTTCAGCGACTTTTCCGGCAACATGCCGGCCCGCAACGGCATTTGCTCCGGCGGCAGTTGTCCTCAAGCCGGGCAGAAGGGCGTGATCGGCAACGCCGTCAAGTTCGACGGCAATGATTTCCTGAATGCCGGTAATCGCATCAATCTGGCCGGCAAGTCCTTCACCGTGGCCTTCTGGGCCAAGCGGGACGCGATCGGCGGCCGGAACATGTTCGTTATCGGCCAGGGCACGGAGAGTACCAATCATGCCCTGCAACTCGGCTTCAGAAGCAACAACAAATTCACCTGCGGCTTCTACGGTAACGACCTGGACACAGAGGCCTCCTACGCGGACCAGAATTGGCATCACTGGGCCTGCACCTACGATGCCGCGGGAGGTTCGCGCACTATCTACCGCGACGGACTGGAAGCGGACGGTGATTGGCACGTCGTACCGAATTCACGGTATCAAGGAACGGGCGACCTGTATATTGGCAAGGCTCCTTGGGGAAGCAACTTCAGCGGGACCGTGGACGACGTCCGCGTCTACGCACGGGCGCTCTCTGCTGACGAAATCGCCGGCCTGGCCGGCATTCCCGTGCTCAAGATGGGCCTGGACGAGTCCGGCAGCCAGTTCTTTGCCGCCGGCGTTGACCAGAATGCTTCCTGCTCCGGCAGCAGTTGCCCCAGCCAGACGGGTGGGATCAGCGGCAATGCGCGGGACTTTGACGGATCGGAGTACATCACCCTTTCCTCCGGTGTGCCCGATCTGCGCAACCAGAGTTTCACGTTCTCGGTGTGGCTGAACCCCCAGGACAGCAACGAGTGGCGGGGGGTCTTGGGATCGGACTTCGGGGATGAGTTGGGCTATCCCAGCATGGCCCTCAAGGGCCGGGACTTGCGTTTTGGCTTTGGCAACGAAGCACAATGGCTCGAACACACCACCACAAACGCGGTGACGCTGAATACCTGGAACCACGTCGTGATCACCTTCGATGGCTCTACCTACCGGGTCTTTGTCAACGGTGTGAAGAAGGACGAAACCGGCGACACCTTCTCCGGCCAACTCGTAGATTACGCTCTCAACAAGCTTTACCTCGGCCGGGCCAACGGCTTCACAGGCACAGTCTACCTGGATCACCTGAATATCACCGACGAGGCAGACGGCAGCGGCAATGCCGAACTGTGCATCGCCTGGCGGGATCGTCCTGGCGGCGAGCAACGCCAGATCTGGAGCAATCATGATGTAGACACAGGGCACTATGATGTCAAGAAGTCCCTGGATTTCCAGAAGGAAGGTTATCTGCGGATCTGGGAAAACGATGGGGGAACCTATTGTGGCAGCAATCAGGATGACGGCGACGATTTTGTATGGGATCATACCTTCTCCATCAACGATCCCGCCATCCCGGGTACGAAGAAATTCTTTACCTCTAAATCAAATGATACGGAGGGATATGTATGGCTGGGCAATGAGACCACGCCCGCTCTCAAGACCCCCCCCTCCCTCCCCTTCAAGGGCAAGATGGACGAATTCAGCATCTACAAGCGTGCCTTGAGCGCCGAGGAAGTGCAGACGCTCTACCAATCGTACGTCATGGCCCTCCGTCTGCCCTTCGACGAGGCGCCCGGCGCCGGCCTTTCGCACCAGGGCTTCGCCAACGTCGCCGACATCACCGGCCAGAGCAAGGGCACGTGCAGCGGGAGTTCCTGCCCCACCAATGGCGTCAGCGGCCGCGTCAACCAGGCCGCCCTTTTCGACGGCAGCGACGACTATGTGGACGCCGGCAATATAGACCTGGTCAACCAGTCCTTTACCCTGTCGGCCTGGGCCAAACGCAATTCCACCGGTAGCTATGACTTCATCATTGGCCAGGGGAGCGGCAGCGCCAACCACGGCTTGCAGTTCGGGTTCAGAGACAACAATCAATTCACGTGCGCTTTCTGGGCGAACGACTTGAACACCTCGGGGACATACAGCGACCAAAAGTGGCATTACTGGACCTGCACCTACGACGCAACCACCCGCAAACGCACGATTTATCGCGACGGGACCCAGGTGGCCCAGGATACCGCTTCCGCCCACTATCAGGGCTCCGGCCACCTGATGGTCGGCAGCTTCCCGGTCCGTACGGACTTCAATTTTGATGGCCGGCTGGACGATGTGCGCGTCTACCGCGCGGCCCTCTCCGCCGGGGGAGTCCGGGCACTCTACCAGGCCGCTCCTGGTTTCTCCCTGCACTTCGACGAAGCGAAAGGGGCCAGTACGTTCCACGATGGTTCCGACAACAGCCACAACGGCTCCTGTTCCGGAGACTGGTGTCCCAAGACCGGCGTCAAAGGGCAGATGGGCCTGGCGGCCGAGTTTGATGGACAAAACGATGTCGTACGGTTGCCAAATGCCTCCACGCTGGGCCTGAAGGACAGCAGCTTCACCGTCATGGCCTGGATACGAGCGAAGCAATTGGCGAAACCCAATTCCCCGGACAATAGTGAAGGCGACAGCGCCATCCTGGGCACCGACGAGCGTAGCAACAACCAGGGCCTACATCTGGTGATTCGCGACGGTAAGCCCCTCATGGGCCTCTACGGCAACGACACCGCCGGAACCATCGAGATCAAACCGAATTTCTGGTATCACCTTACCTGGCGTTATGACAAAGACAAGGGCGAGCAAGCCATCTTCGTCAACGGCTCGTTGGACACGGCCAAAACCGGACATAGCGCATTCCAGGGCAACGGCACGGTCTACGTGGGCCGCGCCCTGGGCGGCCGCTACTTCAATGGTCGCATTGATGAGCTGGCCATCTATCCGAGCGCACTCAGCGCCAAAGAAATCCGCGACATCTTCCTTTACCAGGGGAGCTGGGTCGAGGAGCGCGAGAGCCACGAGATCACGATCGATACGGACGTACCCACATCTGAACTGAGTTCCTACCTGGAGGGTGGCAGCAACTACCGCGCCAATAAGGACGCAATGTTCGGTATTCAGGCCCAGGACACCACCTCCAGCGTCAAGCTGGCCGAGTTGGGCGTCAGGAAAGACGGCCAGAGCAGCACCACCTGGATCGGTGCGCCCGCCTGCCAGGACACCTCCCCCATCGCAGGGGGGAATGAGGGGGGTGCCTGGTGCCCCACCTTCAAACCGGCCGACTTTGGCGGCGAGGGAACCTACACCTTCTGGACCCGCGCCACCGACGCCGTCGGCCATCGCGAATCGCCCTCCAAAACCTACAGCCTCTATGTAGACGGCACGCCGCCCAACGTGACCACAACGACCCCCGACGGCGCTCTGCTGACGCCGCGCAGAGATTCCACCCGGCCGAACACCTGGCTGCTCTCTTTCTCCGGCGCGGTCAGCGATCCGAACCTGAGCAGCGGCGCGGCCGGCAGTGGCCTGGTCGCCGACAGTGTGCGTGTGCGCCTGGTGGACGCAGACGGCCAGACCGCCGGTAAAACAGCGCGGCCGGCCACGGTCTCCGGCAGCCAGTGGTCCGTCGAGTACCCGCTTTATCAGGCCAATCCCACCGGCGTCTACACCCTCACGGTGGAAGCCGCCGACAACGTGGGCAACGAGGCCTCGACCGCTCTGGCTACCATCCAGGTGGATGCCAGTCCCGCCGGCGCCGAATTGGACACGGACGCTGTCTCCGCCAACGTCATTTCCGACACCGTCACCCTGCAAGGCGTGGCCCAGGATACGCCCAGCCTGCCGGGCGCGGTGCTACGCCTGCACCTGGACGAAGCGGCCGGCTCGCACACTTTCATCGATACGTCCGGTCGCGGCAATCACGCCACCTGCAGCGGGTCCGCCTGCCCGACGGCCGGGGAAATCGGCCAGTTCGGTCGCGCCCTGCAATTCAACGGCGCCAACAGCGCCGCCGTGCTGAACAGCCTGGACTTTGCGAAGGCCGATTACACTGTCGCCGCCTGGTTCAAGAGCGGGGCGGCCGCCGTGCAGGACATCCTGTTGGCCGCGACCTCCGGGGGCCAGCCGGGCATTCGCCTGCAACTGGCCAGCGACGGCAAGCCGCACTACCTGCACCGCTTCCCGGCCGATAGCACGACCGGCAGCGAGCTCGCCGGCGGCCAATCGCTGAACGACAACGCCTGGCACCATCTGGCCGCGGTGAAGCGGGGAAGCAGCCTCTCCCTCTACGTAGACGGCGCTGTGGTGGCTTCGGGCAACGATAGCTCGGCGGCTGCCGGCGCCCTGAACGTCACCCTGGGCCAGCACTTCAACGGCCTGCTGGATGACGTGCAGGTCTACAAACAGGCCCTGACGGTCAGCGACATTCGCTCCCTGGCCCAGACGCAGGTCTCCGGTGTGGCCGGGGTGGACATCGCCTTTACGCCGCGCTCGGGCAGCGCGCCTTTTTACGATGGCAGCAACGGCGATTCCCAACTGCACCTGCCCTTC
>JAADHH010000043.1:0-2734 GCA_013151955.1 Chloroflexota bacterium
TTACGGCGAGATGTTGAAAGTCGTCGGCCCGGCCATCAAAGAACGGGACCCCGATGCCAAAGTTTGGATTGGCGGATTGCTCCTCGATACTCCGAATACGACGGACCCGGCAAAGGGAAAGCCCGAACGATTCCTCGAAGGGATCCTCGTTTCCGGGGCTGCACCTGACTTCGACATCGTCCCCTACCACTCGTACCTGTCTTACGTAGGTCAGAGAGTGGATCACGACAACGCGGTCGGAGGAAACTGGGACTCTTGGGGGGGAAACATCCTGGGGAAGGCGCGCTATCTCCGCCAGGTGATGAGCCAGTACGGGGTCGACAAGCCGGTTTTCGCCAACGAAACAGGCTTGATGTGTCCTGAAGACACCTCTTCCTGTACCCCACCGGGCACACAGTTTTATGAAATGCAGGCGGATTACGTTGTGCGCACTTTTGTACGTGGTCTGAGCGAAAACGTCATGGGCTTCGTCTGGTACACGCTGAACGGGCCTGGATGGAGATACACCGGTCTCCTGGATAGCAATGCGACGCCCCGTTCCGTGTACGTTGCTTACCAGCAATTGAATACCGAGTTAGATAACGCGATCTACGTTGGTCCCGCGAGCTATGGTACAGGGTTCGAAGCCTATACATTTAGCAAAGGGGCACAAATGGTTGACGTGCTGTGGGCAAAGCAGGACGTGACCATGACGGCCACGATCCCCGGCTCCGAATTTGTGGCCGCTTTCAATCGCTATGGCGTGCCGCTCACACCGGCGTTTACGGGAACGGACTACCGTCTCTCCGTCGGGTTCGACCCCGTGTACATCGTCCGCGCGCCTTGAGGGGCGGGGAGCACGATGGCGAAACGATGAACGATGCACAGCGTAATCCGTGATGCGTACTGCGTAAAGGCTTCACGGCGGACATCCTTACGCAGCACGGATTACGCAACACGGAACACGCAACCCGTATTCCCAGCAGCACAGGAGCGAATCGTACCGTGGTGAGCCTTGGGGAGGTGAAGTGGCGCCGGTGGTGGCCTGCCTTCTACATTGCCCTCGTGACCGGGGCCGCATACTTGGCCTATGCGCACTGGGCCTATGACGATCCGTTCATCACCTTTCGCTACGCACAAAACCTGCTGGCCGGCAGTGGCTTTGTGTATAACGCGGGCCAGCACGTACTGAGCACGACGACCCCTCTTTATGCCCTGCTCCTGGCCCTGCTGGGCAAAGTCTGGCCCAACTTACCTGCGCTCGGCAATTTACTCAGCGCGCTCTCGCTGGCCGGCGGCGGCCTCTTTCTCTGGCAACTGGCGCAGGCGTGGCAAACTCGTGTGGTCGGGTGGGTTGCACTCGTCCTGTATCCCACGTTTCCCTTTCTCTACACGACCTTTGGGGGGGAAATGCTCTTTTACAATATGCTGTGCCTGGCCACCATCGCCTGGTACGCCCGGCGGCGCTATGCCCTGGCCGCGCTGGCCGGCGCGCTGGCGCTGCTCGCCCGTGCCGATGCCGCTCTGCTGCTTGTGCTGCTGGCTGCCCATTATTTGTTGTGGCGTCGCGAACGAAGCGTGCCGTGGCTCCCCGTAAGCCTGTTCGTGGCCATCAGCGGGACATGGGTTGCCTTTGCCTGGTGGTACTTTGGCTCGCCCATACCGGCAACGCTTGCCGTCAAACAGCATCAGGGGGAGTTGCGCGCCAGCCAGTCCTTTGCCCAGGGGTTCGCGGCCCTGGCAGTGAGTTATGGCCGATTCTGGACATACCGTTTGGAAGCCGTACTGGCTGCCTCTGGCGTCCTCTTTGCGTTGGGCTGGCGTCGCCGGTGGCTGCTGTTGCTGGTCTGGCCGGCGCTATTCTTCTTCGCCTACACGGCGCTGGGCGTATCCCGATACTTTTGGTATTACGCGCCCCTTGTGCCAGGGGGCGTGGTGGCCGTGGGTCTGGGCTTCGAGGCCGCGTACGCCGGTTTTCGGCGCGTCAGGCCACAGGCATCGTTTTCCCGAGCCTGGTTACCCCTGGCGATTTTGGGGTTCGCGGTGATGCAGGGTGGGGGCGTCTGGCAATTGCGCCAGCACCCAGACCGGCGCGTAGCCATCTACCGCGCGGTGGGCACCTGGCTGGCCGAAAATACGGGAGCGGATGCGCAAGTTGGCGTGCTGGAGACCGGGATCATCGGCTACTATGCCCAACGCCCAATGGTAGATTTTGCCGGTTTGATCTATCCGGAGGTCGCCCGGCAGCTCACCGCCCAAACGACATACGAAGACGCGGCAATCTGGGCTGTGAACCGCTATCATCCCCGCTATCTGGTGTTGCACGACGGCATGTTTCCCCGGCTCGAAGACATGGTTGTCCGGCACTGTGCAATCGAGCAGCGCTTTGCCGGCGCAGCCTATGGTTATGCCTCGAACTTGGTCATCTATCGCTGCCGGCCGCCGTAACGCGCAACCGCGTTCACAGCCGGATCGGCAGGAAACAGAAGTTCGACTTCTGCTAGGAGTCGAACTCCTACGCAAACTTTACGGCAAACAAAGTTTCGAGTATAATTATATGTGGCAGACGTATCTTCTCGAAAAGTAGGGGCGTACCCTTGCGGTCGCCCTACGTGGCAGGTGCAAGGCCGTGCCCCTACCCCGAATTATTGAGAAGATACTAGACGCTTAGGGCGTCAACATCGACAAAAAGTTGTCTATGTTTCTGTAGGACACAGATTCTCACAGAAAAACAGAGATAAAACATTCAGAAAAA
>JAADHH010000043.1:2742-4271 GCA_013151955.1 Chloroflexota bacterium
TGTGCGAAGCCTGTGTAAATCTGTGTCCCCTGCCCTTTTGTCAACTGCCCCGTCAGGGGCCACATTTTCTGAGCGAAGTCTCGGACAATGCGTAGCAGCTTGTCGGAGAAAGAATCAGGGGACACAGATTTGCAGGATGAACACAGCTTTTCCGATGATTTGGCCTGTGTCCTAATAAGAAGAAAACAGGCCTCTCCGACAGCCTGCTAGCAGACAATGACAATACCGGAGGTATGGGACGAGATGGTCGGGTGGCGAGAGCACTTGCAAGGAGATGCGGAGTGGTAACTTTTGTAAGATTTTTCATTGTACTGGGTATACTCATTTTCGTTCACGAACTTGGTCACTTCATGGTCGCCAAGTTTGCAGGAATTCGCGTGGAGGAATTCGGATTTGGATTTCCTCCGCGCCTCTTCACACTGTGGCGGCGGGGCGACACGGAATACACGATCAACGCCTTGCCACTTGGCGGTTTCGTGCGCATGATGGGCGAGGAGGACCCCACAGACCCCAGGAGCTTCGCCCGCAAGAGTCGCAAGGTGCGCGCGTTGGTCTTGCTTGCCGGGTCGGGAATGAACGTGTTGCTGGCGATTGGCTTGCTCACCGTTGCCCTTTCCGTCTTTGGCGATCCGGTGCCCCAGGGCGTGGTCCGCATTGCCGGCGTCGAACCGGGTTCGCCGGCCGCGATAGCCGGCCTGCAGGTGGGGGATGTCATTCAGGAAGTGGCCGGCACACGCATACTGAACAATGCGCAGGTGGTCGCCACGACGCGAAAACACCTAGGCGAAGAAATCACCATCGCCGTCCATCGTGGCCGGGAAGAGGTCGAACTCAAAGTCCTGGCCCGCAAGAACCCCCCGTCGGGCCAGGGAGCGATGGGGGTAAAGATTGAGGAGCGCATCGTCCGCTACAAAGCGACCCGCTATTCTCCCTGGAAAGCGCTCCTCCTCAGCACAAAAAACACAATAACGATTGCCGGCACGATGGTGTTCGGCCTGCCCGACGTGGTGCGCTCGCTGGCCCAAGGATTTAGCGGAGGGAATTCGACAGACGTTGGCGTTGCCGGCCCCATTGGAATCGCCCAAATGACCAACGAGGTAGCGGATTGGGGCATGGTGTACCTGCTGGAATTCATGGCCTTCCTCAGCATCAACCTGGCTGTCATCAACATGCTGCCCATCCCGGCCCTGGATGGCGGCCGGCTCCTCTTCGTTTTGATCGAAGGCGTGCGTGGCGGACGGCGCGTGGATCCCCAAAAAGAGGGGTACGTTCACCTGGCCGGCATGGTTGTCTTGATTACGTTAATGCTGGTGATTGCCTACTTTGACCTGCAGCGCGTTTTTAGCGGTGCCGGTTTCTTGCGGTAGAGACTTGCTCACGATCAATATGGACTTCTGAGCAACCTTCTTTCAGGTGAGTCCGTATTGATTCTGTGAAGGTAATTACTTTGACAATGTCACATTTCCTTGCACGGCGGTTGAAACCGCGTGCTACCGGTGGCGAAGGCCACCTGCGTGGCCTCGTTTAGC
>JAADHH010000140.1 GCA_013151955.1 Chloroflexota bacterium
AAGACCCCTTGTTATATGTATTGAACTACTAATTAGGCCGCCTTGCCGTGACGGGCCTTGCCTGAGCAGTAACCACAGATCAAAAAAGCTTTATCCGTGTTCATCCGTGAGAATCTATGTTCAAAATCTTGACTCGTTTGTAAAGAATTTGCTCCCTCAAGGAGTTCAGCATCCCCCGAATCTGCCACGGATTAGCACGAAAAACAAAAAATCCGAGTAAATCTGTGCAACCTGTGGCAAAAAAGGCTGTGTCCTGACAAGCTAACGAGATTTGCCTGCTGCAGCCCGCGTTCTCTGGAAGGTGAGCAGAAAGTTCACGTGATGGCGAACGGGCAACCCCATGCCAAGCACCGCATCGCTGATTCCGTCCACCTCGACCCGGTAAGAACCCATCTTTGCATACATCGGAAAGTCCGCGGCATACTCCGGTGCCGGTTTGTCCTTGGTGTAGATCGGCACCTGACCGCCATCCCAAATCACCCAGGCCCGCTCCCCGACAATGCGCCGGCCCTGCTCGTCTATCAGTTCCACGTAGATATTGTGATTGCCACTTGATTCGGTCGGGTCCTGGTACACCGCCTGTACCAGCCGCCATACCGTCTGCCCACGACGCGCACGGGCAGTTTTCAGGCGCACGCCCCACTCGTCGAGGCGCGGGTCCCACTGCAAGGGGCGCGGACTGGATGACGCACGGGCTACGGGCGAAGTGGTACGAGACCAGGAGGGCATCGCCGGCGGCGTATCCGTCGTCCCGTACGAATCGAGCAGGTTGCCCACGGAATCGAGCAGACGCAAGCCCAACATGCCGGGTGCCCCGTTTGCGGGTTTCCAAAGATCGGTCAGACGGTCTCCCGGCGACAACTCCAGCGCCCAAGATTTGGCGATTTGCCCCCCATTCCACAATTGCAATTGCCCCCGCAAACGTGTGTGTGCATACAACGATACCTGGACGGCCCCCGTATCTTCGCGACGCCAGCGCAGGGTGGCCGCGCGCGCCGCGTGGATCAGGTATGGCTCCGCCCCCGGAACGACGGTCGGCTCCCCGGCCACAGCCGGCGAGGAAAAGGTCGTCGCCGGTGCGGCTTGCCCGGCCACGGGACCGCTGCCCGGTGCCCCGGTCGCTATCCAGGCCGCGATCTGCGCCGGTGAATAGCGCCGCGTGCGGCTCCCCTTGCCGGCCACGTTCGTCTTCAGTGCAGGTACCACCGGCAACGTCGTGCCGTCCATCTTGTACCATGCTGCGGCCTCCCATTGCCCAGAGCCGCCGCCGGCCGCCTGATTCACCAGCAGCCACGGCATAAAAGCAAAATAGTAGGGTGGGGCCTGATCCAGCACATAATTGTAGGCAGCCACTGTCCAGCGGGCTACGTCGCCATCCGAAACGGGCGGGTAACGCGGGTCTTCCTGGGAACCGGCAATGGCTCCCCCCTCCGTGGAAATGATCGGCATGGCAAATCCCACCCGCTTCATCACCACCTTGTGGTAGGCCTCGAACTTGCGAAACGCGTTGGAGTCTTCGTAGATCGTACTGCCCCGGTAGAAACCGCCTTGCGCGCGCGGCAGACGGGCAATTTGTCGCGCGTGATTGATCGCGCGAACCTGCTCGGGCGAGAGGCCGCGCCGGGCCGCCTCCCTTTCCGAAAGGAGCGTGCCCTGCAAGTTCACGCTATCCTCCGGGTAATCGAGTGGATGGTTCAGGAAATAGTTGTGCAGCGGCAGCCACGATTGCCGTAAGAGGTCTCCGCGCCCTTGCCGTTCCACCTCGGCGAGGAATGCGTCCAGGAATGTCACGTCGTCGTAGTCGCCACCCGGCGTCAGGGCCGGCAGACTGGGGAATCCTCCCCCTCGCACGACCGTCTCTGCGGCCGGTATCCACAGATTTGCGATACGGCTAACGCTGATCGATTCGCCGTCTCGCCAGCCCCCCGGTTGTCCGGCGATGTTCGGTTCGTTGAACAGTTCGTAGTAATAGACCCCCATGGGCCTTCCCTCGCGCACGATCTCGGCCAGGTGTGCCGGCGGATCGTTGTATTCCTGATAGATGCGAACCACAGGCATTATGCCCCCGGCCACCAGTTGCCGGATGAGATAGGGGTGAGCGATCTTGGGTACATCCCCTTGCGTAATCTTCACCCACTTGATCTGCAGAGCACGCAATTCGGCGATGTAGCGGTCTACAACCGCCGGTGGCTGGCCGAATAGGCCGGTGGACCAGTGTACCCCCCAGCCATTATCCTGGCGGGGCCGGGGGAAGCGGGCCAGGTTGGCGTAGGCCGCGGCGTCGATGGCCGTCGCCCCCTTCGCAGTCGCCCCCGGCGCTGCCCTCCGGCGAGAAACGCGCCCCTGATTCCCACCCGGCGCATTCCGGCGCATCTCCCCGCGACGCGGAAACGATTTGAGCGCTTCGACGACGGGCAGGTGATTGCCCTTGCGGTCGTGATACCAGGCGTCGGTTTCCCAGGCGGTGTTGTGATAATCGAGGCCCCGCTGCGCGATGAGCCAACTCGTATAGGCGAAGTAATACGCCGGCGCTTCGTCCAGCATGTACTGTACTGCCTCCAGCGTCATGTCTCGCTGCATGTCTGGCGTGATGCGGGGATAGCGGGGGTCGTCGCCGTTTCCCACGGTCGTGCCCCCCTCCGTACCGATGATCGGAATCTCAAAGCCGAAAATGTCTGTGAACTGCTTGTGATAGGCTAGGAATTGCAGGAAGCCGTAGCTGTCCTGGTCAATGGTGGAGCCGACGTAGTAGCCCCCCTCCGTGCGTGGCTTGTGCGAGATCGCCCGGAAGTGGTTGATTTGCGCTACCTCTGCCGATGCAATATGGTAACGCGCAATCTCGGTGGGGGAGAGGGGCGTGCCGTGCAGGTTCACCGCGTCGTAGGGATAGCGAATGGGGTGATTGATGGTGTAGTTGTGCAACGCGATCCAGGCACGGTAAAGTACGTCCGTGTCGCCATTCGCCTTCAGCCGGCGGAAGAATTGCTGGAAGAATGTTTGCTCGAACTTGGGGTCTTTTGTGGAGGGTGGAAACATGGAAGGCACCGAAGGGTACCCCCCCTCCTCCTCGATCACACGAGCGGCAGAGACCCACGAACGCAGCAAGTAATCTACATCGCGGTCTTGATCGTCGCGCCAGCCGGCATCCGTGCCCGGAAAATTTGGTTCGTTATACAGCTCGTAATAATAGACCCCCATGGGAAGGTAGTGCCGTACCAAACGGCGCAGCGACTGCACGTCCAGAGGGTCGTTGTGTCGCGTGTAAATGCGCATGATGGGCATGATGTCGTGGGCCACGAGCTGCTCCACCAAATAATCATGGTGGCGCCCTTCGGTACCATCGTTCAAGAATTTGACCCATTTGATGTCCATGGCTACCAATTCACGCACGAAGTAGTCCGTTGTTTCCCGACTCTCGCCGTACAGGTTCGTGCTCCAATGAATGCCGATCCCGTTGTCATCCAGCGGGCGTGGGTAGGCGCTGAGCGGCAGTGGGCCGGCGGCCCGCACGGCCCGTGCCCCGCCCGCCAGCGCGAACAAAACACATATCAAGGCCAACGCCAAAACGCGAAACGTGAAACGTGCTGCGTATTGCGTGTCGTGTACTGTGTATCGCATTTTCAAACCCAACTCTCTGTCCTTTTGCATAGGAGAATCAGTGAATAGGCGAATTGGTCGCGCGCCGCTCATCGTGCCGCTTCTCCGGCCACATAACCGCGCAGCCGGTAAACATAGGATAGCACTTCGGCGATAACGGGATAAAGTTCTGACGGAACGATTTGCCCGACATCGAGCTGGGCCAAGAGCGCGACCAGGTCGGGGTCCTCACGAATGGCAATGCCATGTTCCCGCGCAAGAGCAAGGATGCGTTCGGCGACCTCGCCCCGGCCGGCTGCCGTAACGACCGGCGCCGGCGCTATGGCTTCATCGTAGCGTAGGGCAACGGCTCTGGTGCGAACGTGCGCCTTGCCAGCTTCTTGCGCCATGCCTACGCCCTCGCGTCGACCCGCATGGCCGGGTTGCCCCGAGCCGCTGGAAGCGCCTCGTTCCCCGGCGGGTCCTGCCTATCGACCTGCGTTGTGAGCACCGACGTATGGAGTTGCTCAACCGAGAACCCCAGACGCCCCAACCCCAGACGCAAATCGCCGGCATGTTGGCGGGAAAGCGCCCGCACCGGCTCGCTGTCCGAGCGAAAGTGTGCCCGCACGCGATTCTGCCAGACCACCAAGTCGATTTCTACCGGCCCGAGGCCCGACACGTTCAACCGAAAAAGGAGGCGCACGTCCCGGGGGTCAACGCGTGGCGGCCCGTTATCCGCCCCACTGCCGGTCTGCCAATAGATGCGCACCTGCCCGGCCTGCAGCCCATCGGGGGCGGCAAGTGGCAGGGGAAAAATGTAAAACGGCTCGGAGACGTGTGCAGCCGGCTGCCGCACGTTGAATAGATGTTCCCCTTGCACATGCTGTAACACGCTATCCACGCGCTCGGTAAGCTGTTGCCACGCTTCCCGTTGGGCGGGGGGCGTCCCCGCATCGTCCACCACACGGGTGGCCAGTTCCCGCAACTGGTAGAGCAAAATTTGGTCCCGCACCACAACGGCCGGTCTCCCCGCAGAGACCTGGTTCACGAGGTTGGGGACCCCCTCCGTGAGGGGCGGCGTAGTCTCCGTGGTCGTGGCGGGCAAGCTCGCCGTCGCATCGGGCGGTTGTGCTGGCGTTGCGGGCCGGGGTGCGGTCTGCTCACCGGCCGGCAATGATGCCTCGCTGTCCAACAAGTGATATTCAACCGAAGTGCCCAACTCTTCCAGGACATGGCGAACCTGCTCCGCAATGCCCGCCAACGACTGATCCCCCTGCAACGGCCAGGCCGCTACACGGGCCATCACCTGCGTGAGCAAGGGCCGCGCCGAGGATGTCTGCCCATTCCCCTCCGGCTCAACGGCCAGGGTATCGGCCAGAGCGCTCAGCAGCGCGGAAGTCTGCTTGTCCCAGGGTGGCACATCGTCCGTCCAGGTGGAAGCGAGGGCCACCGTTTGCGATGTGATGGGCAGCCGGAGAACCGTTAGCCGCACGACCGCGGGCAGGGCCTCGCGCAAGGGCTGGGAGAGCACGTCCTCTCCGGCGGCCAAACGGCCCGCGTCCGGCCCCCCGACAGCGCCGTCGGGGCTGCCGCCCTCAACGGGGGGCGCTTGGTTTTCCCCGTCGCCCGTTTCCGGCAGGCTTTGCGCCAGGCTTTCCAGGGCCGCGCGTACATGGCTGACCAGATCGGGCTCCACGGCCAGGCCCTGTTGGATCAACTCCAAAGCGATGGCCCGGTTTACGCCATCATCCGCGATGGACAGCGTTGTCAAGAGCTCGCCGACCCACTGCGCGTCGGGGCGTGTGACCGCGTCGGCGGAATCCCCTTCCGGTGAAACCAACTGCAAAGCGACTTGCTGAGGCGTTATCTCCTGCACGCGCAACATCACTTGAGCGCCGAGAGGCAGGTTCAAGTTTGTGGAAGCCCACAGCTTTTGCCCACTGCCCAGGTCCAACAAGGCGCGACCGTCGACGACATCCAGCACAGTGGCGCGCAGGGTTTGGTGCAAAGCCAAACGAAGCGCCGCCGTCCCCGCCCGGCGAGGAACAACGAATAGTTGTTGATTCAATGGAAATACAGTGGAAATATTCAAAAAGAGTCTCCGTTGCTACTCAGGCCGGCTTCGGCAAGCAATGAATTGTCTGCCTATAATTGCGAAACTTGTTGAAACAGGTTACTACCGTGCTGGAATAGTTGGAATAGTGCGTTTTAACGCACTTCGCAGTCTCAGGCGGCGAATTCATTCGTCTGGCTGGCCTGGCCGGTTGGGGCGGACCGGGGACCGGCCTGCGCCCGAGGAGCGCCGGCCCAGGTGCGACGCACGGCTGCCGGCCAATGCGTCGCACCCAAGTTTACCGGTCAATATTGACTACCCCTAACGCTTGAGGTTGACGAGTTCCTGAAGCAGCTCGTCCGATGTTGTGATAACGCGCGAGTTTGCTTGGAACCCTCGCTGCGCGGCGATCATGTTTGTGAATTCACGGGCCAGTTCCACGTTGGACATCTCCAGGTACCCGGAGGAAATATGGCCCCGTCCCCCGCTCTGCGGCAAGCCGATTTGCGGCGTACCTGAATTTGCCGAAGCAGCGAAGAGACTTTGCCCAACTTTTTTCAAGCCACCGGCGTTCAGGAATCGGGCCAGGGCAAGCTGTCCGACCCTTCGCGTGAGGCCGTTGGAAAAAGAAGCGGACACCTCTCCGGTAGTGCTGACCGCAAACGTGGTCAGCGTGCCTGGCGGCAACCCATCCTGATCCGTAGGCGCAACACTGCCTGAGCCGGCCAATTGCGTTAGTGCAGAGAAATCCAGATTGACGACCGATGGGCTATCCGCACCGTTGTTGTAGGCGATGCTTATGGTCGTCGCCGGATTGTTGGTCACGTCGTATTGGCCATTGCTGTCGAAATCTACGGTTGTACCCGCCGGCGTAATATTCGATATACTGCTGTCGGACGTCGAGGCCGCCCACGTCCACTCGTTCGAAGCAGGAGAGCGCGTAAAGGTCAACGTAATCGTGTGACGGGTACCTTGCGAATCGTAAATACCGATGGTTGTGTTCACGGCGTCTCCCGCCACAGCCTCGGCACTCAAGTTCCCCTGAAATCCTACCTTCGCTGAAGCACGGGCCATCGATTGCCCAAAGGGAATGGTGATATCGGTAGGCTCTGTGCTGGTATCTACCGCGCCGGCGGTATCGGCCATCCAACCCTGCACTTTCATGCCGGTCGCGACATTCACCAACGAACCGTCCAGGCCGATATCCAGAACGCCGTCGCGGGAGTAGACGAACCCCGACGAACTATTCAAGACGAAGAACCCGTCGCCCTGGATGGCCAAGTCTGTGAGACGACCGGTGTCCTGCAAACTTCCCTGGTTGAACATTGTGTCAATGCCGCCCAACGCAACACCCAACCCAATCTGAATGGGGTTTAGTCCCCCGCTGCCGCCACGAGGCGCGCTGCTGCCCCGCAGTGTCTGGCTCAATAGTTCCTGAAACGATATCCGGCTGGCTTTATAGCCGGTAGTATTCACATTGGCAATGTTGCCGGCGACCACATCCATATAAACCTGATGGTTGCGCAAGGCAGAAATTGCCACAGACATAGAGCGTAACATCTAATTTGCCTCCTTTGAAGGTGGAGCGACTGGAAAACGCGAAAGACGTGGTCAGCGCTCCGCTATGCAAACAGGCTTCCTCGTGGAGGACCGGCCTGTCAAACTCCATGCACCTCACACGGTGCTTGTCAAAACAACGCTGTCAATGTTTGTGAATATGCCCTCCTTTCGATTGTTGCCATCCACGGCCGTCACCACTGTACGATTCTTGATGTCTACAATCAATGCCAAATCGTCCATCAGGACCAGCGAGTCACGCGAGCCCTTGGCCGCAGCCTTATCCACGGCCTGCTCGATCCGCTGCACATCGGCCGGCGCGAGCTGAATGCCGCGCATGGCCATGCGGCGCTGGGCGTGCCCGGAGAACTGTACGCTAGTCGGGTGCTGGGCGGCCTGCTGCAAATAGTGGTCGAACGACGATGCGCCGGCCTTGCCCGCTGCTTGCCCCGCCGGAACGGCCGGCCTGTTCGCCGGCGTCGGGCGAAGTGTGCGCAGGGATTCAATGGCCAGTGTAGGATCAACTGACATCGGCGGGCACCTCCTCGACGGAATGCACACTGGAAAACGCGAGTTGGCTGGCCCCGACGGTAAGCATCACCTTGTCCCCGGCCACGTGTACCTCCGAGACCACGCCACTGACCGGCATCCCCTGGTCATCCAAACCAGAAGCCTGCTTCCCGATCAACGCGCTGGCCTGCGAAAGTCGTTGGCCGTGTACGAAATTTGTCATCGTCTGGTTGAGTTGTGCCATCTCTTCCAGAGCGTTGAATTGCGCGAGCTGGGCCAGAAAATCGGTGTTACTCACCGGATTCAGCGGGTCCTGCTGGCGCATCTGGGCCAACATCAACTTCATAAACGCATCTCGCCCCAAGCCCATGGACTTCGATGCTCCCGAAGCCGCGGGTGTGGCAGATTTGTCCACGCTCTTTGTACTGCTCTGAATTCCCGTAACCATCATAGGCTATCACCTCCGTTGGGTGAACATTCGCCATCGTGTGATTCTGGCATCCACACGTTCACCCCGCTTTCAAGTACCTACCCCCAATATTCGATACGCCCCCCATCCAGGAAATGACGACTCGCAGACAATGTCGGTCTGGATTGCGTGACGTCAAGCCCTTCGTCCTGGATACCGGTCACCTCCTCGCGGTCTCGCTGCCACCCATCGTGGTGCGCGTTGCGACCGGCCAACTCTCGCGGGTTTCCACCCAGACCGACCGATACGGCCAGATTTGTAGCCTGCAAGCCCTGCGTGGCCAGCGTCTCGCGAAGCTGCGTCCAATGGGACGCAATGACCTGCCCGACCTCCGCGTGTTCGGCGATTACATGAACCTGGACGTTGCTGCCGTCCAAAACGACGCGAATGTCCAGGTGGCCAAGTGATTCTGGCTGCAAACGAATGTGTGCTTCTTTACCACCTTGGGCCAGGGCCATGCGTACGCCGGCCGCCGTCTGATCGGTGATTGGGCGGGCGAGCTCACGCCAAAATGACGCAGCAGGCTCCTGCACGGGGGCCGCCGCCGGCTTTGCCGGTACGGCCGCTTTCGCGTTGGTGGCCATCGCCGGCAAAGGCGAGGACTCATGAGCATTATGCTTTTCCGCCGGAGCAGACGGCTGCGCCGCCTCCCCCGTTCCCGAAACGATGGCTTCGAAGGCCAGAACGTTTGCCTGTGGCTGAGAATTCTGCGCCCCAGGCCGCTCCGCCGGCACGGTACGTGCCGTGGAAGCCGGATCGGCTCCGCCCGAAACGGTTTGCGACCGCGCCGGTGTGCTTACCGGACGAGCAGCGACTCGCGCGGACCGGCCGGGCTTCCCCTTCTGCGTGCCCGTTGCGGCCACCGTGGCCGCCGCGACGCCTGCCGGATCGGCAGTTTGCGCCACCGCAGTTTGAGTCACCGCGGCTTGCGTCACCGTGGCTTGTGCCGCTGTGCTTTGTGCTGCTATGCCTTGCGCGTTCAGCTCTGCGCCGACGCCCGCAGGGGCCAGAGGGGCCGCCTGGGTCGGCACCGGTTGTGCGATGACAGGCTGCCCCGTTGCATCGTCAACCACCGCAGCCACGGCGACAGCCGCAGCCGGTGGAGTGGGTTTTCCATCCCCCGTCACGGGGCGGGTTCCGCCCGGCACTGCTAACGCAGCCACGGATGGTCCCGCAACAAGCGGCACCACCGCCGGAGTTGCCGGCACGGCAGAGGCCGAAACAGCACCCACTGCACCGTCGGCAGGCGTAGTCGTAGTGGCCGTAGCCCCTTCGACGGGTGCGTCGCCTGAGGCGGGCACTTTCACCACCTGCTGCAAGCCCATCAGGGCGAGCAAGACAGCCGTATCCACCAAAAGTGGCGGGGGATCCGCACCATGTTGTTCGGTGGCTGCGGTCCCGTCAGCATCGGCCGGCACATTCCCCGCCGAAGTCCCTCCGGTCGGAGCGTCTGCGCTCGCCGCGCCATCCACTACGGTGGAACCGGCCAACGCCGCAATCGCCGCGTCCAGCACTGTTCCCTTCGTGCCGCTTTCCCCGGACAACTGGGCCAGGAGCAAAGCAACGAACGCATCCGGCGGTAGGCTCTTTGCGGACAATGGAGAGCGGACGGATACCGGCAAACTTGCGGACGATGATGCAAGTTCAGCGGTCATAGTTGGTATCATAGTTAGTGCATTGATTTGTATCACCTCCTTTCTTTATTTGGGATTGGCACAAGGGCCTGTCAAAAATCCTCTCGCTGTGGGAAGGCTTTCTCCTCCCTACCGGCGATCTATCGCGACAAAAGCACCACCTCCTCTCTTGTGCGCTCCATTGGGAAGGCGGGTGCGCCATCGACCAACTCTGCATACTTTGCAAAGAGCGTGTTTTCTTCACGCCGGACTCTCAGGCGCAGTCTTGAAACGAGCGTGCCATAGTCCTTGGCAAACGCGACCCCTGCCCCACCGTTAGCGTATTTATCAAAAAACCGAACGGCCTCTGCGGTGATTTCTTCCGTATCTTTCGCCATAATACGCAAGGTGCCCCGCAAGCTTCTGTCCGTCACGGCAATCTTTTGGAGAGGGGGATACAACCTTTCGTCCTCTTTCTGCAAGTGTGCCAACAAAACACCTCTTGCCGACGATAAGCACTCCTTTCCTTCGGGAGTGTTTATGCCATATTCGCTAACCTTTGCCAGGGTAGCGATGATTGTCAGATGTTCTGCTTTTAGCTCACGAATCAGTCTGGACACGCCGCTCCCTCCTTTCCCTTTTCATCAACGACGAGAACCGGTGATGACATTCTTGATCAGGCCGAGTTTCTTGCTCGTCAGAAGTGTCAACGCGTTGTAGCGCAACGTCGTTTCCGCCAACCGAGACATCTCCAGATCAATGTCCACGTTGTTGCCATCGTTGCGCATCGTTGTGTTGGAGCGACGCACTGTCTGCGCGGCGAATTGTTTCGCAGGCGCGGCCAGGTGACCGGCGTGAGTGCGGGCCAACTGTAGATGATTGTCCTGCCGGCCTTCCAATGCTTGCTGCAACTGCCCTTCGAATGAGACGTCCACTGCTTTGTAGCCGGGCGTATCAGCGTTGGCCACGTTGTGCGTGATCGCCTGCTGGCGCAAACTCAAGCCGTTCATTGCCGCGGTCAAGGCCTGCATCGCGCGATCTACAACAATCGAATTTCCCATTTCATACCCTCTCCGTTCGCTCAAGAAGTTTAGAAGTCCGAGAAGTTCAACTTCTCCGAGAAGTTGAACTTCTTGTTGTCTTGGAAGACTACGCCTCCCACTGGCGATACTGATCGCGCAGTGCCAAAACGCGCGAGACGTAAGTTTCCGTTTCCTGGTATGGGGGAATCCCCCGGTATTGATCCACGGCGTGAGGGCCGGCGTTGTAGGCGGCCAGGGCCAGGTCTGCTCGCCCGTAGCGGTCTAGCAACGAGCGCAGGAATCGCACTCCGCCCTCGATGTTTTGTACAGGATCGAAGACATTGTCCACGCCCAGCTTCTGCGCCGTGCCGTCCATCAACTGCATCATGCCTTTGGCGCCGGCCGATGAAACCGCCGTCGGATTGAAATTCGACTCCGCCTGAACGACGGCCGTGACCAACGCCGGGTCTATGCCGTACCGTTTGGCCTCATCCCGAATCACGGCGGCGAACTGGCCCGGGTCTCCCATTTTGGGAGCGGTGTGCATCACCGTCCGGTTGCCGGCCAGCGCCGCCAGCGTATCGGCCAACCTATCATAGATATTCTGCTGAAGCTGCGCGAATATGCTACCTACCGGTCCGGCCATCTATCTTCCCCCCATGCCGGCGACACCAGCTCTTCCCCGGCCGGCCATCGCCTGAGTGCTACATTCCATCCGTCATTCCTTTCAAAGATTCTGCCTGAAGCAATTCTTTCTGGCGACGAAAGTAGCGGGTCGTGCCAATTTCGTCCGCCTCGTGCAATTCTCGTTGCTTTTCATGCTCCCGTTGGGCCAGTTCTTCTTGTTCCCGCAGTTTGATCAAGGCCTCTTCGTCTTGATGGGCGGATAAAACCTCACGGCGCTTTGCTGTGACCTGCTCTTCGATTTCGCCGAGGCGACTCTGCTGTGCCAGGATTTGGTTGTGCAAGACATCCTGGCGCTCTTGCCACCAACGTAGCTTCCCGACATCCAGTCTCCGCGCTTCCTGAATGTGTCGCATCTCCGATTGCACGCGCGCTCTGGTCTCCTGCATGGCCGCCAATCGCTGTGCCTGAAGTTGCAGCTCGCGGAGGATTTCGGCAAGCTCCAACTCCCGCATTTCCAGGATGCTGGTTCTGTAGTCCAGAACTGATTGCAGAGAAAATGGTTTTCGCACGATTACTTCTCGCCCCTCGTGCCCTTCGCATCACTGAGGCAAATCAGGTGCCAGGCACTTTCGGTGGCCTTGTCACGTTCAAGCGAGAGGGCCTTCACAAGTGCCTGGCACCTAAAGACTGAGTAGTTACTTCGCACGATTACTTCTCGCCCCTCGTGCCCTTCGCATCACGCCCAGCAGGCTGTCGGAGAAGTCCGCATTTCTCTTATAGGACACAGATTCTCACAGAGAAACACAGATGTTCAGGCCCAATCATCGGAGAATCTGTGCCCCCTTGTTCTTTCTCCGACAAGCTGCTAGGCACGGTCGGCATCATTCTGGACCGAATCTTCCATTTGGTGTACCGTCTCCTCAAAAGGTGTGTATGAATCGGGCGGCTGGCGCAGGAACGGCAACACCTTGGGCATCACCGCAATGGCATGATCAATCTGCGCACTGGACCCTGCCGCGTACGCGCCGATATTGATGATGTCGCGCGCCTTCCGGTGCGTGGCCAGCACCTCGCGCATACGTGCGGCAGCCGCGCGGTGGGCATCCTCCGTAATCGCAGGCATCACCCGGCTAACGCTGCCCAAAACGTCGATGGCCGGATAATGATTTTCGGCGGCCAGTTCGCGGGTCAATACAATGTGCCCGTCCAGGATACTGCGCACCGCGTCGGTGACCGGTTCCGTCAAGTCGTCCCCCTCTACCAACACGGTGTAGAAGCCCGTGATCGTCCCTTTGTCCGAGGTTCCGGTGCGTTCCAGCAACTTGGGCAAAATCGAAAAGACAGAAGGCGTATAGCCCTTGGAGGCCGGAGGCTCTCCCACGGCGAGTCCCACTTCCCGCTGGGCCATGGCGAACCGGGTGACGGAATCCATCAGGAAGGTTACGTCTAACCCCTGATCACGGAAAAACTCGGCGATCGTGGTGGCCACCCATGCTCCCTTCAAGCGGGCCAACGCGGGCTGGTCGGACGTGGAGACGATGACGACGGAGCGTTCCAGGCCCTCTTGGCCCAGATCGTGCTGCACGAATTCCTGCACCTCGCGCCCCCGTTCCCCGATCAGGGCAATGACGTTGACATCTGAGCAGGCCCGGCGGGCGATCATGCCCATCAACGTACTCTTTCCAACGCCGCTGCCGGCGAATATCCCCATGCGCTGCCCTTTGCCGGTGGTCAACAGGCCGTCGATGGCTCGTATGCCGGTTACCAACGGTTCCTGTATGGGGGTGCGCTGCAAAGGGTGGGGGGCCGCACTGACCGCCGTTCTGCGGGCCTCGAAAACCAGCGGGCCCTTCCCGTCGATGGGACGCCCAAGGCCATCGAGGATTCGGCCCAGCAGGCCGTTCCCCACCGGTACGGTGAACTCCCCGCCGGTGGCCGTCACCTGCGTGCCGGGTTGCACGCCTTGCATATCGGCCAGGGGCATGAGCAATGTGCGATCATGGCGAAATCCGACGACCTCCGCAGCGACAGACGGCCGCCCGCTGTTGGGATGTATGTGGCATAGTTCCGCCATCTGGGCATTGAGACCGGCCGCTTCCACGGTGAGACCAATCACTTGCTCTACTCTTCCCTGGCAGCGGATGGGACGCAGGTCACGTAATACATTCTTGTATTTCGTCAGGTCCAAAGCCGTTTGCGTACTCATCTTGTCCGTGCCTCTTCCTGTTTCACGCCTATCCAACCGGGCCCTACGCCCCATCCACACCATCACCCTGTAGCGCCTCGAAGGCATTGCGGATACTGACCAGTTGTGTATCGATCTGGGCGTCTACCTGGCCGGCTTCCGTATCGATGATACAGCCGCCGGCTCGCACACGCCGGTCCGCAACGATCTGCCAATGACGCTCGCCCGGGTTTTCTCCCAGTGCCTCGTTCCAATAATCCATCAGCGTTTCCACATCCTGTGGATTGACCCGAATCGTCAAGGGGTCACTGGAGCGAACCTGGGCGATGGCTGTGGCCGCGACTTGTGTGATCACTTGCCGGTTGAGATTGATCTCTTCGCCGATCACTTTTTTCGCGACCTCGATGACCAGGTTGACAATGTCCGATTCACTGTGGGCAATGATTTTCTCCTTGCCTTCAGCCGCTTCGTGTGCCAACTGGTAGACCAGGTGGAGCTTGTCTTTCAGCTCGTCTTCGCCGGCCTGCCGTCCCTCCGCGATTCCCTCCTGGTACCCCTGTTGGTGCGCCTGCTGCTTGATCAGGCCGGCCTGGGCCTGGGCATCGGCGACCAGGGCTTGGGCTTGCACTTTTGCCATCTCGATGATGTGTTTTGCGTCTTCTTCGGCTTGTTGCACAATGTCCTGTGGCAGGGGGGCGCTTTGCTTCTTTTGCGGCACACCTCTCTTCTGTGGTGCAGAGCCCAATGGATGGATCTGCACACCTGTGGGACGATGTACAGTCGTCGGAAACTGACCTGCTCGGATAATCTTAGACAATGAGCTCATCGTCTCCTCCTCGAGAGATTACGATTTCCTCTGCGGCCTCCAGGCGGCGAATGACGCCGACGATGCGCTGTTGGGCCTCTTCCACATTGCGCAGGCGGACGGGGCCAGAGAGGGCAACGTCCTCGCGCAACAGATTCGCCGCGCGGGAAGACATGTTGCGGAATATCAAATCCTTGACCTGTTCGCTGGCACCCTTCAGGGCCAGTACCAGATCCTTGGTATCTACCTCGCGCAACATCCGTTGTACAGAGCGGTCATCCAACATCACGATGTTCTCGAAGACGAACATCTTCTGTCTGATCTCTTCCGCCAGCGTGGGGTTCGTCTCATCCAGTGCGTCGAGTATGGACTTCTCCGTACCCCGGTCCACTTGGTTGAGCACATTGACGACATACTCCACACCGCCGCTCAAGGAGTAATCGTGTGTGACCAGCGAAGAGAGTTTTCGTTGCAGTCCCCGCTCCACCTCCGAGACCACCTCCGGATCGGTGCTGTCCATGATCGCGATGCGCTCTGCCACCTCGGCTTGGTGGTCCGGGCTCAAGCTGGAGAGCACGCTGCCAGCTTGCGACGGGCGCAAGTGGGAAAGAACCAGGGCAATGGCCTGGGGATGTTCATCCTGGAGAAAGCCGGCCAGTTGCACAGAGTCGGCGTCACGCACAAAGTCAAAGGGGTTCCCCTTCTGCATGTTTTGCACGCGCGCAATCAGCTCCTTGGCCCGTTGTTCTCCGAGAGTCCGTGTCAGGAGCATTCGGGCATATTCGTAGCCACCTTGATCGACCGACTCGTTGGTCAACGAGAGATGGTAGCTTTCCTCCAATACGTCCCGGCGAACGCTTTGGGGCACGGCCTGCATGTTGAAGATTTCCAGGGTCACCCGTTCCAGTTCCTCTTCCTCAAGGAAGGGCAACACTTGCGCAGAGGCATCAGAGCCCAAGGTGATGAGCAGAACCGCAGCCTTTTGGGTGCCGGTCAAAGCAACGCCTGCGGCCATGTCAGCCCTCCTCCTCATCGAGCCAGAACTTGACGACCCGGGCCAACGCGTCCGGTTGGGCCTTGGCCATCACCTGGATGTGTCTGAAGACTGCTTGCTCGGGTGTATCCTCCGGGAACTCGAGGTCTGGCAACGCAGCCTTTTCCGGCAGGGCGATCCCCTCTTCATCCACCTGTTGATCCGGCGGCGCAGCGGCCGAGAGTGCGGCCACAGCGCCGGCACCGGCACCCGCGTCACCTTCGGCCAGAACCAACTCGCTTGTTTCGATAATCGGGCGGTATCCCAAGCCTTGGAAAGCACCGCGCATAAACAGGAACATGACGATCAAACCAAGAGCAAGAGCTACCCAGCGGGCAATGCTGAAGTAGAGGGCCATGCGCTCGGCATCCTTCATGGCCTTGTTTTGTTCCTTCAAGAATGTGCGATCGAACGAAACGCTTTGGACGACCAGTTCATCTCCCCGTGCAGAATCGATTCCGGCTGCCGCGGCCACGGCGTCCCGAACGGCCTGAAGGTGTTGCGTGTCTGTGATCTGGTCTACCAGCACCGACACCGATAGCTTCTTGATTTGCCCGGGAGCCAGCACATGGTGCGTAACCACCTTGGACACTTCATAGTTGAGCGTAGAATCGGTTTTCTGATAGCTCGTGGTACCGGTCACCCCGCTGGTGGTCTGATAGCTTGGTGCGGCGCCCGGCACATTGCTCGCCGTCCCGGGAATGCCGCCGGCCTGGTCTGCCGCGTTCCCATTATAAATTTCCTGCGACTGTTGGGCGCTACGCAGCACACCGCTGCTGTTCGTCGGCGTAATGTATTCTTCGCTATCGATCTCCTTCTGGTCCCAGTTTATGACGGCTGCAACGCGTACCACCGTGTTGTTCGGCCCTTCCACCTGATTCAACATTGCCTGCACCTTGCGCCGAATCTGTTCCTCCACCTGCCTCTGTTGCTCCATTTGCGAGGTGCTCAAATCCAACGAAGTCCCCGAAGAACCGTTCCCCGCACTACTCCCGTTCAAGACGTTGCCGTGGGTATCTATGATGGTCAGGTTCTCCGGCTTGAGGCCTTCGACGCTGCCCGAAACAAGGTGGGTGACGCCGGCGATCTGGGCGTTATTTAGGGTACGCCCCGGTTTCAAGTCGAGAAGAATGGAGGCTGTGGTAGTGTTTTCCTCCTGGCTATACAACGATGGTTGCGGGATAACAATGTGTACGCGCGACTTCTGCACAGAATCAATGCTGTCTATGGTTCGAGCCAATTCCCCTTCCAAGGCCCGCTGGTAGTTCACCTTCTGCGTGAAGTCGGTCATCGCCAGGTTGGTCGTGTCGAACAGCTCGAATCCAACCTCCCCCCCTTTGGGCAACCCCTCCTTGGCCAGCGAGAGGCGCACTTCGGCCACGCGGCTTGCCGGCACCAGGACGACCGAAGAGGTGTCATCCAATTGATAAGGGACGTTATTCTTTTTCAGGCTTTCTACGACAGCCGCCGCATCCTGCTCCGAGAGGCCGGAGAGAAGCACGGCATAGTCAGGACTGCGAACCCAGAGAGCAAAGAACCCCACCAGGACCACGCCTGCAGCCAAAAGGATGCTCGTGACAATACGCTGGGTGCGCGTGAGGTTGTTCCAGGTTTCAAGGATTCGTTGTTGCCAAACTTGGATAGTGTTTGCGTCCATCTTTCACCACGATCGAGTCTGCCGAATGCGTTATACCTGCATTCGCATGATTTCTTGATAGGCTTCCACAAGCTTACCGCGCACTTCAGTGGTCAACTGTAGGGTGATGTCTGCCTTTTCCATGGCCAACATCACCTGATGAAGGTCTACAGGCTCGCCGGCCGCCAGACGGGTGATCGCCGTATCCGCTTCCTGTTGCGCGCCATTGACCGTGTCTACGGCCTGTGACAGCAATTTGCCAAAGCTCTGCGCCGCCTCTCCCGCACCGCCCGTAGGCTTGGCCATGGAAGAGGGTATGAGAGCGGTTGTGACTTTCCCCAGTGTTATGGGATCCATCTGGTATTCTCCTGTTATGAAAGAAAATAAGTGTCATGTGTCACGTAAAACGTAAAACGTGATGCGTGATGCGTAAGACGCAATACGCATTACGTTTCACGTCTTCACGCTTCACGTCCCGCCATTTTCGTCCCTGGTGGCGAGCAGCCGCTCATGGTGACTGTTATGAAAGCAGTCGCCAGTCATCAGATGGCACGCCGCAGGAGGAAAGGTAGCGTGTCTCACGCTGCTAGAGCCGTCCGATATCCAAAGCCCGCAAGGCCATTGACTTTATGGCGTTGAGCACGGTGACATTTGCTTCATAGGATCGTGTGGCAGAAAGCATGTCCGTCATTTCCGTAGCGATGTTTACATTGGGATAGGTGACATACCCATCGGCATCTGCGTCGGGGTGGTCTGGCTGGTAGACGCGTTGGCCAGGCGTATCATCCTGGACGATCTTGGACACCTGCACCCCAGACATTTGTGGCGTGACTTCGGTATTGTGTCTGGCGGCAACGAAAGCCGGCACGGGTAGGTGAAAGGCTGTTTGCCCCTCACGGGGGCGAAACACCACAGATTCGCGCTTGTAAGCTCCCCCCTCTTCCGTGCGCGTTGTATTCGCGTTTGCGATATTGTTCGAAATCACATCCAATCGCAACCGTTGCGAAGTCAAGCCAGATGCAGCGATGCGCAGAGAATGAAAAATATCCATCCGATTTCCTCCTCCTAGCAGGCTGTCGGAGAGGCCTGTTTTCTTCTTATTGGGCACAGATTCTCACAGAGAAACACGGATTTCAGGCAAAAATTGTATCTTCTCAATAAAACGGGATGGGGCGACCCAGAAATTCGACTTTTACCAAAAGTCGAACTTCTTCGCCCCGGAATATTGAGAAGATACCAGAAATTATCGAAAAATCTGTGTTTATCCTGCAATCTGTGTCCCATGATTTTTTCTCCGACAAACTGCTAGGCCATCCTTCTTAAAGCATCAACCAATGGGCTGGTGCCGTCCGGGCGGAACAGGGCATAGTGACCGAACTCCGCATCTTTGCCGCCGCCGGCTTCATTGGCAATCAGCCAGTATGTGTACGCAAAGTTGTACGGCTGCCGGTGACGCATGTAATCGTATGCACCGGTTACCATTTGGGTTTGCTCCTTCTCGGAGACAAGGTTGGAAACGTGTGTGCCTCCCTCCGTGCCGATGACCGGCAAGGAACGGCCTAACTCATCCCGAACGATGCGGTCGTACTGCTCGAATCGCAGGAACCCGTTGGGGTCGTCCAGCGCGCGCGGGCCGGTGTAGTTGTGTATGGCCAGCCAGGCGTGGTCCAACACCCCCACTTTGCCCCGCGCCTTGATGCCGCGCAGGGCGTTGCGCAAGAATTTGCGGTCATCGTATTCGCCCTGCGGACTCAGCGCACCGAACCCGGGCAGTCCTCCGGCCTTGGTCACCGCTTCTGCCGCGGGCAGCCAGAGGTCAAGATAACGCTGTACATCCGGTGGATTTCCTCCCGTCTCCACACGCAGATTTGGCTCGTTGTAAAGCTGAAAGTAGCGTACGCCCAAAGATTTATAGTGCCGGACCATAGCCTGCAAATCGCCACCGATAGGCACGAGGCCCGGCGTGTAGACGCGCAAAACCGGCTCGATCCCCGCTTGGGTGAGCTTTTGTGCCAGGTAATCGTTTGCTCCCACGTTGGTCCCGTCGTTGAGGAACACGCCCCATTTGATGTGCATATCCTTCATTTCCTTCACGAAGTGGTCCACGACTGCGGGTGGCGATCCCAGGGTGGGGATCCAGTGCATACCCCGGCCGTTGTCTGCCGGCGGGTGCGGATAGGCGTCGAGCGGCATCGGATTCGAGGTCGCACCCTGGACCCCATCCACGCCGGGCACAGCGGAAATGGCCGGGGTGGTTCCGGTGGTAACCGGCGGTTGCGCCACCAACGGGCCATTTTGGGCGACCACGGCCGGAGCCGGTTCTATCGAGGCGTTTGGCGAAGCGTTCTGCTCGCGTTGCACGGGTAATGTGCGCAGCCAGGAACGAAGCCGCGCAAATGAATCGACGCCCGCTTGTACCTGCACCCTGGGCACCCGGCTCGTCTTCAGAAAATGTAGCGTCTGCCAATGCTGGGAAGCCGCGGAGGAAAGTCTGGAAGACGAACGTGCCGCCTGTTGCAGTGCCGCGTCGAAAGTCGCTTCGCCGGCAAGATGTTCCGTCTGGACGTGGGCACGGTCCGTGGAACGGGCATTGTTTGCCGGACTGCCGGAAGAAATCACGGGCTGTGCGGCGACGAGTTGACCACCCATACGATCTTACACCTCGCTCGAATGTAACATATTGTCAATCCAGGGTTGCGCCGGCTGCGATAGGAGTAGCGGAAGTGCAGGGAAACGCTTTTTCATCGTGCACACAGGCACCCTTTCTGATCGTATGTCCAAATCTGTGTCTTGCGCTCTTCCAATCTGAAGCCTGAGACCCTTTCAGCAGCGTATCGTACGCGTAAACACGGGAAGTTGTGTGCTCCTACTATAGCACGGAACGACGGAGATTTCAGTAAAGAAGATGTGAAACTGGCGTAAAAGTGCCGTAAAGAGTGCGCCTGCGGAATACGCTCGGGCCGACCTGGATTTCTATCCGAGGGCCTCGCAGCCGTTGCGGCAGTTTTCTGTGCGTTTTGGGTTGCCTTGCTCGCTCACAGCAGGCGACAGTTCGTGCCCTTGCGGCGGATTGTCACCCGCCGCGAGGGCGAGGCGCTATGTGGGTATGGACTTCTGCCCTCAAAGTTCATCGCTGCCGGAGGCTGGTCTGCACCTCGGCCCCGCGCCCGACCCGCCGGATATGCACAAGTTCCAGCAGGGTGCCGGCCGGCCCGCCCGCCGCATCGCCGGCAGCCGTGACGATCTGGGCGGGGAGCCGGCTGCCCACGTCCCAGGGGTTGTCGCCGCGCGTCACGACCAGGGCGACGCCAAATTGCCGCTGCCGGTATAGCTCCCAGTGCAAGGTGTCCAGCCGCATGGTCTCGCCGGTGGGCCAGCGGCGTGGCGGATACCAGATGGCCGCCGGAATCTCGTATTCGCTGCCGGGCAGCGGCTCACCCTGTGCGCCGGTGAGGAAGGCGAAGATGCGCAGGTCGTCGGGCAACGGCCGGCGCACCTGCACATACAGGCGCAGGTAGACGCGCGGCGCGGACGGGCGGGTTTGCAGCACGTCGAAACCGGTCAGCGCGAAGGAGTCTCCGAACATCACGCGGGTGGGGTATTGCGGCGTGGCCGCTCCCGCCTGGGCAAAGCGATAGAACGAAGGGGGGATCGTCCGGTTGGTCTCTCCTTTGCGCAGCAACAAGATGCCATCTCTGCCGTCCACGATGCCGAATCCCTCTTCGTGGATCAGTCGTTGCACAAAGTCATACTCGTCGCGGGGGATGACCGGCACGTTCGTCGGGGTCATATCGTAGAGAACCGTGCCGGCCTCTTCCAGACGGGGGAAGACGTACAGGGTGTTTCGCCCGCTCACGTGCGGGTTCAAGCGGTCGCTGGCGCTGACGGCCGCGTCCGGCCGCACTTGCGCGAAGAGGGCTTGAGCTGCCTGCCGGTGAGTCGTGACCTCTGGCCAGCGGAAGCCGGCGGCCAGCGGGGTCTCCCCCCCTTGCCGGTGGGCAACGAGTGTGGCGCTCAACACGGCCAGAGCAAGAACGTAGACAGCCCGTTTCCGGGGCCAGCCCCGCGAAGCTACGCGGTCGGCCAGCCAGGCCACGCCGTCCAGGCAGGCGACGAAGAGGATCGGAACCAGGGGGGCGGCGTAGTGCAAGAGCAGGTCGGGATCGTGCATCAAGCCGGTAGCGCTCAGGAGATTCACGGCCAGGACCGGCAGCGCTATGAAAAGGGCCGCTAGACCGGCCAGGGGCATGAGCGCCCACGGGGCCAGCAAGGTCCAGAGGTAGGCCGGCTTGGGCGGAGCGATCAGGGCTGCCCAGAGCGTGCCGGGATGGGTCAACAGGCTCCGCGCCATCTCCAGGGGGGTGTTGCCCCATTGGCCGTAGTGCAACGCGAAATATTGGGATTGTCCGTGAGCGTTGAAGTGGGGGATGACCAGAAACAGTCCCCCGTAAAGCCAGAGCAGGGAGAGCGCAAAGGTCGCCAGGCCCAGCCGGCGTTCCCGCTCGAAAAGGAAGGCGTAGACGCCCACCAGCATTCCGACGAGAGGCAGCACCTCCTTGCAACCGATGGTTAGCGCAATGAAAACGAGAAAGAGCCACCGGCGGCGCGTGCGCAGGAAATAGAAGGCGTAGAGCAGAAAGCTGGCGGCCAGGGTCATCGGATGGAAATCAAAGAGGTTTGCCTGCTCCAACGCCGGCGACAGCAGGTAGGCGGCGGCGAAAACCAGCCCCACGACTTCCGGGTGATCTACCCTGGGTCTGGCCATGCGCGTCGCCAGCGCATACGCCGGCAGGGCCCCGAGGGCCAGGATGGCCGTCTGCCCCACGAGCAAGGTCGCCGGGCCGGCATTGATCAGATAGAAGAGGACGAAGAGCAACAGCGTCGGTTGAAAATGATCGGCCAGGAGCATGTCGAAGCCCGCTTCGTTCGTGGAACGGAGGAAAGCGCCGTGGGTCGTATTCCATAGCGCCTGGTTGTAGATGCCCAAATCGAACGCAGTGCTTTGGAAGGCTTCGTGCCGCTGTATGGTGAGCGTGGCGAAGAAGAGGAAATAGCTCCCCACCATGAGTGCCAGGAAGAGGGCCGGTAGCACCGGCGATGGGCGGCGGGCGGCGATGGATTGCCTCATTTTGCCCTCCGGCTGCTGATGGTGATGCGGCCCAGCCGCAGATGATCGGTGCCATCGGGTAAGTTCAGGCGTTGACCGGTGGCCGGATCATAAAGGCCGGCGACCAGTTCGTAGTCGCCCGGCGGCAGGTCGGGTGGCAGGGGAATGCCGTGCGCATCGGCGATTCGCTCGCGCGGTTGCCAGGACGTTGTGGGCCGGCGGCCGGCAGCGGGAATGCCGTCGTGCTGGGCCAGTGGTCGTCCATCCGGGCCCAGCAGGTGGACAAAGACCTGCTCGCTCACCGTCACGGGCCGGTCGGCTTCCCAGACGAGGCGCAAACGCAAGATGTCACCGGCGTACAGCGGGCCTTCGTCATGCGCCCAAGCGTCCAGACGGATGCCGGCCGAGAAAGGCGCGTTCAACGTATGTTCCGGCCCCACGTCTCCCAGCCCGTAAAGGTCTGCACGCAAGGTGTCGAACCACTTTCCGCCGGCAGGGAAGGCATTTTGGTCGGCCCAGTCGCGCAGGGGAGCGACTTCCGGTGTATTGCTGTCGAGCAGCCAGAGGCGACCCGTCTGTTGGGCCAGCCAGGGGAGACCTGCTTTGCGTCCCTGGGCACTGGTGATCAGTCTGGCTTGCTGGCCATTCGCCAGGTAGGGATAGAAGCGGCGATACAAGTCGCGGTCGGCGAACAGGAAGGTGGCGGGCGGCCCGGCGGCCAGGCTGCGTATGGCCTCGTGGTAGGGGTCGGCCTGCAGGCGGGCGGTGCGATAGGCGGCGAAGGCGGACGGCGCGGCGATTGTGCTGCCCATGATGGCCAACAGGGTCAGCAGCGCGGGCAGCGGCTGTAGCAGGCGACGCAGCCGCTCGCGCGGAAAGAGGATCGCGCCATATTCGAGGGCCAGCGCGACCAGTAGCAGCGTGCGGAAGACGATCACGGCGGCGAAGAGCGCTTTATCGCCGGGCAGCATCAACTGAGCGACCGGCCATTCCGCCAGGTTGGCCAGGCCGAGCAAGACAGCATAGGTGCCCCCGCGCAGGTTGGGCAGCAGGAGCGCCACGAATGGGAGGAGGTAGATGATGAATTGCGGGCTGTACCCTTTGCTCCAGAGCATGAAAAGGCTCACGGTCAGGCCGGCGAAGGCGACGGCCGTGCGCGGCGCTTTCCAATCGATTGGCCGGAGGTAGAGCCAGAGTCCAACCAGGCCGAAAGCCAGCGTGATCAGCGGCCAGGGCAGGTGGGAAGGGTGGAGTGTGATGGCGGCGGTGGCCGGGTCGAACCGGTCGGCCAGGGACGTGACGATGCCGCCCGAATAGTAGCCGTCCAACAAAGCCCAGACGGTTTCCCAGGAACCGCGTCGCAAGGGGCTGATGAAGGAAGCGGCCAGGAGGTCCGCGCGGATCCACAGGAAGGGTGCGGCCACGGCGAGGGCGGTGGCCACGGCGGTGCCGGTTGCGCGCAGGGCTTCCCGGCGGGTAGGTGCGGTTCGCCAGACGACGGGCAGAATCAGGGCCGGAAGCAATTTGGTCATGAAGCCCAGCCCGATGGCGATGCCGGCGCGGGAAGTCCGCTGCGTCAGGGTCAGGTAGAGAGCCAGCAGCAGGAAGAAGAGGGGCATGGGGTCGAACCATCCCATCCAGGTAAAGAGCGGCGCGAACAGGAGGGCATAGAACCAGCTTGATCGCAATGCACCCGCTGCGTCCTGCCAGAGGTGGGCCAGACGGTATACCAAAACCAGGTTGCCGATTTCAAAAGGGAGCAGGGCCAGTCCCATACCGAGTTGAAACCATAGCCGCGCGTCGTTCCAGGGGGGGAGCAGCAGGCTCAAGCGATAGACCACTACGGCCAGCCAGGGAAAGATGGGGGGGTACTCCATCCAGTAGTGGATGAAAGGGTACGCTCCCTGGTCGGAGAGGGCCACAAAACTGACGTTGGGCAGGTAATAGCCGTACCACTCCAGGATGTATCCTCCGGGCCGGTAGAGGAGCAAGGCCATCAACCGGAAGGAGGCAAACAGGAGCAGAAGCAGGGCAAATTCGCGCTGCCGGCGGTCGAACAACTGGCGTGAGAACATTGCGGCCACATTCTAACACGTTTTTCGCCAGAGAGCAAAGACGGAAAGTGTTCGGGGTGGCCGTCAAAACTTTGCGTCTGGAGCGTTGCCCCCCTTCCGCTCGTGGCGGGTGACAATCCGCCGCCGCAGGGACGCGGACTGTCGTCCGCTGTGAGCGAGCAAGGGTGCCGCCTGGCAATCAGGCCAGGATGTTCATGATGGAAATCAGTGGCTTCGTGGCGTTCTCCAACAAAGTTTGCCGCCGATTCGGTTTCGTTTCTGAGGAGGAAGGTGGTGGGGGGTCTGTGTCTGGAGAAGGTAGAATCACTTTCACTTTGGTGATCCGTTGTCCTTTGATGTCCAGGACCGTCGCTTTCACGCCCTCGACGGTGATCGTGTCGCCGACTTCCGGTATGCGACCGAGACGGCTGTAGATGAGCCCTCCCAAGGTGTCACTTTCCTCTGTAGGGAGGGAAATTGAGCATTGGCGGTTGAGGTCATCCAGGTCAATTCGTGCATTACATATAACCTCGAAGGGGGTGATCACCTCGAGGAGAGGCTCTTCTGCCATGTCGTATTCATCGCGAATTTCTCCGACAATCTCTTCGATCAAGTCCTCGATGGTCACCAGGCCGGCGACTCCGCCATATTCGTCTACGACGATGGCGATGTGCGTACGAAGTTGTTGGAGTTCTTGCAGCAGTTCGTCGGCGGCTTTCGATTCGGGAACGAAATAGGCATCGCGAATAGTTTGGCTGAGGGGAATAGTGGTATTGCTATCGCGCAGGTAGCCGAGCAGGTCTTTGGCATAGAGGATGCCGATAATATTATCAACGTTGCCCTGGTAGACGGGGATCCGGGAATGGCCCGCCCGTATCACCGTAGACAACGCTTCGAGCATGGGCGTGTCGGCATCCACGGCCACGATGTCGGGCCGGGGAACCATGACCTCGCGGGCCAGCGCATTTCCAAGCTGGAATACGCCGGCGATCATTTCTCGCTCTTCTGCTTCTATTGTGCCATTGTCGGCGCCGGCGACGTGGGCCAGTGCTCGCAGGTCTTCGTCGGTTAGCTTTCCGTGGATATGGCCCACTTCGCTGGCTGTCAGGCCGCCAGCCTGGGAAATCTTCATGGCCAGCCAGAGAAGTGGGTACAGAATAAGCGACAATCCCCGCATGATTCCGTTCACGGCGGGCGTCAGACGAGCAGCATGTTTCTTGCCGATTCCCAGGGGGAGCGCATATCCCAGGAGGCCGGCAATCAAGAGCCAGGCAGCGAATGATTCGCCTGCTGTATAGGTTCCCAACCCTTTCGCAACAACCCACTCCTGGATTATCAGTACGCCGGCGATGAGACCGGTTGCACTCAGCAGCCAGCGAAGTACCGTCTCGCGCTGAACAAGCCAAAAATCAACTTCGCGCATATTGATCCAGGTAGCCAGCCTGTGCAGTTCCTCGTGGAGGGCGATTCCCTTTGCGAGGGCGCTGATCCACAAGGGTACCAATGCACCGGCCAGACCGGCGACGACCAACCAATTAACCGAGTCCAACATTTTGAACACACCTTTTTTAGTTATTCAGAAACAAGGGCCTGACGAAAACGAGTTTCGTGGCCTGCCAAAAGCCAGTTCTCAACCACAGAAGGCACAGAGTTTCCAGCCGGTTTTTCTAGCGAATGTGTGCAAACGGGCCAATCTTGGAGTTCTCCTCTATTCGTGCGGCGGAAACCACAGAGGCTATGATCTGACAGTTGTTCTCCACGGTAGCGTCTTGCAGCAGGGTGTTGGGGCCGATCACGCATTGCTCGCCAATTGTGGTGTTTCCGCGGAGGAACGTGTTGGGCTCGATCACCGTATCGCGTCCCACGCGGACGCCCATCTCGGAGTAGATTGTGTTTGGGTCACGCAGGGTTACGCCGCCGAGCATCAATTCGCGGTTGAGGCGCGATTGCAATTCGGCCTCGGCGTCGGCGAGATGGCAGCGGTCGTTGATGCCCATCACTTCGGTGGCGTCTTCGGCAACCAGGCTGCCGATGGCTTCTCCTTCGCCGGCAGCGATGGCCACCAAATCTGTCAGGTAATATTCTCCACCGGCGCTGGGGGCCAATTGGTCAAGATGTGGCCACAGCCAGCTTGCCCGAAAGCACAGGATACCGCTGTTCGCTTCTTGAATGGCCCGTTGCTCCGGCGTAGCGTCCTTTTGTTCCACAATTCCCCGCACATTTCCCGAATCGTCTCGTAGGATGCGGCCATAACCGGTCACATTCTGTGGGAGAAATGTCAGCAACGATACTGCGGCATCGCGTTGGGCATGGATGTCGAGCATCTGTCGCAACGTGGCGCCTCTGACCAGCGGCGTGTCTCCATAAAGGACCAGGACGGTTTGGCTTTTTCCCCGCAACAAAGGCCGCGTTTGCAGAACCGCGTGACCGGTGCCTTGTTGGGGACTCTGGGTGACGCTGGTTACGTCGGGCGGCAGGGCCTGTTCTACCCGCTCTTTGTCGTGGCCCAAGACAACGAGAACGTGTGCCGGCTGCAATTGTTGCGCCGTGGTCAGGACATGGTTCACGATCGGCCATCCGGCCAGTGGATGCAAGACTTTGGGCAGGTTGGATTTCATGCGCGTGCCCTGACCGGCGGCCAGTACAATGATGGAAAGGGTCATCGTTTGGGTTTCTCCGAAGAAGTGTGCAAATGGCCGGCGACACGACACCACTTGTCGTCGAGCCTGCGAGCGGAAGGAAGAAGTACGGACGTGATGTGGTACATGCTAACGGGAATCGCGGCTAGAGCAACGGACCAAAATTGTTCTTGCGTAGTTATGTGAGACTCTGATTGTTCTGGAGGGTCTTCATCCATGATTTCTAAAGTTTACCTGAAATCTACCGGCCTGTCAAATCGGCAAGCGCTCGGATGACAATCCGCCGCCGCAGGGGCGCGGACTGTCGCCCGCTGTGAGCGCGTGTCTACTTTGACAATGTCACATTCGAACGCCTGGCGAATGAATTCGCGGCTACGTGGGGCGAAGCTGCCCTGCGGCAGCTAAACGAGGCCACGCTTCGCCACCGGTAGCACGCGGTTTCAACCGCCGTGCAAGGAAATGTGACATTGTCAAACTACGCAAACAAGAAAAAGAGCGCACGGCATTGCTGTGCGCTCTTTTTTCCTACCCGGCCGCATGTCAAATCGGCGGTGCTTTCCGGACGAACTCAATCATCGTCATGACCGTGGCCGTGGCCGTGACCGTGATCCCGGTCGCCATGGTGATCGCCGGTGCCGGGCACCCAGCCTTTCACGCGAATGGGCTTTCCACTGCGCCCCTTGGCTTCCCAGGTCTGCGACCCGTTGCTCACAATGACGTCCACTTGGTAACGTTGCCCTTCGACAGTTTTCGGCGAGACCACGATGACTGTAAATGGAATTCTTTCGGCGTCCTCTTTCACTTTGCCCCGGTGAGCGATCTTAACGCGCGCTCCCTGGGAATCGACTACCCTTGCGTCCACTTCTTTGGGCACGACCACGAGCACTCTGTCCGGTTGCTGAGCGGCTCCACCGGTTGAAAGATTCTTTCCAATGTCAATAGTAACCGTGGTGCCGGCAATATTGACGATGGGGTCGCGGAAGTACCAGCCTGCGTAGGCCACTCCTGCCGTCACGAACAACATCATGGCGAGAAAACCAACCAGCAATTTCTTCCTAAGCATTTTTGCACCTCCTGAATGATTGTTACACACCTTCATCATACCACACTGCTCTGGAAAAACAAGGGCCAAAGGGAACAAGATCAATGGGCCAAAAGCCATCATCGCGTTGGGGAAAAAGTCCTTTTTGCAAGGACGTGGAAACACCGGTGTGTCCGTGATATGATGTTTGTACTTTCCGCTTCGGATGTAGATACGAGCAAGAAAGCAAAAGGGTACGGGGTCATTCATTGTGCCGGGCTGGCGCGCCTTTACGCCAAGTTTACGGGAGTTTCACGCGGGCTTTACTGACAATTTGGCCAAAATGCTCTATATTTAGAGCAGTTGTGTGTGCTACGTGTGTTCGCTATGATATGCGTGTGGAAACCTATGATTGAGGTAACGCGCCTTAACGGAACAAACCTCTACGTGAATGCAGAGATGATCGAATTTGTGGAGGCGACACCGGATACCATAATATCACTGACCGACGGAAGAAAACTTATCGTTTTGGAGTCGCCGGGCGACATTGCCGATGCCGTCATCCGATACAGGCAGCAGATTCGCCAACCCTGGACGATGCCGGACGCAGGCGAAAGCCCGGCAGGTGAGTAACAAACAGAGGTAAGAGCTTATGGAACTATCGACACCAATCGGTTTGGTTTTGGGGTTCGGGGCCTTGCTCGGAGCGTTCATGATGGAGGGCGGAAGCCCTATCATGTTGCTCAGCCCATCGGCGGCCATCATCGTGTTGGGCGGTACCATAGCAGCTATCTTGATCGCCTTCCCGCTCAAGAGCGTCCTCGTTTTGCCCAAGTTGCTTATGCAAACCTTCTTTTCGCCTTCTGGGGACCCCCAGGAGATCGTCAATGCTTTTGTTGGCTTGGCGGACAAGGCGCGACGCGAAGGTCTCCTCGCTCTGGAAGAGGATAGCAAGAACATCGAAGACCCGTTCATGCGCAAAGGGGTTATGTTGGTCGTGGATGGCGTAGACCCCGAAGTGGTCCGCGACATCATGGAGACCGATGCCGACCTCGTCGCCGAGCGCCACTCGACGGGACAAGGTATGCTGGCGGCCATGGGTGGCTTTGCCCCGACCATGGGTATCATCGGCACGGTTATGGGCCTGGTCAACGTGCTCAGCAACCTGGCAGACCCGGAGCATCTCGGGGAATCGATTGCCGTAGCCTTCATCGCTACCCTCTACGGCGTGGTCACCGCTAACATCTTGTGGCTCCCCATGGGAAACAAGTTGAAGAAAAAGAGTGAAACGGAACTTCACGTTCGCTATCTGATGGTGGAGGGCGTGCTCGCGGTGCAGGCAGGCGAGAATCCACGCATCGTGCGGGAGAAACTGGATGCCTTCCTCCCGCCCGCAGAAAGAGGTTCTGGGGAAGAAGCGTAAGGGTATTCTTCTATGGCCGGCAAACGCAAAGGAAACCATGGCGGGGGACATGAAGAGGGTGGCGACGAGCGGTGGCTGCTCACTTACGCCGATATGATCACGTTGCTGATGATCTTCTTCATTATTCTGTATTCTATGGCCAACACCGACTTGAAAAAGTTCGCGCAGGTGTCTGCCTCCATAAAGAAGGGGTTCAATGTACCTACAGAAAAACTCGATGTTTTTGGCGACGGTACGGGAAGCCTGTTGGACCAAGGGGGCTTGAGCGTGGGAGAGCCTTCGCCCATCTTGATCCAATCGCTGCCGCAACAGCAACAGGATTACATCAAGCTGAGCCAGGAATTGTCGAAGTTTACGCAGGAAGAAGGCTTGTCCGGAAAGCTCAGCGTGAACACGTCACCACAAGGCATCGTCATCACCCTGCCGGCGGCCCTCTTGTTCGAGCCGGGAAGCGCCTCGCTCCAACAGAACGCGAAAAAGGTGATCGATAAAATAGCAGAGATTCTCAGGCCGCTTCCCAATGCCATGCGCGTGGAAGGGCATACCGACAACATGCCGACCAACAGCCCGTTGTTCCCATCGAACTGGGAGTTGTCCACGGCCCGTGCAGTGTCGGTGGTGCGCTATCTCATTGATTATGACCACATTGCTCCGAGACGATTGCAAGCGACCGGTATGGGGGAGTTTCACCCTTTGGTTCCGAATGATACGAGTTCCCGCCGGGCTATGAATCGACGGGCCGATATTGTCGTGCTCTATCCGGGATCGGATCAGGAGGCATCACTGTCCAGCCTGAACCTCGATGACGTCTTGGGGCAACCGCAGATATCCACGGTGCCGGCTACGCCCGCCTCCACACCGGTGCCGTAGTAGAAAGCGAGTGACGAAATGAAAGAGAAACTGGGAAGCCTAACGGGCATTTTCAACAAACGTCTCCTCATCATCGTTGGGGGGGTGCTGTACCTGGCCTTTATGACGTACATCTTGCTTCCATCCAACCTGCCGAAGCCATTCTACATCGAAGTGAGCTGGGACGGTTCTTCCGCTGCGGCCGCAGCCGAGGAGGCCGGCCCTACGCCCACCCCCACTGTAGAGCTGACGAAACCCTCCGAAGCGCTGCCCAGCGAGTATTCGGAACTTTTGCAGGGTCGGGGCGTAATGTTCCCCATCGGGCCCAAGATCTACAACCTGGCCGACAAAGATGCGCGTCGTTACGTAAAAATATCTCTGGTGTTAGAAATCTTGCCGCACGACATGACCTTCTACACTCTCCCTCAAGCAGAACGCGCTCTTGCCGAAGAGAAATATACACAAGAAATCAGAGCGAAAGAACCGCTGATCGAAGATGCGCTCACCACGGCGCTTACCAGCAAGACATACGAGGAAGTCTTTACCGTTCAGGGCAAGGAGAACTTGAAAAAAGAAATCTTGGAAGCCATCAACCCCTTGATGGGCGCGGAAGAAGTCTCTCACATATACTTCACAGAATTCTTGATCCAGTAAAGCGGTTTTACAAACGATTGGGTACACTACCAAATGAGCACAGACGAAGACAAAATACTTAGCCAAAAAGAAATAGATGCCTTGCTCTCTATCTTGCCGGAGGATGGGGGGGCGTTATCGTCTGAGGGGGCGGTCCCATCGACGAGCAAAGTGCCCGCGAATGTGAAGCTCTACGATTTCCGGTCGCCAAACAAGTTTTCCAAAGAGCAAATACGGACGCTGAAGATGATGCACGAGAGCTTTGCCAGACGTTTGACATCCGGTCTCTCTGCTTACCTGCGATCCGCAGTACAGGCTACTTTCGTCTACGTCGAGCAGGGTACTTACGAACAATTGACGAACCATGTGCCGGACCCTTCGATCATTTATGTGGTGAAAATGTCTCCCCTGCCGGGACGAATCTTCATCAGCGTGGATGCAAGCCTGGCTTCGGTGTTTGTGGATCGCTTGTTGGGAGGGAGTGGCCGAGGTGTCCCCGAAACGCACACAATCACCGACATCGAGATTGGGCTGGTCCAGAACGTGGCCAAACGTACACTCGACGCGTTGACCGACGCCTGGAGCAACGTGGTGGATTTGCAGCCACTCGTGGAGGAGAGCACGCAAAACGTGCAGTTTGTGCAGATCGCCCTCTCCAGTGATGCGGCGGTGTTCATTGCGCTGGAAGTTCGGGTGCAGGAGGCGATAGGAACGATGAGTTTGTGTATCCCTTTCCAGGTGATCAAGCCCATCATGTTCAAATTGAGTCCCCACGCCTGGGTGGCCGGACAAGAAAAGAGCGAACCCGAAACGGACTTCCAGGAAATCCGGCAACAAGTTAGTTACATTCCGGTGAACGTGGTCGCACAACTGGGTACCGTTGACTTGACGGTCCGCGAATTGATGAGCTTGCGTCCCGGAGATGTGATCCCGCTGAATTCTCATATCGACTCGGAGTTGCCGTTGCTTACGGAAGGCGAGAAAATGGGCTCGTGCAGGCCGGGGACGCTGGGTGGGCAATTGGCCGTGGTCATCACCGATGCCCTTACTTCTTCCTCCTCGCTTGCCACTGGCACGATAGACCATGCAAATTGAACTTGTACCGGTATCCCGATTGATCTGGAGGCATGAACGAAATCATGGAAAACGATAACGCGATCGAGATAAGTGCCGACGAACTGGCACGGCTGACATCTGAAATTGGGCTCACTTCACCGATGGCCGGGGCCGGCGACGCTCCGGTAGCGAGCGGTGTGGGGAGCGACGTGCCCTCGCCACCACCGCCACCCTCGCCTGCGCCCGCTGCTGTCCCACCCGTTACGCCCGGACAAATGTATGCCGCGCCACAAAACACGACGGTCAAGCCGGCTGCCTTCATGCCCTTGCAAGCAACGGACACTGTTGCGCCGGACCTCGGTGCCAGCAAGAACATTGATTTGCTCCTGGACATCAACATGAAAGTCTCTGTGGAGCTGGGACGAACAAGGATGGCTGTGCGCGATGTCCTCGGATTGTCAAACGGCTCGGTCCTTGAACTGGACAGACAGGCCGGCGAACCGGTAGACATCTTGATCAACGATCGTTTGGTGGCACGCGGTGAGGTCGTGGTCATCGACGACAGATTTGGTGTGCGTGTGACCGATATCGAGACGCCTTCCCAGCGCGTGCGATCCTTGCGTTAGCGCACCTCCGCGCGACCTCGAAACGCCTGTGCTGTTTCGACAAGAAAAGGATCGAGCAATTGCAAATTGGCAAGCATAGAATCGGTTTTGTTCAGGGAATGCCACGACCATCGTTGGTGCTGATGGGCCTGTTGATCATTGGCGCGTTTACCGTCGCCTGGCCTCTGGCTATTCGCCCATCTATCATCAAGTCCCCCCCGCCCGATACCCCGGCGGAGCAGACAGCGCCGGCGGCCGCCACCCCATCCTCCAATGATGGCTATCTCTTGCCCGCGTATGACCCGGCTCCGGCCTGGGCCGAGGCGCAGCCAAGTGAGGAAGATTTCAATGCAGGTACTGTCTTCAGCCTGGTTTTCAAGCTGGTGTTGGTGCTGGCCTTGATCTACGGTACGGCGTGGGTCTTGAAACGTTTCCGTTTTGGAATTCAGCCTGCTCCGCCGAAGGGACAGCAAATCAATGTCGTGGAGACGGCCCGAATGGCTCCTAACCAAACGCTCCACCTGATCGAGGTGCAAGGCCAGACCTTTCTGATCGGGGCAACCGAGCAACGCATTTCCTTGATATCTTCGCTTTCGAAGGAGACCCCGGCCGCCATTCCGGTGTCTGCCTCGCTCGGCTACGTACCCGATCTGGTTCCGGAACCGGTGCGCAGAGTCGAGGAGACAGGGGAGCCCCCAACCACAAATCTTCCGGACGGGGCCTTCCGCGAGCCCGAACCGGTTGTGGCCGGGGGCGACGGGGCTGCTTCTTTCGAGCAACTCCTCTCGCAAACCGAGGTCCGCGTGGGTCGCCTGCGCGAACAGATTGCGCAGCGCTACCGGGAAGGGGCCGCGTTGGGCCTGAACATCCCCCGCCCCCCGCGACGCGGGCGCACGCGTACGGAAACCCCCACCCGGGATATGTGAGATGTTGCCCCTTTTCGTGCGAAAATGGTCTCGCCCTTCTGCCTCGACGCTGATTCGGCGGCTTCTGCCGTTGGCGCTGGTGGGCGGCGCGCTGCTCCTGGCCGGCTGCGCCCCCGATTCGCAACTCGCTGTTCCGAAGATGAACCTGGGGATCGAGCCTTCGAGCAATCCACAGGACATTTCGTCGGCCCTGCAAATCCTGATCGGCCTGACGATCCTTACATTGGCGCCGGCCCTGTTGATCCTGGTCACCTCTTTCACGCGCATCGTCATCGTGCTCTCCTTTGTGCGCACCGCCGTAGGGGTGCCGCAAACGCCACCCACACAAGTGATCGTTGGGCTATCCCTGTTCCTGACCCTTTTCGTGATGGCGCCGACCTGGACCCAAGTCAATGACCAGGCTCTGCAACCCTATTTACAGGGGAATATCTCCCAAAAAGAGGCCTATCAACAAGGAATTACGCCCTTGCGGGACTTCATGTTCCGCCAAACCCGAGAACGCGATCTGGCGCTCTTTGTCAGCCTGGGAAAGATCGCACGCCCCAAAACGCGGGAAGATGTGCCCACCTATGTGCTGATTCCGGCATTCGTAATCAGTGAACTGAAAACGGCCTTTCAGATGGGGTTCTTGCTCTTCGTTCCGTTTCTGATCATCGACATGGTGGTCTCCAGCACGTTGATGTCTATGGGCATGATGATGCTGCCACCTTCTTTGATCTCCTTGCCATTCAAGTTGTTGCTGTTCGTAATGGTAGACGGCTGGCACCTGATTGTTCGTTCGTTGGTAATGAGCTTCAAGTAGAGGAAAGGAGTTGCCCATTGACTACAGCCATGCTGGCCACGATTGCCCGAGACACGCTCCTGGTGACCATCGAACTGTCAATGCCCATCCTTGCCGCTGGCCTGATCGTGGGGGTTTTGATCAGTCTGTTCCAGGCCGTAACCCAGATCAGTGAATTGACCCTGACCTTTGTGCCCAAACTTCTATCAACCATTCTGATCATTGTTATTCTGGGCCCGTGGATGCTCCAGACCATTCTACGCTTCACGTCCGACCTTTTCTCCTCCCTGCCCCTCATGGTCCGGTGACCGGGGGCGTCTCTTTACGGTAGCTTTACGGCGGTTTCACGCCAACTTTACTGAATCTTACCGGAAGTTGTGTTATAGTACGAACATGGTTATTCGATCATGGAAACGAAAGGAACCTGTTTGTGCCCCTGTCTCCACAATATGCTTTGAACTTTTTGTTGATGTTCGTACGGATAACCACCATTTTCGTTGTGGTTCCTGTTTTCAATACACAGGATGTTCCGCCGATGGTCAAGATTGGTTTCAGCGCATTGTTGACTTTTATCCTGGTCCCTGCGGAAGCACACGCCTTGCCACACGTGCCGGAGGCGACCTGGCCCTTCCTCCTTATGGCCGGCCAGGAAGTGTTCACCGGAGTGGTGATTGGGTTCGCCGCCGTCTTGATCTTTTCGGCCATCCAGATAGCGGCCGGGCTGGCCGGACTGCAAATCGGCTTTCGGGCGGCCAACCTGGTGGACCCTTTTATGCCGGGCATGGGCTCGGCCCTGGACCAGTTCTATGGCTGGCTGGCCGTGTTGATCTTCTTTGCGTTCAATGGTCACCACAACTTGATTGCGGCCATGGCCAAAACGTTCGAGGTTGTGCCTGTGGGGACTCTGCAGATCGACTCGTTGGTATTTGGCCGCATGTTGGCGCTGTTGACCACCAGTTTTCAGGCCGCGGTGCAAGTCTCCATCCCCCTGATCGGCAGCCTGCTATTGGCAGACGTAGCGTTGGGATTGGTAGCGCGAACCGTGCCGCAGGTCAATGTCTTCTTTGTTGGGTTGCCGATAAAGATGGGGGTGGGCATCGGTATGCTCATCTTCACGACGCCCATTACGATTGGCTGGATCGAACGACTGCTCACACAGATGGGCCAGAATTCGTTGCTGGTCTTTGTGCGATAGCATATTTAGGTTAGGAAACCGGTATGTCGTCTGAACGGACCGAGGCCCCCACTCCAAGGAGACGGGCAGAAGCACGCAAAAAGGGTCAAATCGCAAAAAGCCCTGAGGTGAATACGGCGTTTATCCTGCTCATCGGGTTCTTCGTGCTGCAGAAATCCGGCCCGCGCATCTTCATGGCCATCAGTACGCTGATGCGGACGGCGTTGGGAGGGCTAGACCGTCCGGACCTGACCCCCACAGCATTGACGCATGGCGGGCTGGGCGTAATCTGGCTGGTGACCCGCAGTATCTCTCCGGTGATTCTGGGATTGTTGTTTGCCGGTATCCTGGCCAATGTCGTGCAAGTGGGCTTCTTCTTTTCGTGGCAGCCGCTGGTCCCCGACATCCAACGCATCAACCCGATTTCCGGGTTTCAACGAATCTTCTCGAAACGGGGCCTCGAAGAGTTGGCCAAAACGGGTGCAAAAGTGGGTCTCGTCGGCTTCATCGCCTTTCAAGCCGTATGGGGGCAGATCGGCACGGTGGCATCGTTGTCGCAGATGCCCCTGTTGGCGAGTTTGCGGGCTGTGGCGCACATCGGTTTGGGCGTGGGGCTGCGTTCCGGCGCGGCCATTCTGGTGTTGGCGGCAGCCGATTTCCTGTTCCAGCGCTACGAAATGGAACAGAACCTGCGCATGAGCCGGCAGGAGATTACGGAGGAGATGCGCAGCATGCAAGGCAGCCCGCAGATGAAAGCCCGTATGCGCGCCCAACAGCGTCAAGTGGCCACGCAGCGCATGATGCAAGATGTCCCCAAAGCCGATGTCGTGATCACGAATCCGACGCACTATGCGGTGGCCCTGCGCTATGACAACAAGACGATGAACGCCCCCATCGTGCTGGCCAAAGGACAACGACTGGTCGCCCAACGTATGCGCGAAATCGCGCGCAAGAATGATGTCCTGGTGTTAGAGAACAGACCGTTGGCCCGCTCCCTCTTTCGGTTGGGGAAGATAGGCAAGGAAGTGCCCATCTCCCTTTACCAGACCGTGGCCGAGGTGCTGGCCTTTGTATACGCTTTGAAGGGAAAACGTTAGATGGCTGCCGATTCTACTGCACTCCCGATGACGAATCTTCGTCGCCTGCTGCAAAGTTCGGACATCGTGCTGGCCGTTGCCGTAGTGATGATCGTCGGCTTGATGATCGTCCCCCTGCCCGTGTGGGCCCTCGACATCCTTTTGACGACAAACATCGCCCTGGCCGTGACCATTCTGCTGGTTTCCCTGTACACCTCCGAACCACTCGACTTTTCGGTCTTCCCCTCCCTTTTGCTGATCGTGACCCTGTATCGTTTGGCCCTGGAAATTTCGGCCACCCGCCTGATCCTCCTGGAAGCAGACGGGGGGAAGGTGATTCGCGCTTTTGGGCAATTCGTTGTGGGAGGCAACTACGTAGTCGGTATCGTGATATTCCTGATCCTGATGGTCATCCAGTTTGTCGTCATCACCAATGGCGCTGGCCGCGTGGCCGAAGTGGCCGCTCGCTTCACCCTGGACGCGATGCCCGGCAAGCAGATGAGCATTGATGCGGACCTCAATGCCGGCTTGCTGACGGAAGACGAAGCGCGCAAACGACGACGCCAGGTGGAGACGGAGGCCGATTTCTATGGCGCGATGGACGGTGCCAGCAAGTTCGTAAAAGGTGACGCCATCGCCGCCATCGTGATTGTCCTGGTGAATATCTTTGGCGGATTTGTCATCGGTGTGTGGCAGCTTGGTATGCCCCTTTCGCAAGCGCTGCAAACCTACACGCTCCTCACCGTGGGAGAAGGTCTGGTGGCGCAGGTGCCCGCCTTGCTCATCTCCACGGCTACAGGGATCATCGTCACCCGCACAGCCAGCGAATCGGACATGGGGCACGATGTCTTCTCCCAGTTGGGGAACAATCCACGCTCGTTGGGTGTGGTCTCTGGATTGCTCCTGCTCTTTGCTCTGGTGCCGGGCCTGCCCAAGGTTCCCTTCCTGGTGATGGGTACGGCGCTGGGTGGCATCACCTGGTTCACCTATCGCAGCCAACAAGCCGCTGCCCCGGCAGAAGAGAGCACCGAACAGGCTGTGCTCCCCCCCGCAGAAGATGTGATGAGCTTGTTGCAACTCGACCCCCTCGAACTGGAAATCGGCTACGGCCTGGTTCCGCTGGTTGATGTGCAGCAAGGCGGGAACCTGCTGGAGCGTATTACCATGATCCGCCGTCAGGTGGCGATGGATATGGGGATCGTCTTGCCCAAGATTCGCATCCGCGACAACCTGCGCCTGTTGCCAAACCATTATGTGATAAAACTACGCGGTGAGGCGGTCGCCGAGGGCGAACTGATGATGAATCACCTCCTGGCTATGCCGTCGGGCAAAGTAGAACAAGAGATGGAAGGAATCCCCACGCACGAACCTGCTTTTGGCCTGCCGGCGCAATGGATCAGCCCCGGCCAGTCGGAGCGTGCGGAGATGCTGGGCTATACGGTGGTAGACACTTTGTCTGTGCTGACCACCCACTTGTCAGAGGAAGTCAAACGGCACGCTCCGGAGATACTGGGCCGGCAGGAAGTGAAAGGACTGCTGGACAATTTGCGTGAGCGATACCCGGCAGTATTGGAAGGGTTGATTCCGGATCTCGTGTCTATCAGCGACATTCAGGCCGTGCTACAAAACCTGCTGCGCGAACAGGTGCCAATCCGGGACCTCGTCACCATTTTGGAGACGGTGGCAAATTTCGCACGCGATACCCACGACGCAGATTTTCTCAGTGAGCGGGCCCGTCACGCGCTTAGCCGTGTGTTGACAAACCAGCACAAATCTGAAGATGGGAGCCTGCACGTCCTGACGCTAAGCCCGCAGACCGACCAGTGGTTCCAACATGGATTGGAAGTTGGGGGAGGCGGGGTCGGTAGTCTCCCGCAAATGAGTCCCGACGACCTCCAGCAGTTGCTGCACAAAATCGGCAAGGCCATGGAGAAGCTGGCCCAGGAGGGACATCAACCCGTGTTGCTCAGTTCTGCGGCAATTCGGCTTTCGCTCCGGCGGGTCACAGAGCGTTCCCTGCCGAATCTGGCGGTCCTTTCCTACAACGAGGTCACTCCGGATGCCGAAATCTATGTAGCAGACATGATTGACATTGCAGAGGGGACTGCGGAAGGTGGCGAAGCATGAGAGTAAAGCGTTATATGATGAAAGACATGTCCAAAGCTATGGCACACATTCGAGCGGACTTGGGGCCGGATGCCGTGATCCTCAGCTCCCGACAGATGCGGCGCGATGGATTCTTCGGGCGGCTGCGTGCCCCCGTCTGGGAAGTGTTGGCCGCCGTCGACAGTGCGCAGCCAAACCAGCCCTTGCTGAAGACGCTCCTTTCTGCGGAGCAGCCAGCAGCCACCCAGGCAAATCTTCCGGCAAATGAAAGTGCCTTGCCGCCACAACAAGATTCTTCCTACACGGAGGAACTGCGTGCCTTGCGACAGGAGATCCGCGATCTCCAGGCTGCGGTGACCCAATTGACCCGTCGTTCTGCCGTTACACCGGTCTTGCAACTGCCGCCTCTTTTGCAGGAGATGCACCAATCGCTCCTGGACCAACGCTTTCTCCCAGAGGTTGCTACCGACATCACCCTGAAGGTGGCCCAAACGCTCAGCCCGCAGGCCTTGTCCGACCGGAAAGCGATTCAAACCCAAATGGTGTGGTCGCTGGCCAACCTCTTGCCCGTGAAGGAGCTATCGCACCGGTACGACGACCATCCTCCGGTGATGTTTGTTGTAGGGCCGACGGGAGTGGGAAAGACAACCACCATTGCCAAACTGGCAGCCGATTACGCCTTGCGGAAAAACATTCCCGTGACCCTGGCTACCACCGACACCTACCGGGTCGCGGCGATCCAACAACTGGAGACGTATGGCGAGATACTGGGTTTGCCGGTGAACGTGGTCTATTCGCCCGACGAACTGCGCGATCTTGCCGAAAAACAGACCGATAACGGCATCATTCTGGTGGATACACCCGGCCGCAGCCCCTTCAATTCGGCGGAGCTCGCTTCGCTCCGCTCCTTCTTGGAGCCGGTACCGAACAGGGAAGTGTTCCTGACGTTGAGTGCTTGCACAAAAGGTGCCGACCTGGAGCAAGCCGCGAGCCGCTTCGGACCGATGATGCCGGATGGGCTTTTGTTCACCAAACTGGATGAGACAGATGCAGTCGGGCCTTTATTCAACACCGTTTGTCGCACAGGACTGCCATTGACCTATGTGACCACCGGCCAAAAAGTCCCCGACGATATCGAAATTGCGCGCCCAGATCGTGTAGCGCGTTGGGCCTTGAAGCAAGAGCAAATCGTGGATCGTCTTGCGGCCTAGCAGGCTGTCGGAGAGGTCTGTTTTCTTCTTGTTAGGAGACGGACTCTCATAGAGAACACGGATTTCAGGCAAAGATTAGGCGCTTAGGGCGTCAACATCGACAAAAAGTTGTCTATGTTTCTGTAGGACACAGATTCTCACAGAAAAACAGAGATAAAACATTCAGAAGATAAAACATTCAGAAAAATCTGTGTGCGAAGCCTGTGTAAATCTGTGTCTCATGATTCTTTCTCCGACAAACTGCTAGTCGCACAAAAGGCAAGGTTAATTTGATGAACGTACAAGGATATGCTTCGATGGATCAGGCAAGCGACTTGCGTGCTCTCGTGCAGGCTTCGGGACCGGCCGGTACTGTCGCCGGTTCAACGTCGGGCGGGACACGAATCATGGCCATTGCCAGTGGCAAAGGTGGCGTGGGCAAGACGAATTTGTCCGTGAATCTCGGTCTCATGTTTGCTCAGGAGGGCAAACGTGTTTGGCTATTCGACGGTGACATGAGCCTGGCCAACGTGGACGTGGTCATGGGCTTGCGTCCGTCCCATACGCTGGGGCACGTGTTGTCCGGCCAGAAGCGCCTGTCCGAGATCATGATCACCGGGCCATGCGGTCTGCAGATCGTTCCCGGAGCTTCCGGCCTGACGGATTTGGCAAACCTTCCTGCGACCGTGCAAGAGCGTTTGTTGCGAGAACTGCTCAATCTTGAAGAACAAGCCGATGTACTGATCATTGATTCCGCGGCGGGAATTGGTGCAAACGTCCTTCCTTTCCTGCGCGCGGCACAGGAAGCAATTATCATCACCACTCCGGAACCGACCGCGATCACCGATGCCTACGCATTGGTCAAGGTGCTGAGCTGTGCGCGCCCGATGCCCCAGATAAAGCTGGTAGTGAACTGGGCGCGCAACGAGAAGGACGCAAACCTGACCGCGCGGAAGATGGCAGAATTGATCCACAAGTTCCTGGATTTGGAAATCACGATCCTCGGTTCTTTGCCGGAGGATGAGCATCTCATGGTTGCTGTTCGCAAACAAGTGCCGGTGCTCCTGGCCTATCCGGGCAGCCCGTACGCAAACGGGGTACGCAAATTGGGCCGGCAACTCTACGGCCATACACCGCCTAAGAACACACATTTCTCGCTGGAACACTTTATCCAAGTTCTTGGGGGACTGGCAGACCGGCGAACCTACGCCGTATCATAAGATGGGGAGAAACTTTCATGGCTTTAGACATTTGGTTCAAAGAAGACATTGAGAACGCCGTGAAGGCGGCTAACGAGGCAACTTCTTCTACTTTGGCCATGTTCGAGCAGATGACGGACAACCACGAGCTCCTGTCTGCCTATCAGCAGGGCTATCGTTTGGCCCTGGTTACGATGGCTACCACGTTTGGTATCGATCTGGAAAATGGTGAATTGGGCAGAGCATTGGTGGTTTCGGGCAAAGGCCCCGCCTTGCTCCCCGAGACGACGATCGTTGATCGTGGAATGGATGAAGAATCGTGAACCTTTCTGTGGCTCCCTGGAAAATCAACCAGCTTGCGGAGATCGAAACAGTCACCGATGGTATGATCCGCAATTATGCCAGCCGGATCGAGGATATTCAGTTTGGCGATCTGGGCCTGGCCATGCCCATGGAGCGGGGCAAGTATATTCACTTCTTGGAAAACCAGCCGGTCACCGTCTACGTCACTGTGCGTGGCCTCTACTATTTCTTTCACTCCAACGTTACGGGCATGGTCAGGGAGCCTGTGCCCATCATCTGGGTGGCTCAACCGCATCAAGCAGAGCGTCTGGAACGCCGGCGTTTCGTGCGCATCGCCGTAGACATCCTCCCCCAAGAGTTCCACGTGATGGGCCCCGAGGATTCGGATTGGCGGCCCCTGCGGGGCAAGATTATCGATATCAGTGCCGGCGGAATTTGCTTTACGTGCGATACAACCCTGCGGAAAAATGGAAGGGTCAAAGCGAGTTTTAGCCTGCCCGACAACTCGACCCAGGTTCAAACCGAAGGAGAAGTGGTGCGCCTGGAAGGGGACCCGTACGGTTTGAGCCACCGGCGTTTGGCAGGAGCAACCTTTCGCCGGTTGGGCTACCGGGAACAAGAAGCAATTATCAAGTTTGTGTTGCGCAAGCAGTCAGAAATGATTCGCAGGGGGCAGGTGTAAGAGAGAAACCCCTATGTCTAACCTAACTTTTATGGTTACTACTCAGTTTGCATTGCCGTGACGGGCTGAAGCCGTCACTGGTCACACGGTAGGGGCGCACAGCTATGCGCCCCTACAGAAGCGACTGCCGGTGGAGATTCAGCCGCTTTCAGCGGCTTGGTGAGGCGATCCAGTGCCGATTTCAATCCGGCACGGGCCTTGCCTGAACAGTTACCTTTTATGTATGATTGGAGGAGGTGGAAATGACCGCAAAAAATGTTCCGATGGCCAGCCTGTACCTCATCACGGCACTCTCGATCTCGTTGGCGGCTATTGCCATGCTTTCTGGCGTATCGCCCGTCTCTGCAATCGTTCGTTCGGCAATGGCCTTCGTGTTGTTTTCGCTGCTGGGCTGGGTAGGCTTCTTTGCCTTGCGCACGTCCGAAGAGGCGGGCACTATGGGCGCAGAATCGGAAGAGAACATCATGGGGACACATGTGGATGTTTCTATCGGCACCGGAGATGACGAACTCGTCGCTTCGCCGGTACATGCGGAAACGGCCGCGCAGGGCCAGGCGTGATCACGGTTGGATGTCGCGGTACGAAAGCTCGTTGGGCGGGTGGACTGCCGGTCCCGACTTGACGGCTTGATACGAATCAGTGCAATCAGCGTTCTATTGGGTGGGGGTGCGAACACTTGCCTGATGGCTTCTCTTTATAGAAGTGAGCGCCTATCGGGAATAGGTTTTTAGATGGGCAAGGATGACGAACTGTGGCGTCGTTACCTCGACGAAGGTGATGGTGACGCGCGCCAACAATTGATTCTCATGTACCTGCCACTGGTACGCTACGTCCTGGGCCGGATGTCGATCTATTTGCCCGCCAGCCTGGAGCGCGACGACCTGGTGAGTCACGGCATCGTTGGACTCATTCAGGCGATTGACCATTATGACATAGGGCGTGGCACAAAATTCAAGACGTACGCAACCATTCGCATCCGCGGCCACATCTTGGACGTGTTGCGCGCGATGGACCTGTTGCCAAGAGGGGTGCGGGAAAAGGCCAGTCGAATCGGAAAGGCTTTGACAAAGCTGACGAAAGAGCTGGGGCGTTCCCCTACCGATGGCGAGGTTGCCGGCGAGCTGAACATTTCTGTGCGGGAGCTGCGAAAGTCGTTGCGTGATGCCAGTGTGACGTTCGTCTCGCTGGATGCGCCGGTGAACGGCGGGCACAGCCAGGGCGACGCGCTCTTGGTCGAAGAGGTGATCTCCAAAGCGACGATCCCACTCCCCGCTGAACAACTCGACAGAAATGAAATGCGTCGTGGCTTGGCCGAAGCGTTGAGCAAACTCTCGGAGCGAGAACAATTGCTAACCTCACTATACTATTTCGAGCAACTGACGATGCGGGAGATTGGTGCTGTGCTGGAGATTTCAGAATCACGTGTTTGCCAGATTCACAGCAAGGTGCTGTTGACCTTGCGCGGCTGTTTGCAGCAACATGCCACAGACACCGACTCCAATCCCGTGATAGAAACGCGCCCTTTGTTGGTGGCGACAGGAGGCCAGCGTGTCCAATACGCTTCTACTGCTGGCTGAGGCCGCATTGTTCCTGCTCTGCCTGTTTACGTACTTGCGTGTGCGCCAGGGCCTGCAAGAGATTCGGCACGAACGGGTCGTCTGGGAAGATATTGAAAAAGGACTGGCCGAGGTCTCCTCTTTGCTGGAGTATCTGAGGCAAACGTCTGCCTTTCTGGCCCAAGACGAAGTGGAGGAGAGGTTGGCACACCTGGAAGCGCTCTTGCAGGGCGAAGAACCCCTTGAGCTGGCGTTCGTCTTGCCTCATGAAGCAAAGCAAGAAGCCCATGTTTCCCAATCTGTCTTCATCGGCGAGCCAGGGGAAGATGTCGTCGAAGGGGCCGCCCCCCCGGAAGAAGAGCTTCTTCCGAACGCGGTTGCCCAACAAACAATCTATTCTCCCGAAATCCCCATTGCGTTTCCGAATACGCGGAAATACGAAACGGTATTGCAATTGTACGAGTCTGGCTGGGATTCTGCGGACATTGCCAAACATATTCGCCTGGGGCACGAGGAGGTACAACTGATATTGAGCTTCTGGCAGAGAGGTCGGGGTAACTGACCATTGGACGAAAGCGTGAAATGGGTGTATCATAGTACGGACCCGATTTTCAACCCGTTCAATGCAATTCATACCCGTCGGAGGCAAAACACTATGCAGAAACTAAGAATTGTCGCAGCCCTTTTGGTCGTTGGAATACTCACTTTGCTGATCGCAACAACTGTTGCCGCAAACGGCGTGCCGGTCACATTGTATCTGACTTGGTTGCCGGGCATTACAAACTGGGAAAAGGCCCAGCCGGCCTCCGGTTCTGCCATTGTCAGCGTCAGTTTGGGCGAGCTGAAGTTGGAAGCGGAATCGCTGCCCCACCTGACCAACGGCCAATATGAGGCTTGGCTGGTGACCGAAGACATGCAGCAAATGGTCAGCATGGGACGTTTCAACAGCGATATGGTGGGACATGTGCGCTTCGAGAGCACGCGCGAAGACCTGCCCGCACGCGAATACCGCTTTTTGCTGATCAGTGTGGAGCCGGAGCCCGATACGAGCGAAGCCAGCTCTGGGCAGTGGGCTATCGGTGGCGTGTTTCCGGATACCTCCTTGCTGGTCGTGACCGCTACGCCAGCCGGCTCCGGGAGTGCGTCCGGCACAACAGCGCCGGCCGAGAACGCAACGCCCGTCACGCCGACTCCCCCCCCTCCGCAATCCTTGCCCGTAACCGGGGGAGCGCCGGCCACCGGCCTGCCGGGCGGTCTCCTCGCCCTGGCGGCCCTGCTGATGGGTGGGGGAATCATCTGGAGGAAAAGGAGGCAATCTCTATGATCCGTGGGATTTATTCCGCAGCTTCTGGCATGGTGACCGGTCTCTTGCGCCAGGAGACAATCAGCCACAACCTCAGCAACATAGAAACTGTTGGCTACAAGCAACGAGTCGCCCTTGTACGGGACTTTCCGTCGCTGTTACTGACCCGACTTTCGGGCGGTGGATCGGCTGCCGGCCCGGGTGGGGCGAATGTTGGCACACTGGGTACCGGTGCGGGCGTCGAGGAGGTCGTTACCGATTGGTCAGAGGGGCCGCTGCAACAGACAGACCACCTGATGGATTTGGCGCTGGGCGGCGACGGGTTCTTTCGTGTGCAGACGCCCGATGGGGTGCGCTACACGCGGGATGGCCGTTTCCGCCGCGACTCGGCGTCGCGCATCGTCAGCACCGATGGGTACCCGCTCCTCGGCACCGCTGGGCCGATTACGTTGCCAGATGGCGATCCCGTCATTGCCGAGGATGGAACCATCTCTGTCGGCGACACCGTGGTGGGCAAGATTGATGTGGTCTCTTTTGCCCAGCCCGACCTTCTGGAGCGGATCGGAGAGAATTTGTATTCTGCTCCCGATGGAGTACAAAGTGCGCCGTCGCAGACGCGCCTGCTGCAAGGGTATTTGGAAAAATCGAACGTCGATCCCACAACGGCCATACTGGAAATGATGAATGTCGCCCGTGCCTACGAGGCCAGCCAGCGCATGGTGCAAACGCAGAATAGCGTCCTGCAAAAAGCGGTCACAGAAGTGGGCCGGGTATAGCGAAGTAGCGAAAGGAGGGGTGTATGCCTGGATCAGCAGCATTGATGCAAGTGGCCGCTTCGGGGATGTTGGCGGAACAATTTCACATGGAATTGCTCAGTGAGAACATCGCCAACATCAACACGAAGGGCTACAAACGCACGCGGGTCACTTTTCAGGAAGTCTTGCGGGCTCTGCCGCAACCGTCCACGGGGACGACACAGGGGGAGCTCGGCAGACTGGGTGGCGTGATACCGGCCGGCACACAGCGGCTGTTCACGCAAGGGGCCCTGCAATCGTCATCGAACCCGTGGGACTTGGCGATAGATGGCAATGGCTTTTTTGCGATCGGCCTCGCGGACGGAAGCACCGCCTACACGCGGGATGGCTCCTTCCAGATCGACGCCGAAGGTCAACTGGTGACGGCCGATGGGCATCTGCTGCAACCTCCCATCGTCGTGCCCAATGATACCGAGACAGTCCACGTAAACCCAGACGGTTCGGTGATGATCCAGCGGACGGGCAGTGCCGAGACCGAGCAAATCGGTACGATTACATTGACCCGTTTTGCCAACCCCGCGGGGCTGGAAAACATCGGGCATAATTTATACCAACCTACGGATTCTTCCGGAACGCCAACAGACGGCCAGGCCGGCGCAGATGGCTTTGGTGAAATCGTGGGACAGGCTCGCGAGGAATCGAATGTTGATTTGAGTGAAGAGATGACGGAAATGATTGTTGCACAGCGCGCTTACTCGTTGGCCATGCGGGCCGTGCAAACGACGGATCAGATGCTGGCTCTGGCGAATGAACTTCGACCATAGATTGCCAATGCCTTTGCGATTTGGTGGTGAACGCCGAATCCAAACGTTTTGTGGGGCTGCCGAGTACCACTTTGTCGAACGCCAAACGATTTCGGCAAGGGGAATATCCATCCCTAAAGTTTCCCCGTTTTCTACCGATAATCATGGTGTAGGTGTAGCTCCAGAGACAGAGACGTTTTTTGTGAGGCGAAAGTAAGGGAACATGGTCAAAGAAATCAGCGAAATCAGCGCCCATGAAGTTGCCAGAGCCTATTCCCAGCGAATAGACTCGCAAGAGGTTCAGCAGACGAGAGCTGCACCTTCTGCGGTGTCTCGGCCCCAACACGATCAGTTGACCATCTCCGAGCGTGCCCGAGAACTGTATATGGCACGTGAAGCCATGAAATCTGTTCCCGATGTACGGCAAGAGGTGGTACAGTCCCTGCACGACCAAATTCAGGCCGGGACCTACCAGATTCCCCAAGAAAAACTGATCGAACGGCTACTCACCTTGCTGGGAGCGTAATAGCAAGGCAGAAATATGGAGCTACAACTAGATATTCAAGATGTCTCTGGATGGGATGTACCGGATTTGTCCGTTGGGAGAGATGGGCTTGGACAGCTACTCGATCGGGAGGTAGCCGTCCTCCGTGAGCTTGTGGATGCTTCCATGGCCGAACGAGCGGCTTTGATGGCCAACGATATCGAACAGTTGGTGGACATTAGCCGGCAGAAAGAAGCGTTGGCCGAGCAAATGGAAGCGTTGGAGCGTGGTCGCCGCAAATGGATGGAGCGTGCAAAAGAATCGAGTGGCTCCTATGAAAAAGCGTCGCTCGATTCCTGGCTGCAGAGCGCACCACGGGAGAGAAAGATGCGATTGGCTGCCGCCCGGGCCGAGATGGCCCACCTCGTCCGTCAGCTCATGGAGATCAAGGAAGGCAACCGCTTGTTGCTGGAAACATCGTTGGAACAAGTGCAAGTTACCGTCCGTTTTCTCCTGGACGTAACGGAATCTTCCCATGGCTATGCGCACAACGGATTACCGGAAAGCAAGAAACCCTATTCCTACACCCTGGTCAATTGTCAGGTGTGAAGTCGTGCCCACTGCTTTGGTTTTCAAAAGGCCTGGTAATCATGACGGGCACTGAAAACCGACCTGTGGCACTCCTGTAGAGGAAGGGCACTTATGCCTTCAACATTTTCCGGCATAAACATTGCCTTGCGTGCCGTTTTGACGAACCAACGGGCAATCGATGTGATCAGCCACAATGTGGCGAATGTAAACACCCCAGGCTATACACGCCAGGAAGCCGTGTTAGTCACCAGCGAGCCCTGGACAGAGCCGGGTCTCGTGCACGGGAGCAATCCAGGCCAAGTCGGAACCGGCGTGCAAATTAGCCAGATACGACGCTATGCCACCAGCTTTTTCGACCAACGCATCCGGGGTGAAAGTCAGACGTTGGGACGCTGGCAGATCACGCGCGGCGCGCTTGAGCAAATATCTGTCATGTTCACCGAGCCTTCGGAGACCGGGGTGGCTGCCGCGCTGGACCAGTTCTGGTCCGCCTGGCAAGATTTGGCCAGCAACCCCGAAAGCCTGGCCGCGCGTGAAACCGTGATCCAGGATTCAAAAAACCTGACCACTCTGTTTCATACGTTCCATTCGCAACTTGCGAACCAGCAAAAGGATATAGACCACCAGCTAAGTTCCTACGTCCAGAAAGTGAATGAGTCGGCCTCTGAATTGGCCCGCCTGAACACGATTATCGCAAAAGTGGAATCTATCGGCGATCACCCGAACGATTTGCTGGACAGACGGGACATGATTCTGGATCGTTTGGCAGAAATCGTGGACATCCAGTATGCCATTGGCGAGAACGACGCAACCACCGTAGCCATTGGCGGGCACTCGCTGGTCATGGGAAGCCAGAGCGTCAAGTTGCAAGTCGGTCCCGATCCTGCGAACAACAACTTGAGCAAGCTCACCTGGGCAGATGATGGCTCGCAGGCCTCCATCTCCGACGGTGAAATGGCCGGCGTGATCCACGTACGCGATTCGGTGATTCCCGACCTGCAAAGCAAATTGGACACGCTGGCACAGTCCCTGATTTCGGCGGTGAATACGGTTCACAATGCGGGCTATGCCCTGGATGGAACGACCACCGGCCTTGATTTCCTTCAAGGGACTGGGGCCAACGATATCGCCGTCGCCTTCGACGATCCGGCGCTGATTGGTGCCGCCGGGAATGCTTCTTCGATTGGGGACGGAAACCAAGCCTTGGCCATATCTGCCCTGCACGAACAGACCATTGTGGGTGGGCAGGCAACTGCTGCCGATTCGTTCCGCACCTTGATTACATCGCTGGGACTGGATACGCAACATGCCCAGACAATGGTCCAAAATCGTTCTCTCCTTGTCGATCATCTTAAGCAGAACAAAGAATCGCAATCGGGCGTTTCTCTGGACGAAGAAGCCGTGAACCTGATTCGCTTCCAACGCGGGTTCCAAGCCGCAGCAAGAGCCATGAATGTAGTTGACGAGATGTTGAATCAAATCGTAAACACTCTTGGTGTGGTAGGACGATAGTTTACCGGTAAGAGGAGTAGATCGCCATGCGCATCACCACCAAAATGATGCTATCGGATGCAACGAGCCAGCTCAACAAGAATCTGGAACGGCTGAAAAGGTTGCAAGTGGAGGCCGCTTCCGGAAAGAAATTGCAGCGGATTAGCGACGATCCCTTTGCCACGGAGCAGGCGCTTAGTTTCCGTTCGGCAATTAAGCTTAACCAGGGCAATCTGCGCAATATCGACCTGAGCAAGAACTGGATGGAGTCTACGGATGCGGCTCTCAGCCAGTTATCCGATCTGGTGGCTAACGCCAACACCATCGCACAGCAGGGCGCTAATGACACGATCTCCGCCAGCGAGCGAGAAGGCCTGGCGCAAACCACCGATCAACTCATCAACCAGGCGCTGGAGTTGGCCAACTCCCGGCACCGGGGGCAATACATCTTTAGCGGTTTCCAAACGGATAAAGCCCCCTTCACCCTGAACACCGGCCCGCCCCCGTCGGTCACGTACCAGGGGGATAGTGGGGAAATCCAGCGCCAGGTTGCGCCTGGGTACCAGATGACAATCAATATAACCGGCGGTGGACCATTCCCGGAGGTGTTTCAGATGCTCTCCAATTTGGTCACCGAACTCCGCGATACCACACCGGGTGCAGGGCAGCGAATCTCCGGCCGGTTGACGGAAATAGAAAACGCCCTGAGCAGTGTGTCGGCCAGCCGGGCCTCGATTGGCGCCAAGCTATCCCGATTGGACTCCACCCAGAGCCGCCTGAATCAGGTGCAAGTGGGTCTGGAAAGCTTACTCTCGAAGAACGAGGATACGGACATGGCCGAAACGATCATGAAGCTATCCCAACAGGAAGTGGCTTATCGTACAGCTCTACAGGTCAACGGACGCATCCTTCAGCCATCGCTGCTCGATTTTCTGACCTGATGGTGGTGATCCACGGCGTCTCTTTCTAAGGAGCAATATTCTATGCAAATGAATACACAGGGCATAGCACAAGATGCCGGCGGGACCTACGTCTTCGAGGCAACCCACGAGAACGACATCATCATACCAGAAGAAGCAATCATCACCTTTCCCGAAGGGCTGGTGGGGTGCGCGTCGTGGCGTCAATTTGTCTTGCTGGAGACGAGTGTATCCGGGCCATTCAAGCTGTTGCAGTCCTTGGACGATCCGCAAGTCTCGTTTATTGTGGCAGACCCCTATCTGCTGCTCGCCAATTATTCCTTCACATTGTCCGAAGTAGATGCCGGCATGATTGCGCTGGATGATCCGGCCAGGGCGATGGTTCTCTGCATCTTGATGGTCAAACAAAATCCTGTCTTCTCTATAACGGCAAACCTTTTGGGGCCGCTTGTCATCAATGTCTCTAGCCGTTTGGGGACCCAACTGGTTTTGGCCGATTCGGGGTATTCGGCACAATTTCCGGTGATGGGGCCGGATAACGGAAGCAGCCAATGAAGGACTTGCAGCCCCGAAAGGATGACACAGGATGTTGATCCTATCCCGAAAAGCGGATGAGAGCATTTGCATCCAACGGAACATTGTGGTCACTGTTTTGGAAATCGACGGAGACCGCGTAAAACTGGGGATCAATGCCCCCCGCGACGTGCTTATCCTGCGCCAGGAATTATGCGACGAGGTGAAGGCCGGCAACATAGAGGCTGCCAATCCGCCCACCCAGCAAATCGAGCAAATCCTGCCTTCGCTGCAAGAATGGCTGGCGGAAAGAAAACATTTGTGATTCCGCACACCCGGGGGGCTTGCGCAGCGGTTCGCCGCAAACCCCGAAATGTAGGGGGAGGGAGAGACGAGGGGACACCCCGCGTACTCCCCGGACATTCGCTGCGCATGACCCCGAGCCGGAGCGGTTGCCCGGTGAGTCAGGTGGTGGCCATGATCGAATCTCCGAACTGAGTATCGAGATAGGCAGAAGCGGGCACACTATGTCTGTTCTGTTTCTTTTCCTTGACGGGGTTGGTCTGGGCCATGACGATCCAGCCACCAACCCCTTTTCTCGTGTGGCCCTGCCTCACCTGCGCGACCTCTTGGGGGGGCGGGGCCTCTTTCTGGAAACGGGTGCCGTTCACGAAGAAAAGGCCACCCTGATACCGACCGATGCAACCCTCGGTGTCGAAGGCCTTCCCCAAAGTGCCACCGGACAGGCAGCGCTGCTCACCGGAGTCAATGTGGCCGAGCGGCTCGGCCACCATGCTGGCCCTTGGCCTGCCGAGACCTTGCGCGCGTGGCTTCGTGCCGACAACCTCTTCCTGCGGGTGATCAAACGTGGTGGCACGCCCTACTTTGCGAATGCCTATCCCCGCCAATACTTCGAGGCCCTGGGAAGCGGTCGCCGGCGCATGTCGGTGATTCCCTACGCGGCCCAGGCCAGCGGGCTGGAATTGCTGGGCCACGAAGCGTTGCGGGCCGGCACAGCCTTCTCTGTCGATTTCACCGGCCAAGCCTGGCGTGAGCAACTGGGCTATGCCGATGTCCCGGTCCTTTCACCCGCACAAGCGGGGACGCAAATGGCCCGCCTGGCCCAACGGTACACCTTGACCCTTTACGACTTCTGGATACCCGACTACATCGGTCATGACCGGAAGATGGACGAGGCTACTCGCTTGTTGGAATCGTTCGACCAATTTCTGGGCGGCATCCTCCGGGTTTGGGAGGACGAGCGAGACCTGCTGGTCATCACCAGTGACCACGGCAACATCGAAGACCTGAGCTGCAAGACCCACACCTACAACCCGGTTCCCGCGATCCTCGTCGGTGCCGGCCACCGCCAGGTGGCAGCCAAAATCCACGACCTGACCGACATCGCGCCCGCCTTGATAGAAACCCTGGGCACGGTTCATTTCAACTTGACGCTTAGAAGTTCAACTTCTCCGAGAAGTTGAACTTCTCGGCCCAATGCGTAATCTATTGCTCCACGCCCACCGCCTCACGATTTTCCTCCTTGCGTCTTAGCGCCTTTGCGTTAAAACAATTCTCACCCCCAAATTGAAATACACCCACGACCGCAGCCAGTTTGACAACCGGGAGAATCGGTGATACCATGATGTGTAGAGTTTTTCGCACCCTTTTTGGGGAGGCAGGGTATGACCAACCGAAATATTTGGATCGTCAGTCTGGTAGCCGGGTTAGCCAGTGGGGGTGAATTATACTACTGGGTCACGCAAGAAGATCCCGCCGCACCCTATCGCTTACCCGTTTTCTTCTTTCTCTTGTTTCTGATGTGCGCATCACTGGGAACAACGGCTGCCCACTACCTCGCCATACGCTTCGGCGACGAGGCGGACTCGATTCGGTCCATCCGGCAAGGCCTTGGTGTTGGGTTTTTCGTTTCCTTATGCGCCTGGTTACAGATGGTGCGGTTGTTGAGCATGATCGTCGTCGTGGTCATCGCCGGCGCGTTGATCGCCTCCGAATTGATTTGGGAGGGCTGGCGCTCTTCTGCCCGGGAGCATACGGAACAACCTTCCGAGGATCAGAGCGGCGCTGTGCCTGGGTCGGCCTAACAGGCTGTCGGAGCGGCCGGTTTTTCTTATTAGGACACAGATTTTCGCAGAGAAACACAGATGTTCAGGCCAAAAGATTATCGGAAAATCTGTGTTGATCCTGCAAATCTGTGCCCCATTATTCTTTCTCCGACAAGTATCTTCTCAATAACCTGGGGGACGCCCCCCGGCCCCCAATTCTGGGGGAGCACATTCCCCCCAAAGTTGGCATACAATTACTCGCAAGTCTGGGGGTGGAGGACGCGCCATAGGGCAACCATATCCTGTAGGCGCTGCCAGCCCCGCCAGACGCACTGTGTCAAGCGCTTGCCTTCTTTTTTCCACTGCGCCAGCTTTTCGGCATATCCTGGTCTTTCTACCCCCTTCACAGTCATGATGAGAGCATCTTCCCGATTGTCCTGGTAGTAACGCTTACGTTTGCCCACCACGACAAAGTCCATCTCCGCATATAACTGCTGTGCGGCAACGTTCGATACGCGCACTTCCAGGGTGACCAGGTGTGCGCCAAGACGAATCGCCTCATCCAACATGTGCAACATCAGCTTTCTGGCGAAGCCGCGACGGCGATAGGAAGGGTGTATGGCGATCGTGCTAATGTGGGCTTCGTCACCCATGAGCCAGAATCCGCCGTATCCTGCCAGGCGTGATGCCGACTCCTGGGGATCAGACCGCCGGAGCCATGCCACATACTTCTTCCGCTTCGCCTCCCTCGGCTCTTGCTCTCGAGCGCGCACCACATAGTAATGGGCCATGGCATTGTGCAGCAACTCGTAGCGGTAGGCCCTGGCCGGCCATGCCGAGGGGAACGAAGCTCGTTCAATGTCCATGATGCCGTCCACATCCGCGAGCGTCATTTGTTCAATGACAACTGCCTGATCGTCCACGTTATTTCTGGCGCAACTGAATGTAGATGGGAGTCAGCGTGGCCAGCTTATCGGTATCACCCCTCTTCCAGCGATCCCAGGCAAGCTCGGCCAGATAGCCGGCTCGCCGGAGAGAGGCGGCTGGGCGTGCGATGACCACTTTCCCTCTGGTTCCCTTTTGCAATGCTTCAATCGTAGGCTGGTCCAATTCTCCGCAAAACAGGGTCCGTTCCCGAACCTGTTGGGCCAGGTGTGCCGGTACGGCCAGTTGGAAATCGCTCGTTTGCCGCCACTGGCCGATGACTTGGTGAAACGTCGCAAAGCACAAACGACCTCGACCGGCCTGGATCACCGGGCAGATGGGCAAAGGCTGATCAAAATGGGGGTAAGCCAAAATGCTCAACGTGGGGATGGCCACGATGGGAATGTCCAGCGCCGCGGCGAGACCCTTTGTCGCGCTGAGTCCGATGCGCAGCCCCGTAAACGAGCCGGGGCCGCGAGCCACCCCTAACGCCCGGATGTCCGTCCGCCCGACACCTGCCTGGTCCAGCAAGTGAATCAGGTTGGGCATCAGTTCCACGGTATGGTGCCGACCGGCCCACCACGATTTTTCGGCCAGCACCATCAGGCCGTCGTAGAGGGCAAGGCTAAGAAGTTGTGTGGCCGTATCAATTGCCAGTAGCATGGCTACGTTGTCTATCCTCCAAAGGCGTCGCGCCGAAAACTGGTCAACAGGGCGATGTACCGGGGACCTTTTGCCTGCATCAGAATGCCCCGTTTCGTGGCGCTGAGATGTCGCAACGTGATCCACAGTCGTCGTTCGGGCATAACGCGCTTCGCCTGGTCTGCCCACTCTACCACCGAGAGTCCGTCGCTTTCCAAGTAGTCCAGCAACCCCAGATTCCATATTTCCTGATCGCTGTGCAGGCGATAGAGATCGATGTGGTAAAGGGGGATACGCCCTCCCCGGTATTCGTTGATCAGCGTAAAGGTCGGGCTGGTGATTGCTGTATGAATATCGAGACCTTGACCAATCCCCTGCGTTAGCAGCGTTTTTCCGGACCCGAGGGGCCCTTCCAAACAAAACACGTCGCCGGGCTGGGCAAACTGCCCCAATCGGAAACCAAACCGGCGGGTTTGCGCAACGCTGTGGCTGAAAAAGTCGATCGTCGGGCCAGTCATCACCGGCGACATGGCCAGGCCTCCTCTGAATCTATGGTCCTCGTTCGGTCTCTTCTCGGTCACCCCATGCAACTGCTGCCACCTGAGCGATTTTTTGCCTCGCGGTCGCCATCATCCGGCCTGGAATGGCCAGGCCGGCGATTCACTGCTGGGCTTGGCGGGCCGCATCGAGCAATGACGATTGAAACAGATCGTCTTTGGCCACGTTGCCCGAGAAGAACCCGTGTTTCTGCGCCCAATTTTGGAAATCCATTGTCCCGGACATGTCTACGTGTCCATCGGCATAGATGGCCGGCCAGCAGACACGTTGCAGCACCTGAACATCTTGTCCGGTCCGCGCCGACAAAATCTCCAAATTGCGTGCCGTCTTCCCCTTGTTGAACTGTGCGATTCCCTGCAGATAGGCTGCCAGGAACCGCTGTCCCAGCCCGGGGTCTTTTTCCAGCAAGTTCGGGCCGAATACGATAAATGCGTACTGAAAATCGGGGGCTATGTCTTCAAATGCGGCCAGACGGTGCGCCAGACCGGCACCTTCCATGCGCGTGGGAATTGGCTCGTTGCCAATGGAGGCATCGATGGAGCCTTGCTTGTACGCCCCGAATGTCGCCGGAATCGGCAGCCTGACGATCTTTACATCCTCGAGGCTGAGGTTGGCAGAGGCCAGCGTACGACCCAGCAAGTAGCCAAACAAGGTGGGCACAGCAGATGTGGCGACTTTGCGTCCTTTCAGTTCCTCAACCCTGTCCAGCTCGCCGGAGTCGTAGAGCGCTTGGCGGGCGACAATGCCCATGGAGGAGCAATCTCCTTTTTGCAAGTGCCCTTTGCCGGCCACGGCTTTGATCGGGATGCCCCCGGCCACCGCGTTCAGGAAGCCGATCCCCACGCCGCCGGCCCCGACATCGATATCGCCGCCGGACAGGAGGGGGATGTATTCCTCGGTACTCCCCATCTTTACCCATTCTATCTCTATGTTTTGTTGGGCAAAGAAGCCCTCTTCCTCTGCGATGTAGAGCGGCCCCCAGGTCAGGTAGGGCAGCGAAGAGACCTTTACGTGCGCGGTCGGAATGGGCGTGGGGGGTGCCTTGGCTCCTGGGGCACAACCAACTGCCAGCAAGAGAAACGCAACGAGAAAACAGGGTAGGGATAGTGATCGCTTCATTGAATATCTCCTCGTATAAATATGTAGTGTGAGAGCGCCGTCCCCCGCTCGTACAGCGAAGTTGCGAGGCTCCGGCACCCTGGACGCTCCCCTTGGGTGCAATGCAACATCTGCCGGTAGCACAATCCATCAGGTTTGTTGTGCGAGCAGCGCCGTCAAAACGTCTGCGAAGATGCGATACACCCCCGGCCCGAAGAGAACCATGCGCACCAACTCGATCTGCGGATGTCTGCGCAGATAGTCTCGGATGGTCGAGAGGGCGATGTGGGCTGCTTCGTTCATCGGGTAGCCATACACGCCGGTGCTGATCGCGGGGAAGGCGATGCTACGCAGCCCCTGCTGCGCGGCGAGCTCCAGGCTGTGCCGAAATGCGCCGGCAAGGAGTTCCGCTTCTCCCTGGGTCCCGCCGCGATAGACCGGGCCTACCGCGTGGATGACATAGCGAGCCGCCAGACGCCCTCCGCCGGTGATGCGCGCTTCACCGGTTGGGCAGCCGCCCACCTTGCGACATTCCGCCAACAGAGCAGGGCCGGCAGCCCGGTGGATCGCTCCGTCCACGCCACCACCACCCAACAGTGATGAGTTTGCGGCGTTGACGATGGCGTCTACGTCTTGCTGGGTGATGTCGCCTTCGACCAGTTCCAGTTGTGATGAGCCAATGCGCACTTTCATGGGAGAGTACCTTCTCGCAACCAAATGATAGCAACAAGTATACTCCAATTCTTGGTCTCTTGCAAACCGGCGAATCACAGCGCCGTGGAGAACGTTTGCCAGATCAGGGGAATGATGATATAATCGCCACGTTGTACTGGCGCTGAATCAAAAGGAAAAGAGATGTTGGCGGGGTTCCCCAACTGCGAACTTGTGCCTGATTGACCGGGCCGGCGCAGTCTTTTTTGGGCGAAGGAGGGTTGCTGTGCTTGAGCACTTGGCTGACCTGCAACGAGAGGCATTGCAAAAGCTCGCCGCAGTGGAGCAAATAGATCAGTTAGAATCGTGGCGCATTGCCTACCTGGGCAAAAAGGGCGCACTGACCAAAGCCTTGCGTAGCCTGGGCAGCCTGCCGCCGGAAGAAAGACCGGTCGCCGGAAAAAAAGCGAACGAACTGAAACAGGTGCTGGAGGCAGCATTTGAGACGCGGCACGAATCGCTCCGCGCTGCCGCCATCGAAGCGGACCTGGCCACAGGGGCTCTGGACGTGACCTTGCCCGGGCGCAAGCCGGCGCTGGGCCGCTTGCATCCGAGCACGCAAATCCTGCGCGAAATCACGGCCGTCTTCGCCGAAATGGGGTTCCAGGTCTATCGTAGTCGCGATGTGGAATTGGACGAATACAACTTTCGCCTCTTGAACATTCCCCCACACCATCCGGCACGGGACATGCAAGATACGTTCTATGTAGACGAAGAGGTCTTGCTGCGCACACAAACCTCGCCGGGGCAGATTCACGCCATGCGCGAGTACGCACCAGACCCCATCCGCATCATTCTGCCGGGGATGTGTTACCGCTATGAGCAAATCACAGCCCGCTCCGAGATCCAGTTCAATCAGGTGGAAGGATTGGCGGTGGGCCACAACATCACCATGGCCGACTTGAAAGGTACGCTCGTCAACTTCACACGCCGTATGTTTGGCGAAGAAAGGCGACTCCGTTTCCGGTGTAGCCACTTCCCTTTCACGGAGCCGAGCGTGGAGGTGGACATGGACTGCATTGCTTGCCAGGGCAAAGGATGCCGCCTCTGCAAACAGAGCGGCTGGTTGGAGATTCTGGGTGCCGGCATGGTCCATCCGGTGGTCTTGCGCAATGGGGGCTACGACCCGGACGTTTACACCGGCTTCGCCTTTGGCATAGGGCCGGAACGCATCGCCATGCTCAAGTACCGCATCGACGATATCCGCTATTTTTGGGCGAACGATTTGCGTTTCCTCGAGCAATTTGGATAGATCAAAAGAAAAGGAACAAAAGAAGTTCAATTTCTCCGAGAAGTTGAACTTCTAGCAGTTTGTCGGAGAAAGAATAAATGGGACGTAACTACTCAGTCTTTAGGTGCCAGGCACTTGTGAAGGCCCTCTCGCTTGAACGTGACAAGGCATGTAGACGAATGTTGGCTT
>JAADHH010000077.1 GCA_013151955.1 Chloroflexota bacterium
GTACCGTTTGGCCTGGCCGTCGTGCTGCGCGACCTGCTGGAGCCGGCACTGCTCCCCGTCTTCGTGCGCCTGCGCGATCAAGAACGCGCGCGCGCCTGGCGACTGGTCTTCGTGGTATCCGCGCTCCTGGTCGCCGGAGTCGTATTCGTGGCTCTGCTGGCCTTCGGAAATGCGGAACGTCTGGCACATCTCCTCGCCCCCGGATTTCAAGGCCAGCGCATTCACCTGACCGCGACGTTGATCCGCTGGTTGATCCCCTCACTCCTGTTTCTGGGGTTGGCCAACCTCGCCGGCACGATTCTCCATGCGGACAAACGTTTTGTCTTGCCGGCCGTGGGCGACGTTGTGTTCCGGAGCGGGCCGGTCGCCGGACTCCTCAGTGGTGCGGGACTCGCCGGCCTTGTTGCGGGTGTGTTGCTCGGGTCGCTGGGAAAGCTGGTGACCCAAGTTGCCGGCTTGCGGCGATATGTACCGCCGTTTTTGCGGGAATTTGGGCAATGGGAACCGGACGTACGGCAAGTTGGGCAGCTCGCAGCGCCCCTCTCGGTCGGGTTGTTGTTGGCCTATGTCGGCGTGCCGCTGGTCGAAAACGCCTTCGCCTCGACATTGGCCGGCGGATCGGTCGCCTCGCTGACTTTTGCCCGCAAGATCGCCGAGACGCTGGGCTCGATCCTGCCCTACACGCTGGGGGTCGTGGCTTTCCCTTACTTCGCGCAAATGGTGTTGCGCGATGAAGCGCGAGAACTGGAGCGAACGCTGCACCAGGCCTTGCGTGCCATTCTTTTCTTTTACCTGCCGATCACGGTTGGCGTGATTCTGCTGCGCGTTCCCCTGGTACAATTGTTGTTCCAGCGGGGCGCTTTTGATGCGCAAGCCACACAGCAGACGGCCTGGCCGCTGCTCTGGTACGCGGTCGGACTGGTTCCCATGGCCATAGAGCCGGTGCTGGTCCACTTTTTCTTCGCCCAAAGCGATATGGTCACCCCCATCGTCTGGGATGTAATCAGCTTCGTCGCCGGCGTTGCCCTGACCGCCTTGCTGATCGGGCCGCTGGGTGCCGGTGGCATCGCCCTGGCAACATCCCTGGCCAAGGGGATAAAGGTCGTCGCCCTGCTCCTGCACACGGCGCGCCGCTTCCCCTCCTGGCGATTGTCCGACCTGGCGCGATTCGCGTTGCGTCTGTGCGCGGCAGTTGCGGGGATGGGGGCTGTGGTCCTGGCGGTTTCGATGTGGGCAGCCTCGTCGCTCGCCGGTGCCGGCACGATGGGGGCCGCGCTGCACCTTCTGGCCGCGGCCTTGGCGGGCGGGGCGGTGTACCTGGCGCTTTCGTGGGTCTTCGTACAGAAGTGATCGGTGGGCAAGATAGAGATGGGGGATAGAGATAGAGATAGAGGTAGAGGTAGAGGTGGAGGTAGGGAAAAAGCATAGAACGCCGGGTTACGCAGCACGCAACACGCAACACGCAACACGCAGCACGTATCAATCCAAAATCGCAAATCCAAAATCCGAAATCGGGAGGGCAAACATACGATGAGACTAAGTCTGATGATGGGCCTGGGCATGTTGCTACTAACGGCTTGTGGAATCCGGCAACCGGCGCGTAGCGCGGTGCCTCCGGCCACGGCCACAAAACCACCCTACGCAACTTTCACAGCGGTGCCGCCGGCCGCCGCGTCCACGGCGACCGTTGCCCGGCCCCCCTCCCCGCCGGCAACCGCCACGCAGCCCCCAGCGACCGCAATGCCCTCTTCGGCAACGCCGGCAGCCGTGCCACCGACGCCTGCTCCTCTCCCGCCGGCTTCGACGCCCGAGACCGGTTTCGTTCCGCAGACACTTGTCGAAAATACGCTGCTGGCGATGGAAACCAAACGGGACGGCGATTACGAGGTCTACCTGATCCGGCCCGACGGGCAGGTCGTGCGCGACTTGAGCGATGACCACAAGCACGATGACGGAGCCCCGGCCTGGTCGCCGGACGGCCGGCAGATTTGCTACACCAAATGGCACGGGGGGCTGCTGGGGACCAACGTGGGGGCCCAGGGGGACATCTACATTCGCAACCGTGACGGCAGCGGCGAGCGACAGCTCACCCACGACCCGGCGCACGACGGCTGGTGTACCTGGTCGCCCGACGGGCAGCAGATCGCCTTCAAGTCGAAGCGATCCGGCAACTACGACATCTTCGTGATCGGCGTGGATGGCGGTGATCCCGTGAATCTGACCCATTCTCCGGGCACGGACGACAGCCCGGCCTGGTCACCGGACGGCACACGCATCGCTTTCCATTCGAGCCGGGACGGAAACAAGGAAATCTACATCATGAACACCGACGGCGGCGATCCGGTCAACCTGACTCACAATGCAGCGGATGACATCTATCCCACCTGGTCGCCGGACGGGCACCGCCTGGCCTTCGTCTCGGAACGGGATGGCAATCGCGAAATCTACATCATGAACGACGACGGGAGCGGGTTGCGCCGCATGACCGACAACAACTATGTCGACTCGCTGGCAACCTGGTCGCCGGATGGTCAATACCTGGCCTTTTATGCCAAGCCACCGGCGGAACACGACAAAGAAAGCTACATCATGCGGGTGGCCGATAGGGCCGTCTGGCAGGTGACCAACAACCAGGAATCGGACGAGTATACGGCCTGGTCGCCCTGGCTGCGTTGACGCTTTGCCTTATGGCCGAAGCCACGGGGCATTGCTGGCGGCCCACTGGCGGGCCCACCGCCATCCGGCGTGTACTTCGTTCACCCGCATGATGGCGAGCAATGCGCCGTAGATGGCAAATCCAACCAATCCGGGCAGGGCTACAACCATCAACCTTCCTGCCGGCATGTTTCCCAGAGCATAGTTCCCGTGAGAGACAGCCCAGATTGCGCCCCCCATGACTGCCGAGGCAAAGACCGTTTGGAAAAGGAGTTTCGTCAATCCATGGCCTTCCAGGCGGCCTACGTGGCGACGGAGGAGGGCCAACATGATCAAAGCGTGTGTGGTAAGCTGGATCGAGTTGGCGAACACGAGGGCCATCATTCCCCAACGCCCCACCAGACCAATGGCTATACCCAGGTAAGTGAGTACGCTGATCACGCCAACGATTGCCGGCGTCCATGTATCCTGGCGGGCGTAAAAGGCAAAAATCAAAGGCTGATCCACAGCCGCAAAAGTTAGCCCCAGAAGGTAGACGCGCAACGCTCTGGCTGTTTGGATTGTGTCTAGTGCGCCAAAGTCTCCGTGCTGAAAGATCAAACCAACCACAACGTGCGCGAGTACGAACAGGCCCACGGTAGCCGGAATGATCAAGACGATGACAAATCGCAAGCCGGTGGCCAACGTGGACTTGAAGCCGGCAAGATTGTTTGCCGCTGCCAATTGTGACAGCGAGGGGAGCACGGCCAGGGAAATCGCTGCCGACACAAGCCCCAGCGGAAAGTGTACCAGCGTGGTGGCGTACTGCATCCAGGCAATGCTCTGCGGGCCGGTGTGTGACGCCAGGTTGCGGTCGATGATTACGCCGATCTCGCTGACAATCAGGCCAAAGGCGATGGGTACGTACAGCCTCAGAATCCTGCGCAGGCCGGGGTGAGCCAGCGCAAGGTTCAGGTAGAGGGGCACGTCGCGCAGGTCCGGCAACAAGATGAGCAATTGCAGGAACGAGCCGATAAGAATGCCGAATGCCAGGCTTTCGATCCCAAATTTGTCGTGAAAAACAATGGCGGCGAGGATGATTCCCAGGTTGTAGACGGCCGCACCGAACGCCGGATAGCGGAAACGATGCAGCGTGTAGAGCAGGCCGGTGATTACGCCGGAGCAGCCGAAGAAGACGATGGAGGGCGCAAGAATGCGGATCATACGCGCTGTGATGGCCAGGAGGCCGGGGTCGAATCCACCGCCCAGCAGCCAGGCAACTTGCGGAGCAAAAATAGTGATCAGCAACAAGAAGGCACCCAAGGCAATGGTTGCCAAACTGAGCATGGCACTGACCAGCCGCCACAATTCGGTGCGGTCCTCTTTCGTGGAATATTCGCTGAATACCGGCACCAATGCAGAGCTGAGCATTCCGCCGATGAGCATATCGAAGACCATCGTGGGCACGATGGCCGCGACCCGAAAGGCGCTGACCAGGCCGGTTGCGCCGAAGAGATGGGCGATTACCGTCTCGCGCACCAGGCCGAGCAGCCGGCTGGAAACATTGCCAATGGAGATGATGGAAGCTGCACGTACAATGCCCCGGCGAGCCGGGGCCGAGGTGTTTGCTGGGAGCGATTCGCCGGAAGGTGGATTGCTCATGGAGTTCTTTTTTGGTGCCGGATCAATGAAACCCTTGCTTTTTCGCGGATATACCGTTATGAAAATAATGTGTCAGGTGTCAAGTAAAACGTGATGCGTGATGCGTAAGACGCAATACGTTTCACGTCTTCACGTTTCACGTCCCGCCATTTTCATCCTTGGTGGCGTGCAGTCGCCCGTGGGGACTACTTTGAAAATAGTCGCCAGTCGTCAGATGCTGGCCACACGATGCTTAGAAGTTCAACTTCTCGGAGAAGTTGAACTTCTCGGCCCAATGCGTGTGGAGACTACTTTGAAAATAGACGACCCCTTCAGAGGCCATTACCTGCGGACCTTCGGTCCGGGCCGGCAGGTTATGGGGCGACTTCTTCGATTCGATATTGGGCGCTAATCTGGGCCACCTTGCCCAACATGCCCGACGCCGAACAATATTTCGTTTGCGAGAGTTCTATGGCACGGGCAACGGCCCGTTCATCCACGTCATGTCCCTGTACGATAAACTCCAGGACGATGTCCGTGTAAACCTTGGGATGGTCCGGGGCACGTTCCGCCTCCACGCGAACCTGCAGGCCGGTGACATCCTGTCGTTTCTTGCGCAAGATCGAGATCACGTCCATTGCTGTGCATCCGGCCAGGCCAACCAGCAAGAGAGAGAGGGGACGGAACCCTTTGTTTTCGCCGCCGACCGCTTCGCCTGCATCAAGAACGACCGTGTGGCCTGTAGGTGTGGTGCCTTCGAAGGCCATGCCACCAACCCAGGTTACTTCTGCGTCTGCCATTTTGTGTGGGTCTCCTTTCAGGGTTGCTGCCCGATATTTTCACGTCCGCCAAAGTCTCCGCCCGGGGCGCACAGTGCCGGCCCCGGTAAGGAGGCCTGGCTCCGGCAGTTGTCACCCCGGGCGCGTGACCTGCAGGCGGCGAAGATTTCTCCTCACTGCTCGATTTGCTCCAAGATTTGCCGGGCGACGACGGGGGCTTCGATGGCTGCCTCACGGCCTTCCATCGCTTCTACGAGCGGATGGACGAGCCTGGCCGTCTCCTTGTCTCCAAAGCCACGCAAGACGGCCAGGGCACTGACCCGTAGCCAGGGCGTTATTTTTTCTGACATGAGTTTGCGGAGTAGCGCAGGGAGCGAGGCCGGCCCAATGGAGACCAGCGCTTCTGCAGATCGCCAGCGTATGCCGGCGTTTTCGTCCGCCAAGAGAGCGATGAGTGACGGGACAGCCTGTGGGTCTCCGATTTCGCCCAGAGTACGGGTAATGTGCCAGCGAAGGTGGTCGTCATGCGTATGTTGCAGTTCGTCGCACAGTTCGGGAACGGCCTGTGCCCCAATCGAGGACAGGGATTTGGCTGCTTCCCAATGGACAATGCTGTCGCCGTTGGCCAGCGCCTCTATCAGTGGAGCAACGATGCGATCATCCTGCAGGTTGCTCAAGATGGCCGCGGCGCGTGCCTGGGCTTTGCTGTCCCCCAATTGTAGCACGCGAAGCAGGGGTTCTGTGGCTCGATTGTCCCCTCGTTGGCCCAGTAGGAGGGCGGCTGTTTGCCATATCGCAGCATTCTCGTCTGTTTGACTTTCCAACAGGGCAGCCAAACGGGCGTGTGCGCCAGCTCCTTCATTATCCAGGAAGAGGCTGCGTAGTTTGAGATCAAGGGAGCGGCCGGCTTTGATTTCCGATGAGGCTATGGGGACTGGCTGTCCGTTCCATGTGCGTTGGGCCAGCACCTCGAGCAACCGTTTCCACAGTTCTTGGTCGTGGACATTTCGGAGTGTTGTATCAATCGTTGATTCTTCCCAGATGTCGGTGCTGAGCAATTTGCGCAGCAAACGTTCGGCCGAAGCCATGTCTCCGTCGCTTGCTTGCTCGATCAATTGTGGATTGCTGGAGATTGGCTCACCCGGGTCAGCATTTTCGCTTGAAGTATCCACGGTCATGGCATCTCCTTGTGGTATGTGATAGCAAAGACTATTCCGGAACGATACGAAAACTGCTCGTGATCTCGGCCACGCCGGAAAGAGTCGCGCTGACAGAACAGTACTTTTCCTCGGAAAGCTTGATCGCCTGGGCGAGGGCCGTTTCGGAAAGGTCCTCACCGTGTGCGACATACTCGATGTGGATTTGTTGGAAAGCCCATGGCGGGTTTGTGTCTTGTTCTCCCGTAATGTGCAGCTCCAATCCTTTTAGTGGCTGGCGTTTCTTCTCCAAGATGCCGACGACGTCGTAGGCCGCGCAGCCTCCCAGGGCAACCAGGAGAAGCTCGGCCGGACGCATTCCGGTACCATTCTCTGGATCCTGGGAAGAGAGTACAACGGAGTGTTTGCTGCTATCTGTGGCGACAAATTGCCGGTTTTCTACCCATTTTAGTTTGACCTGTCCCATTGAAATCCTTTCTGGAGAACTGCCGTCCCGGCCGGCCGTGCCGGTTGTGTGGGGCCGCAATGTTGAATATGTTCGATCATCCCGTGCAACGCGCTTAGCTCTATGTGAGGCTGCCGCGGTCCCGAATTTTTCTCAGCAACAGCGCAGATGTCCGGACAGAATCGGTTTGTTTGGGAATCGCGGGCTTCTGCCGAAGTTTATAGGATTCAGTGAGGATCGTTTGCATGTCATGTTCGGTGAAGAAGGTGGTTTCGTACCCTCCTGAGGCATTTTCCTTGGGAGACCGGCTGCGGCCCTGCATGATGATGCCGTCGTCTGTCTCAATCAAACGGATATCTCGATATCCATGCTCATCGGCCAGGCGACCGATGGCACGCAAAACGTCCTGATAATCGCTCTTGTCGAGGCCATCAAATAATTTCATTGTAGTGCTCCTTCGCGCCACGCGGATAGCCGCTTACAGTGTCAAGATCGACGAAAAAGGTGTCGCTGTCTCTGCCGGGCACAGATTCCTTGGTTCTTGATCTGTGTGCATCCATGCCCTATGTCATTTTGTCAACTGCCCCGCAAGGGGCCACATTCTCAGAGCAAGCTCTTGGAAAATGTGTAGGCGCTTAGGGCGCCAACATCGACAAAAAGTTGTCTATGTTTCTGTAGGACACAGATTCTCACAGAAAAGCACAGATAGAACATTCAGAAAAATCTGTGTGCGAAGCCTGTGTAAATCTGTGTCCCCTCCTTTTGTCAACTGCCCCGTCAGGGGCCACATTTTCTGAGCAAAGTCTCGGACAATGCGTAGTATCTTGGTCGAACGGTTGTGGGCATCCGTTTCTGGTTCGGCGACTTCGCCGGAGGCTACTTGGTGTTTGGCATTGTTGGCAAGGTTTTTTGGAGGGCTGAAAGACTAGCTTTCTAGTTGCCTGATTTCTTCGTTGTCAAATACCCAGGTCTCGTTTGTCCAGGTTGTGTGATAGCGACTGCTGGCGTGTTGCAGGCCTTGCACGATAATCCCATCCTGGAATTCGATGATACTGATGTCTTTGACGGTGCCTTGCTTGTCTAAGAAACGACCAAGAGCGCTGAGAATAGCTTCGTAACCAGGTTTTTGCGTTGCCCCTCTGTTCATTTCCCATTTTCCTTCTTGTAGATTGAACGTTGGTAATCTGCTGCCGTACCTCTGTCCGAGTATGCCGCACAAATGTAATTTCGGTAGAGTAAATTATACCACAATTATTCGGAAAGTGCGAAATGGGGAGAAGGCGACCGCCGAAGTTTTGCGTTTTCTGGGAACAAGCGTGCCCGCCCGCCGAGAGTTGCGCTGTTGCTCTACTCGCGGTGGTTGCCGCAGTCCAAACGCAAAAATGTGACGGGTTTTTGCAGGCGGGGCCTTGGCCAATCCGACCCGGGTGAAGGGTTCTGCGTGCCGGCATTGCCGCTCGTCGTGCGGTAGGTCGGTACGCGGTCGCGGTCGTTTTGATCGGTTATCCTGGCGAGGTGCGCCGGTGCAATCTCCGCCGGGTGTAAGGGGGGATCGCGCCGCTTTGCTCACCTCAACCTTGGCGAAAAACTAGCCCTCGGGGAAGTGGGACCAAGCATAATCGATCTGCGGTGGCGTTACGGACGTGATTTCAAATTGCATGCCGCATTGCGGGCAGGCAACCTGCTGGTTTCGATCCGCTTCTTTTCCGCTGATTGAAAACCGTGCCTCACAATCAAGGCACGAAACTATAAACGAAGATGGCTTTTTCCTTCGTTTTTCTGGTGGTTTCGACTGCTTTTTTCGTGCCGTCGCTCGGTCTCCCGATAAGTAGAAAAGCGTTGGGTCACAGGTTACTACTCAGGCAGGCTCCCCTACCCCCCAACTTTTGGGGGAAACTGCTGTACTCCCCCCAGGGTTGGGGATATGGGGGGCTACCGCCCGGCTGCTGAAGCTATTCTCACTACGTGCCTGAGCAGTAACGGTTACAGATAGTCCCGAAGGCGGCGACTGCGACTGGGGTGACGAAGTTTGCGCAGCGCCTGCACTTCAATCTGGCGAATTCTTTCGCGTGTCAGCCCGTATTTTTTTCCAACCTGCTCCAATGTCAGGCTGCGACCGTCTTTTAGTCCGTAACGAAGTTGTAGTATCTGTACTTCGCGAGGATGGAGGGAGGTGAATACTTGCTCCAATTCTTCGCGGAGAAGACTTTGTGAGGTGGCGTCGGTGGGGGCCAACCCTTGTTGGTCTTCCACAAAGTCTCCCAGGCTGCTTTCTTCGTCTTCGCCGACAGGCATCTCCAGGGAGAGGGGATGCTGGGCGATACGCATCATGCGTTGGACTTTGTGCGGGGTCGTATCCAGTTCGTTGGCCAGTTCGCGTATGGAAGGTTCCCGTCCCAGTTCTTGCATCAGTTGGCGCGAAGCACGGTTGAGCTCCCCGATTCGTTCGGTCATGTGTACTGGCACGCGGATGGTGCGCGATTGGTCTGCAATGCAGCGCGTGATGGCCTGTCGAATCCACCAGGTCGCGTACGTGGAGAACTTATACCCCAGCCGGTGGTTGAACTTGTCCACCGCTCGCATCAGGCCGATGTTTCCTTCCTGAATGAGGTCGAGCAAGGGCAATCCGCGACCTTCGTATTTCTTGGCAATGCTGATTACGAGGCGATAGTTGCACTCTATCAGTTTGCGGCGTCCGTTGGCTCCTTGGCGTGCCAGGGATTCCAGGTGTTGGCGCTGTTCTGTGGGCAATTCGGCCCTATCTTTCTTGAGCCGTTTGAGGGCCTCTTGTCCCTGTTCCATGCGCAAGGCCAAAATGGTCTCTTCGTGCGCGCTTAGAAGGGGGTGATGACAACTTTCCATGAGATAGAGACCAACCGTGTCATCGGGGCTCAGTTGAGCCAGGTCTAACATGAGTTCGTCACCATCGCTTAGATCGTTGTCCCCCGCGCGGGGAAGGGGCAGGTACCAGTCTGCCGAATCACGGATTTCTATCCCTGCGTCGGCAAGCAATTTGTAAAGGTTGTCTAACAAGTCGAAGATGTCATCCACATCGGGCAAGACTTCCAGCAGGTCGTCTTGTGTGATGTGTCCTTGCTGCTTGGCTTTCTCGATCAGCCCGGCGACAAGTTCTTGCATTATCTCTTGGCGATGATTCATAAACAACGGCTCCCTTATTTTCTGATGTCTGTGACCAACCATAAGGCGGCAGAGAAAAAGAGACAGCGTTTCAACGTAACAATCGTGGGGGGAGCGTTTCTCTCTTCTGACTCTACACAGTCGGCAGCAGTGAACTGTGTTCACCAAAAACATGCCAGCCCCGCGAAATGGGTCAGAGCTGGCAAGAATTCAACATTGAAATATAGATTATTCTACTTTGTGTCCCAAATATAAAAGTATACCACATTCTATCAGGTTGTCAAATTGCTGGAATAACGGAGGTGGCCGTCAAAGTTCTGCGTTTTGGGTTGGTCGAGGGCCGGCCTGGACGCGACGAAATGGGGATTCCGTCGCTACGGTCAGACGTAGCCCTAGAATCTCTGTAGACCTGGAATCCCCTTTCCAGGGCAGGGGCGCGGACTGTCGCCCGCTGCGAGCAAGCAAGTAGGGACAGGGCATTCCCCAGAGCAAAGTTTGTTCAAATCTGTGCTTTGCGTTATAATTGTGTGTCAGAAGATTCAGCTTACCCGGGAGGAGCAACGTACGAAAATGGAGATCACTTGGTTCGGCCATGCCTGCTTTCGTCTTCGGGCCCGCGAGGGTACTGTGGTCACCGATCCGTTTGGCAAAGAGAGCGGCTACACGATGCCACAAATCCGTGCTGATGTCGTAACCATCAGCCATGACCACGACAACCACAACCAAACAAAAGGATTCCGTGGCAAGCCTCACATCTTGCGCGGCCCTGGGGAGTATGAAGTCAAGGGCATCTTTGTCAAGGGTATCGCGACCTACCACGACAACCAGCATGGCCAGAAGTTCGGCCGGAACACCCTGTACCGCTACGACCTGGAAAACTTGACGATAGCTCACTTGGGCGACTTGGGGCACATCCTCTTGCAGTCACAGGTGGAGATGCTGAACTCCATAGACGTTTTGCTGATCCCGGTGGGCGGCGGGGCCACGATTGGCCCCACAGAGGCCGCGGAAATCGTCTCACTGGTGGAGCCGCGCATCGTGATTCCCATGCACTATAAGACGCCTGCCTACAAAGGCACACTCCAAAAAGTCGAGAAGTTTCTGGACCAGATGGGCGTAAAAGGGGTTGACCCACAAGATTCACTGAAGGTGACCGGTTCATCCCTGCCGGAAGAGACAAAAGTGGTCCTGTTGGCCTGCTGACACGCAGCGCGAAGGTAGTGTGATACGGAGGAAGATCATGGATTTTCTGCAGCCGGACAGCGCAAATCACAAACGCTCTCGGAGGACTCTGTTCCTGGCCCGCCTCGGCATCGCGATGTTAGTTGTCTGGGGACTCGTTGCGTGCAATTCCTCTGCAACGGCTCCGCCCAGCCCGGTACCCGCAGCCGTGCAAACAACGGCCGCCGGTCAACTCCAGGCCGGCAAAGATGCCCTAAAAGGCGGTAAGACCTCAGAGGCAATCCAACAACTGGAACAGGCTGTAACGACAAATCCAGAGTCGGTCGAGGCTTTGTTCAACCTGGGCAATGCCTACATGGATGCAGAGCAATTCGACAAAGCCATCGCATCTTTCCAGAGCGTACTCGCCCTGGAGCCGAAGCACGCCGATGCCCGTTCAAATCTTGGCGTTGCATACTATCGCAAAGGGGACATGAAACAAGCTGTCGAGGCCTTCCAGAAAGCAGTGGAACTCTCCCCGCAGGATGCGGAGATCCAGTATAATTTGGGAGGATCCCTCGCGCAAATGAATCGCCTGGATGAGGCGATTGCCGCGTTCCAGAAGGCACTCGAGCTGGACCCCAATCTTCCCGAAGCCTATCTGGGCCTCGGCTCGGTTTTCAAGCTGCAGGGCAAGAACAAGGAGGCCATTGACGCACTAAACCGGTTCCTGGAGTTGAGTGACAACCCGCAGTGGCGCGCCCACGCCCAACAACTCCTCTCCGAATTGCAAGGAAAGTAGTCACCCGCTTTGAAAACATTCCCACCTCCAGATTTCACAGAAACAACCATCGGTTCGCAAACCTTTCGGTGGGGTCACAAGACATACGTGATGGGCATTCTCAATGTGACCCCCGACTCATTCTCCGGCGACGGTTTGTGGGACGCAGGTCCTTTGCCGGAGGTCGCCCATCGCGCCATTTCCCAAGCGGAAGCCTTCCTGTCTGCCGGCGTAGATATCCTCGATGTCGGCGGTGAATCGACACGACCGGGAGCCGCTCCGGTACCGGCAGAGGCGGAATGTGCGCGAATACTTCCGGTCATCGAGGCACTGGCCGGCCATTTTTCCGTGCCCATTTCGGTGGACACGTCCAAGGCCGAAGTGGCCGACCGCGCTCTGCGGGCCGGCGCACAGATGGTCAACGATGTGTGGGGCTTGCGCATGGACCCGGACATGGCCGGCGTCGTCGCCGCACACCGGGTGCCGGTCGTCCTCATGCACAATCGCAGCCGCTCCGAGAATGCTGCGCAATCCGAAAAGCTGGGGGGACGGTACGTCGGCATCCAATACGGCGACCTTGTGGCCGATGTCATCGCAGAACTGCGTACGTCCATCCAACTGGCTGTAGAGGCTGGAATCAAAAAAGAGAATATCATCATCGATCCGGGCATTGGTTTTGGGAAAGCTGTCGCCCAGAATCTGGAACTGCTTGACCGGCTCCCTGAATTGCAGGTACTAGGTTTCCCGATACTCGTGGGGCCCTCGCGCAAGTCTTTCATTGGTTACACGTTGCACGTCCCGCCGGAGGAACGGACCTGGGGGACGGCAGCCGCGGTCGCGCTTTGCGTGGCCAGGGGAGCGGACATTATTCGCGTACATGACGTGCTCGAAATGGGACAAGTATGCCGCATGGCAGACGCAATTGTCAGGAGAAAAAGGCCAGACGCATGAACACGATTGAGACAATGACACTAGACAACGGACTACGTTTGCACGTTGTGCCCATGGATTCCTATTCGGTCGGGGTAGGCCTGTTCATCCGGGTCGGCTCTCGCTATGAAGCAGATGAGGATGGGGGGATTGCCCATTTCATCGAACACATGCTGTTCAAGGGGACAAAGCGGCGACCTTCTGCCAGGGAGCTTTCTCTGGCCATCGAAGGCATCGGTGGCATCTTCAATGCCAATACCGGACGGGAGTTGACGACATACTGGGCCAAGGTCGGACGTGACCATCTGGAAATCGCCCTGGATGTCCTGACCGACATGGTAGGCAACTCCCTTTTTGAGGAAAAAGAGATCGAGAAGGAACGTCGGGTCATCATCGAGGAGATCAACGAATCTCTCGACACGCCCGAAGATGTCGTTTTCTTGCTGCTCGATGAATTGATGTGGCCCAGCCATCCTCTGGGGCGCGACATCGCCGGTACGCGCGAAACTGTGGCCGGCCTCTCCCATGCTCAAATCATGGCCCTTTGGGAACGTTTTTACCGGCCGGCAAACATGGTTCTGTCGGTTGCCGGACCGGTGGACCTGGAAACGGTGGCCGCCTTTGTCGCTCCACGGATGAAGACGCGGCAAAATGGCGACCACACCGGGTTCCTGTCCGTCCCGCCGTTTATGCCAGGCCCCCAGGCAGTCGTGCGAAACCGTGACATCGAACAAGCACATTTGTGCATCGCCTGTCGCGGCATACCACGCGACCATCCCGACCGGTTTGCCCTGCGCATGTTGAATGCGGTTCTCGGTGAAGGGATGAGTTCGCGCTTATTCCTGGAGGTGCGCGAGCGCCAAGGTCTTGCCTATAGCGTATATTCTTACAACTCGTTTCTTTCCGATTCCGGTGTTATCGGCACCTACGCCGGCGTCGATCCCCAACGGATAGCTGATGCGCTCTCTGCCATTCTGGGAGAGTGGGACCGGTTGCGCCAGCAACCGGTAAGCCGAGAGGACTTGAGTCGCGCAAAGGAGTTTGTCAAGGGGCGCACACTGCTGCGTCTGGAGGATAGTTATGCGAATGCCTCTTGGGTCGGCGTGCAGTCCGCGCTGGACGACGAAGTGCGTACGGTAGAGGATGTCCTGTCGCAAATAGATCGAGTCACGCCCGACGACATTCAGCGTGTGGCCCAGAACCTTCTTCGGGAAGATAGCTTGCACATGACCATCGTGGGGTCGTTGACCGAAGAGGGCGATTGGACTGAAGGACTACATTTTTGAAATAGAAAATAATTCGGGGTAGGGGCACGGCCTTGCGCCTGCCCTTGCCGGCCTTGCGCCTGCCCCGTAGGGCGACCGCAAGGGTACGCCCCTACGTTTTGATGAGAAGATCCATAGAAAATGGGTGTTGTGCAGAACCATTCAAGAATAGTACGGCACAACACCCATTTCGACTCCCGGCATAGAGGAGCATAGAAGAACGTTTTAGTTATTCAAAGAAAGCAGCATTCTTTGGCGTGTAGCTTTGCCACTGCTCCGGAACTTCCACGTCCTCAAAGATAGCCTCTACAGGACACTCTGGCACGCAGGCTCCGCAGTCAATGCACTCGTCCGGATGGATGTAGTATTGGTCCTCTCCTTCGTAGATGCAGTCTACGGGGCAAACTTCTACACAAGCAGCATCTTTGACATCAACGCATGGTTCACAGATGACATAGGCCATGTTTTACTATCCTCCTCCTAATAGTATCTAGATTATTGTTGGCTGAAAGGGAGAATCAAACAGCCCACCAATTTGTATGGTACGGCAAAGATAACGCCGTTCCCGCCGCCCGGGCGATTGTGCACTTATTCTACCACAACTTTAGAAAATCTCCAAGTTTGGGTCTTCTGGCGGGTAGCGTATACACTTCGGTGGGAAGTGGGTAAAGGTTGCCCATTTTTAGACAGTTGGCAACCTTTTTCCGTATCTTCTCAATATATTCGGGGTAGGGGCACGGCCTTGCGCCTGCCCTTGCCGGCCTTGCGCCTGCCCCGTAGGGCGACCGCAAGGGTACGCCCCTACTTTTTGAGAAGATACCTTTTGCCCCCGAAAGATTGGCCATCAACGTCTATTTTGAGTCAGTCTTGATTCAGAAAGAAAGTGGACAGGGTAAGATGATCGGCGGGACCGGCAGAGCCCGTTCGAACCGGCAGTCGCGCGCCGCTGCCGGGATCGTAGAGACCGGCGAGCAGGCGATAGGTGCCGGCGGGCGCGTCTGCCGGCAATGTCAGCTCGTGCGTGTCTGCCACGGTATCTCCGCTTTGCCAGAACGAAGTCGGGAAGAAGCCACCGCCGGGGGGCGCATCGTGCTGTGCCCAGATCTGGCCGTCCGGTCCGACCAGGTGGACGAACACGGTGTAATCTTTGTCCACCCCCTGCACCGCCTGCCAGTACAAAGTCAGTGACCAGCGCCCTTTCGATGGTTGCAGATCGTAGCCCAACAGTGCAATCT
>JAADHH010000132.1 GCA_013151955.1 Chloroflexota bacterium
CCGACCCGGAGATGCTGAAGAAGGGCACCTCGGCCTCTCCGGCCACCGCGCGGGCCATCAGCGTCTTGCCGGTACCCGGCGGGCCGACCATCAAGACCCCCCTGGGGATACGCGCCCCCAGCGCCACGAACTTCTCCGGCTCCTTCAGGAACTCGACCACCTCCTGGAGTTCTTCTTTTGCCTCCTCCACGCCGGCCACGTCCTGGAAGGTGACGGTCGGCTTGTCACCGGAAAAGAGACGCGCACGACTCTTGCCGAAGGACATCGCCTGGTTGTTGGAACCTTGCGCCTGCCGGAGCATGAAGAAGAGCAGTCCACCAAAGATTACGAGAGGCAAGAAAGACCCTAGGATCGTCATCCAACCGCCCCACTGCGAGGGTGACTTAATCGTGAATTCCACATCTCCCAACTTTTCCTGGCTGACGCCCAACCCTTTGAGCGTTTCCACAACACCAACGCCCCCCTCTTTTCGCGAGTCTACGCGGCTGCCATCGAAATGTTCGATGTGAAGGTCGTTGCCATCTACGACAACTTGCTTGATGCGGCCGGACGAGATTTCCTCGGCGACTTTGTTTATGGTGATTGTAGGAGGGGGTTCTCGCTGGGTAAAAAGATTGTAAAAGAACGCAGCCGCTGCGGCTGTTATCAGCAGATAGATCAGCGCGTTGCGCATAGGTCTACTTGTCATAGCTTGTTTCCTCTAGATTTTGGGCAGTTTTCCATACCTGCCACTGGATGGCGGGTGTGAAACCCACCTTACATTTCTCAGGTGACCCTGAATTCTTGAAAAGATACTGGCCGGTGCATCTAAATTATACCATGATGCGGCTGTCTTGCAAAAAAGCCATAGATTGCCGGAAGTTTTCGAACGCTACGGGCCCTTGCTGACCAGTATTCGGTCGCAGTTTCCACACATAACCACAGCAGTGCTTTCTTGCACTTCCCGCACCTTGTTCGCCGATACAGACACCAGGCATCCCTGGCATACGCCATCTTTCAGCAAGACCACGGCGCGACCGGCTTTCCATTTTGGTGTGCTCATAGATTCCAACGGTCTGATGGGGCAGGGTCGCGACAATTTGCCGGCTACGCTCTTGCAATGCGTTCAGGCGGCTGACCAGCGCTTCTTCTTCCGTCGTGAGCTCAGCTTGGGCCTCTTTCCAAGCAGAATCTACTGCCTGGAGATGCTGGCGGGCTTTTTCATAGTCCCTGGCCAGTTCGTCTACGTGTACCATCGCCTCAAGGACTTCTTCCTCTTTCGCGCTGCGTCGCTGTTTCAGGTGGGTAGTCTCCCGTTGCAGCCCCTGCAATTCCTTGGGATTTCGAACCTTGCCGCTATAGAGTCGCCGTTCGTTCTGGGCGATCTTGCCTGAAATGTCTTGCAAAGCCAGTTCGGACTCTTTCAAACGCGTACGCCATCTGCGACCCTCTTCTTGGATGTGTTGGAGATTACTTTTTGCCTCTCTCAGTTCCGCGCTCTCACCAAGTTGGGACCGAACCTCAGCCAATCGCTTTTTCCGGCCTATGATCTCGAGGTCTATGTCTTGAAGGTGATAAAGGGTTTCGGCTTGACTCATGATCCCTCCTTGCATGGCAAGACAACAATGGTCACCAAACTTCTTTTTGGGGGAAACGGCAGCACATCACGGTCATGACGATTCATCCGGGTAAACTTCAGGGTCGATGAACACCTGGTCCAGGTCTGGAAACTGGCGACGCACGGTGCGTTCGAGGTCACTCATGTCAATGTGTACGCTTTCGACGCTGTGGTCTCCTGGAAATCCACATTTGAGGGCAGCAATAAGCCCCAGCTCTCCCTGTTGAAGTGTAACCACCGGGGCCTCCTCCGAACCGAGGTGTTCCATGACGGTCGCTTTTATCTTCTCCACCAAATCGGGGTATTCACCGGTGACGTCCGCGCCCCGGCTTATGTGCAGTATCGCCGGTTCGATGTGCGTATTCACATCTGCGAGCAGCGGTAGGGCGGCACTGATTTCCGTTTCGAGGTCAGAGGCAATGCGGTGCGCCTCACGCAACGTCAGGTGGTGCCCAACTTCCACGTGGAGTTGCGCATGCAGCTTGTGATCGACTTCCTGCACAGAAATGTGATGAACCGACAGCCCTTGTCGTTGTGCCAATGCGCGAATATCATGTACAACGGTTTCCGCCGGGTCAACCGCCGGGTCAACGTGGACCACAACGTCGGCGTCGGGGACAAGTTTGCACAGTTTGGCCTCGACAGCAGAGGCAATGGCGTGGGCCTCTTCGAATGAAGCCGAGCGAGAGACGGCGATAGACAGGTCTACAAAGACTTGGGGTCCCACTTGCCGGGTACGTACCGGCCCGCAGGTCATCACACCGGGCACTTCGTTGGCTGCCACCCAGAGATCGTGGGTCAGGCCGGCCGGCGCATGGTCCATGAGCACGTCAATGGCCTTGCGGGCCATGCCCAAACCGGCCCAGGCGATAAATCCGGCAACCCCCAGTGCGGCCACAGCATCAGCACGGGCAAGGAGATCACGATGGCCCAGGAAGTCGCCCAGGCCGACCAGTACCAGACCCAGAATTACGACAGCGGAGGTGAGCATATCCATGCGAAAATTGAGGGCATCCGCTTCTAATGCTTGACTCTTCATTTCCCGGGCCGTCCGAAACATGATGCGTGAGCGGATGGCATCTACAACAATCGAGACGGCCATCACCGCGAAGGCCCAAAAGGTGATTTCCACGACAACAGGCTTGAAGAAAATGCGCTGAATGGACTGGTAGATGATCCAGCCGCTGATGATCATCAGTAAAGCGGTTTCGGTGAGGGCAGACAGGTTCTCTACTTTGCCATGCCCGTATGGATGATCTTCGTCTGCCGGCCGGTCGGAAATGTAAACAGCACTCAGGGTGATCAGCGAAGCCAACAGGTCTATTCCGGAATCGGCTGCTCCGGCCAGGATGCCCAGGCTTCCGGTGAGCAATCCAACAATCAGTTTTATAGCGGTGAGCAATATCGTGGCCAAGGCAGAGCCAATCGCCACGTTCCGTTTTTCCTGAATCGCGCTGCTGATACTTTCTGCTCCCGTCACCGGGTCATCCTCGCAATCATGAGTCGCCAACCATTTTTGTTCGCCCTGCGGAAGGCCGTACTTTACCACTCCCAGGATTTGCCGCCTGCGCTCTGCCGGCCCCATTGTACTACAATCCACCGGAAACGACAAGCGCAAAGAAAGCAATAGCCGCCTGCCGCTCCCTCATACGAGCGACAAACGGCTATTGCTGCCAGGAACTGCGGGGTGGTCGATGAAAGAGCGGGCGACGCGATTCGAACGCGCGACCAACGGCTTGGAAGGCCGAGGCTCTACCCCTGAGCTACGCCCGCGCGAACACCATCCCCAGGTCGGGGCGAGAGGATTTGAACCTCCGACCCCAGCGTCCCAAACGCTGTGCTCTATCCTGGCTGAGCTACGCCCCGAGATGTATTGATGTGGATAGTATATCGCAATTGCTCGAAAAAGGCAAGTTCGTTTGCGGGGCGAGGGCAGGGTTGCAAAAACCGAGCCGCTGCATTATAATTTGGTATTGGATCGTTATGTTCTTCCACAGTCGCTTTCGATTTCCAAGGCGGAACCTTTTCTTGTCCGGCATATCAAATTCTGGAGTCTGGCGAAAGTCATTTTGACCGTATAACAGAAGCATTTTCGGCCAAGGATGGCACGGATTTCCAGGTTTTTTCCGTGAAAATCGTATCTTCTCAATAATTCGGGGTGAGTAGACCGTCGTGCCCCCCTAACCCCCCAACTTTGGGGGGAATGTGCTCCCCCAGAATTGGGGGCCCCCCAGAATTGGGGGCCGGGGGGCGTTCCCCAGGTTATTGAGAAGATACTGAAAATCCGTGGCAACAACAAAAAATGCCAGAGTCCAGTCAAATTATTGGGAGGAACGATGAGTACCAAGAAAATCCTGGTGGTAGATGATGAGAAGCTAATTGTAGACTCACTCCGTTACAGCCTACGCAAAGAGGGCTACGATGTCGTCATTGCCCACGATGGGCTGGAAGCCATCGCTTTGGCCCGCAAGGAGCAGCCAGATCTGCTGGTGCTTGACCTCATGTTGCCGGGAATCGATGGGCTGGAGGTCTGCCGGACCATCCGGCAAGAGAGTACGCTCCCGATCATCATGCTCACGGCGCGGAGCGAAGAGATGGACCGGGTGATCGGCCTGGAGATCGGCGCAGATGACTATCTGGTCAAACCCTTCAGCTTCCGCGAATTACTGGCCCGCATCCGGGCGGCATTGCGCCGGGCGAGCTATGTGGCACCGGTGACAGAGGAGACATTGACCATCGGCTCCCTCTCGCTGGATCAAGCAAGCCATCGTGTGTTACGAAACGGCCAGGAAATCGAGCTGACCCGCAAAGAGTATGACCTCTTACGACTCTTCATGGAACGTGCCGGGCGAGTCGTCCCGCGTAACGAGATTATTGACGCGGTTTGGGACACAGATTGGATAGGTGATACGCGGACTCTGGATGTACACATCCGCAGGCTTCGGGAGAAAATCGAAGATACACCCAGCAAGCCACAATACGTGCAGACCGTGCGAGGCGTTGGCTATCGCTTTGCCACACCAGAAGAAGTAACGTAACGTTCAGCGTCCCCTGAATCTGCCACGGATTACACAGGTTTCACGTTACTACTCAGTCTGCCTTGCCGTGACGGGCTGAAGCCGTCACTGGCCACACGGTAGAGGCGCACAGCTGTGCGCCTCTACAGAAGCGACTGCCCGGTGGAGATTCAACCGCTTTCAGCGGCTTGGTGAGGCTTTCCAGTGCCGATTTCAATCCGGCACGGCCCTTGCCTGAGTAATAACAAAAAAACAAACCTTCCGTGAGAATCTGTGGCAAAACAAATTTGCCAGAGTCCAGTCACTGAAAGAGGGCAACAAGGTCCGGGCGAATTTTGTCCCAACGGGGGAGGAGTACGGCGGCACCTTGCGGTGTGATGTATGGTTGCGTGTACCGCTGATCGACGACGAACGTTTTGATGTTTTCGCGCCCGGCGCTGCGGATCAGTCTGCCCACACCCAACATCTCCGCTCCCGACATGTCACTCTCTGTGGCCGATAGAAACGTGGCGAAGAGCAGGGGAAAGCGGGGCCAGTTCAGAGGCGAGTTGATCTCTTTGTAGGCGGCCAGCAGGACTTGTTGCTGCCGGCGCGCCCGGTCGAAATCACTGGTGCCATGTCGCGACCGCGCATAGATGAGCGCCGTTTCCCCATCCATGTGCTGCACCCCGGCCGGAATGAAAATATATTGGTATCCGTAATCGGCTGTCGGGTAGCGGGCATCTTCCAGGTCGCGGGGAACTTCTATCGTCACCCCTCCCAGGGTGTCGATCACCTCCACAAAACCGGAAAAGCGCACGCGAATGTAGTGTTGAACAGGAACGCCGAAATTATCGGCCACCACCTGTTCTGCCAGGCGCGGCCCCTTCCCCGGCCTTTCGATATCCCCAAAGAAATTGGCTGTATTGATCCGGTTATAGCCATGGCCCGGAATGGGAACCCACAGGTCGCGGGGGATAGAAATGATCACGACCTTGTTTGTGGCCGGGTCTGCTGTAACCAGGATCATCGTGTCTGTCCGCGCCGGCCCCGAAGAATCCTCCCGGGCATCCGTGCCGAGCAACAAAACACTGACCCGGCCGGCGGGGGTGGGGGTCAAGACGTTTGCCCCCACACTCAGGACGACGACCAGGATGATGGCCAGCAAGACAACCATCACGGTCATCCCCAAGCAGGTAGAAAGACAACCATTCCCCGAAGAGTCGTCGCTTTGACGAATGGATACGCTCATTGGCGGTTGTTATTCTTGCGCGCCGGTCAGCCAGGATGGGTTCGGTTTGCCAATGGCCAGGATCGCAATGGCCCAGGGATGATAGGGGGAAGAACGAGTCAACGTGACCCGCACGTACCGGGCCCGGCGCGGACTGAACTCATGGGACAAGGTATCGCTCCAGTTGTTCGGATTTCCGACCACATCCGACCAATGTGTGCCGTCAACCGAAGTGGCGACCACGTACCCACGGGGGACGCGCGGTGCCGGGCAGACCATGTACAGTCCGTTGATTTCCTGCACCCGTCCCATGTCTACTTCAAACCACATGTCGGGGCCCTGTTTGACCCGCGTACTCCAGGCAGTTTCTATGTTGCTGTCAACGGCCAGCCGGGCGGTCTCGGTGTAATGGCTGGCGGAGACATCGGCCCAGGGATCGCTCAAGGCCACGTTGATTTCGCCGATGGCCCAAAACGCTCCCCACGATGGCCCCTCCAACACATCTATTCGGATAAAGCGCGTCTCGGTCGGGGAGAAGCGCGCGTCTATTGCCATCCAGTTCTTGGGGGTGCGGTGCACAAGTTGCCAACTCTCTCCATCCCGGGAAACAGAAATCGCATAGTGGTACGGATACCCCCGGCCGGGGCTGGTGACTTGAATGCGGTCTATAGTCTGTAGTGTCCCCATGTCTAGTTTGAACCACATTCCGGGGCCCTGGTTTGCCTGGCTGCTCCAGGCCGTTTCCGACTTTCCGTCGAAGGCCAGGGGCACGTCGGCCTGGTTGTGGCTGGCCTCCGCCGACCAGTGCGAACGAACCACCGACTCTTTGGCAACAGTTATACCAACTTCCAAGGGCGTGCTCCCTTTCTGGGAGAACCACGTGATCCCTTCTTCGACCAGGTCCCATCGCAGGATGTATTCTCCAGAGACCGTGGGAACCTTCAGGTAAACCGGTGTGATCGTCACTTGCTGTCCAAGGTTCACGTTCAGGGGCAAGCTGGCGCGGAAGGTATCCCAATCGCCCGCCAATTGCCCGTCTGGGGTGAACCAGTTGTAGGCCAGGTGTACGGGGTTGCGACCGGCGGCAGCCCACGCCCGAGACCCGATATTGCGCAAGAGGAAAGTCATTTCACGAATCTCGCCCGCCACCATCTTTTTGGGCCACGTGCTCGGGGCCAGCCACTGTACCTGCCGTGGCTGTGCCTGGATGGAAATCTGCTTTTGCCAGGGAGCCGCCTGCTGGTCGGCAAACCAGAACTGTCCCTCTTTGACCAAGTCCCACCGGAGGAGATACGTCCCCGGTTGGTCGGGGGTGTATAGGCCGGCATCCTCGATCTGCACTTCTTCGCCCGGGGCCACGTCACGGGGGAGGGGGGTGCGCAACCCTTTTTTGACGAGGACCTCCGTGCGACCATCCAGTTGGAACCAACGGTAGCCCAAATGCACCGGATGATCCCCGCCGGCCGGCCAAGGCCGGGTGCCGGCGTTACGAAGCACAAAGTTTGCCCTGAGCATCTTGCCGCTCTCCATCTGCTCCGGCACGGTGTCTTGCACCCAGGTCACTTGATAGGAGGGAACCACTTTCACTTTCTGACTGCTGCGTGGTGATCCTTGCTGGTAGAACCAGGTGATCTGCTCGTGGATCATGTCCCAGCGCAAGATGTAGTTTCCCGGCTGTGCCGGCGCGCGTACCTGCGCCTCGGGAAAAGTCACACTACGCCCCTTCTCCACCCGGCTGCGTGGAAGGGGGGTGCGGATGTCTTCTTCGTTCACTTCTTTGCCGTCTGTCGTATACCAGCGATATCCCAGGTGAAATGGCTGGGCCCCGCCCTTGGTCCAGACAATGTCCCCACTGTTGCGAACCTTAATCGCAACGGTTTTCGTTTCGCCGGCGGACATCTGGGTCAGAAGGGGCACGTCTATCCAATCTACCCAATAGTGCCGTGTGCCGGGGGGGCGGACGCGGTAGGCATTTTGCATCGCCGCTCGAAAATCGTCAATTACGCCTTGCTTGTTGGCGATCCCCCATTGGTCCAACCCCACCGGCCACCGGTAGAGAATCAGGGCCTGGATGGGCTGGTGATCGGGGTCTTTGTTCCACGCATCGATTTCGCCATACGCATTGCGCACCCAACCGTTGGCGCTATCGTGCCAAGGCCCGTACTGGTCGGTTTCGGTGATGTAGACAGGCAGGCTGCGCATGGCATCGGGCACAACCTCCAGAAAATCGCGATAGGTGCGGAAGTGGTAGTTGCGATTCTCGAAGGGGGGATCCATTTTCTGTTCGCTGTAGATCAGATTCGGGTCGCTGCCGTGCGTATAAGCGTGTAGCGCGAAACCGTCGCAATGCCCCTCGAGGCGTTCGAGGATGTGCCGGAAATACAGAATCCAGTCCCCTGAACTGTTTCCGGGGTAGGTCGTCTCGGTATTCCACGGTCCCACAGCGCCCACGATGACCTGGTCCTGACCATGTCCCGGCTTGCCCTGGATGGCCCTCCGCACCGCCAGATAACATTTGGCGTAGCGTGCCGGCGTGATGGTTTCGCCCTGTGGGCCGCCTGGGCGCTCGTTCGCCAGGTTCATTTCGTTACCGATGACCCAGACGTGACAGCCACGGGAAGCAGCCACAAAGTTTCCGCAGCGTTTGGCAAAATTGGTGTATTGGCCGGAAACGGGCAGCGTTCCTTGGTCGCCGTACCCGTAGTTGAGGCGCACGATCACGCCGAGTCCCTTGTCGGCCAGGTATTGATAATCACCGCCGGAGTAGTTTTGCGGGTCCGCTCCGATTCCTTCGGTGATCAACACCCATCCGGGTCTGCCGGCATCGAGCATCAACTGTTCGCCTTCTGGGTCGTGCAGGCCAAAGATGTATGGAGGATAGATACTACTCATGACAGTCCCTCCCTGGACGAATTATGAGAGTCCATTTCGCTTACTTGCTCACCTTATTCCTCTGCGGTCGGGTATCCGCGCCCCATGCCCCGATATTGGAAGCCAAGGCTTTTCATCTGTTCGGCATCGTAAACGTTCCGGCCATCTAACAGGATGGGTTGGCGCATGAGGGCTTTCACTTTTGCCAGGTCCAGATGTTTGAATTCGTTCCATTCGGTCACAACCACGATCGCATCGCAGCCCCGCGCCAGGTCGTATGCATCTTTGGCCAATTCGATGCCGGGGATCAGTCGCTCGGCCAGAGGCATAGCCACCGGGTCATAGCCTTTGACGTGGGCTCCTTCATTTTGGAGCAAGTGGGCAATCTCAACCGACGGAGCTTCGCGCAGGTCATCCGTGTTGGGCTTAAAGGCCAACCCCAACAGGCCGATCGTGCGATCTTGCAGCTTGCCCAACTGGTTGCGCAGTTTCTGGATTACGCGCAGGCGCTGGTCCTTGTTGATTTCCATAACGGCCCGCAGCAGTTGAGGGTGCCGGCCATGAATAGAAGCCATGTGTGCCAAGGCCTTCACATCTTTTGGAAAACATGACCCACCATATCCCAGGCCGGCATCGAGGAAGTGGTGGCCGATGCGTTTGTCATAGCCCATTCCGACAGCTACTTCCTTTACATCGGCCCCCAGTTGTTCGCAGATGGCCGCGATTTCATTGATGAAGGAAATGCGGTTGGCCAGATAGGCATTGGACGCATACTTGATCATTTCGGCCGTCCGCAAATCGGTCACAATGATGGGCGCGCGCAGCGAGAGGTATAGTTGGGCAACGCTCTCTGCCGCGTCTCTTTTGAGCGACCCCAGCACAATACGGTCCGGGTAGAGGAAATCGTTGATGGCGGAGCCTTCGCGCAAGAACTCGGGGTTGCTGACCACGGCGAAGCCTACGTCACCGTTGCGATGCCGGTTGATGATGTCGGCGACCCAATCGCCGGTCCCCACGGGAACGGTAGACTTGTTGACAATGATCAAGGGGTGGTCCATGACTTCGGCGATGCTCTCCGCGGCCATGCGCACATACTTCAAATCTGCCTCGCCGTCTACCCCTTCCGGTGTGCCGACGGCGATGAATAGGAAATGGGGTTGATTGGTTTTGATAGCCTCTTCGTACGAGGTCGTAAAGCTCAAGCGGCCGGCGGCCACGTTGCGGCGCACAACCTCCTCCAGGCCAGGTTCATAGATCGGCATCTGTCCGGTGGACAGCCTTTCGATCTTGTTTTCGTCAATATCCAGGCAGACTACGTCGTTGCCTAAGTCGGCAAAACAAGCACCGGTGACGAGGCCCACATAGCCCGTGCCCACCACACAAATATCCTTCATGACGTACATTCCTCCAGGAGTTGGGCAGCCACACGCCGCCCCATTTCTACAGCATAGTTTGTGCCCCGGTCCCAGGGATAGACTTGGCTCATGCTGGCAAAGTACAGCCGGGGAATCGGTGTCGCAACAGAGGGTATGCGCTGCGAATAGTTCACGGGTATGACCGGTTGCGCATACCGCTCCCGGAAGAGCCAGGACTCTCGCACCCAGGAGCGATCAAAGCTACGGTTGAAGCGGGGCAACACTTTCAAGAACACATCCTCTATTTCCTCCTTGGTCATCTGGAAGTAGGGATGATCGGAAGGCAAATAGTCTCCCAAATAGACCAGGTGGTCTCCGCCGTAATGTTGCGGAGACATATAGTTTGTGTGTTCGACCAATGCCAGGAAGGGGAATTCCCCTTTGGGCAAATTCAGCCAATAGATGTCGGGGATCAATTGCTGTTTCAGGGCCAGGATCAGGACCACTGCCCCCATAGACTGCAAGTTCCCCAATTGTTCCAGGTAATCTGCGGCCAGGTCTGGCACGAGCCGGGCCATGAGACCCGGGGGCACGGTGGAAATCACCGCGTCGTGCGCCGATGTGCCGGCGGAGGTGACGACGCGAAACCCTTCGGCCCCGGCCTGCTCGATTCTGTGGACCGGCACAGACAGGCGAATGTCCCCTCCCTGGTCTCGCACGCGGCCGGCCAATTGGTCTGCGAAGGCCTGGAACCCACCGGTGAAATAACCGAGACGGGGACTCCTTTTGAAGATGCGGGCCCAAAACCAGGCCATGCTCACATCACGGTAGTGCTCCTCGCCGAACTTGCCGGTGAGCAGCGGCTCCCAAAGAACCTGGTATGCCCGCCGGCCCATGAAACGTGACAGCCATTGGTGGGCTGTATGACGCTCCAAGCGCCGCCAGTCGCGGGTGACACGCAAGTAGGCCAGCACGATGCCCGTTCGCAACTTGTCCACCATACCCAGGTGCGGGAATCGCAGCAGGGCGACGGGAGAATCGAGCGGGTAAGACCCGCCATTGTGCCACAACGCGGTAATCGGGCGAGGAAACAACAAGCTCTCTTCCAGACCCAGTTCCCGTATCAGGTTTATCACATCATGGTCCGATGTGAACCAGTGGTGGTAGAACCGTTCCAGGGACCACTCCCACCCCTCCGCGCGAAATCCGGAAGCAAGTCCCCCTATGCCGGGGGATGCTTCATAGACTGTGGTGGGGTAGCCCTGGCGGGTGAGATCGTAGGCAGCCGTGAGGCCGGCGATCCCCGCGCCAACAATGGCGACACTTTTCATCCTTCAACCTGCACGCGCGCTTGCACTTCGCGCCAAGACAGGCTTTCGTGCCCCATGTAATACATGCCCAGCAGGGTTATCGGCAGCCACAGCGCCGCATGAAGGACGAGCGTATAGCCGGTCGCCAAATCGCCGGCGACGCCAAAGCTTTCCAGCACCTGGATACCCGGCGCATCGAATGTTCCCACATAACCAGGAGCAGAGGGGATTGTCGTCGCCAGGTTGACAACCGCCGTCATCAACATGAGCACATAGAAATTTACATGAAATGGAAAGGCGTGCATAACGAACCAGTATTTGCCTGTCTCCAGCAACCAGATCATCACCGACGTAGAAAAGATCATGAAGACATCCCGCTTGCTGCGCAGCGAAGCCAGCCCGCTCATGAATTTGTCCAATGAACGATGGGCCAGCGGGCGAAAACGTAGCGGTATGATTCTATCTACGAAGTAGGCGTACCAGCGCTGTGCTCGTTGTGGCGAGATGGCCAGGGCAAAGAAAACTGCCAGAGCACCGAAAAACAAAATGCTAAACAGAATCACAGGGCCTTCGTAAGCACGACCAAGGCTGGCGAACGGCAACGTAACGAAGACGAAGAAGAGCATTGCTACGCCATCGAAAAGCCTTTCGACCACCACCGTTGCCAGGCTGGCGCTAATGCTCACATTCTCTTTCCGCTTGAGCACATAGGAACGAAGCACTTCGCCGGCTCGGACCGGGTATATGTTGTTCCCCATGTAACCAATCGTCACGATGGGAAAGAGGCGTGAGAGGGAAATAGGCTTGATCGGGCGGAGCATATAGTGCCAGCGCCATGTCCGAACCCATACAGCGACAAAGTAAATTGCCACCCCTGGCACCAACCACCAATAGTTAGCCCGACGCAAAGTTTCCCATACGTCACCCAGGTGTTGGCCGCGCAGTGCATAGGTCAGAAAAAGAGCACTAATCAGGATGCCGAGCCAAAATCTCCATCTTTTCCCCATTCCTGCTCCGACGATTTTCGATGTGTCCGTTTCTCATCAATAGCGGTATTATACACGAAGCAAAGGGAAAACACAAACACAACATGGTTTTCGCCTCCCCACCAAGACGGGACCACAAAAAAACCACCGGTGTCGAAGAGACACCGGTGGTGTACTTATGCGCTTCCGAATTGCTTTCGGAGGGGACTTTAGCAGTGGCCCAAACCTGTGGTCAAGGTACGACCAAGACAGGCATGTCGGCTTTGGCGACAACCAACTCGCTAACTCCGGCAAATAGACGACCCCGTCGACCTCCGTGGCGACCACCAATGACGATGGCGTCACAGTCGTTGTCCCTCGCCAGCGCCACGATCTTCTCGTCGGCCAGGCCTTCGTGTACTTTGGCCTCGGCACGCAAGCCAGCCTCTCTCAGAATCTCTGCGTAGCTCCGAACGACCTTTTGAGCGGTTTCGGCCCATTCCTGCATCATTTCGTCGGAGACACCGAAGAAATCTTTGTCCAGGGCCTGTTGTGTCGTCGTCGCCTGGGACTTAGGCAAGCCGAAGGCATCTACATCGTGGGCGATTTGTGCGGGTGTCATGCGGGCTGCCGATACACCCACAGAATCCACGTCGTGGGCGATTTGCGCGGGTGTCATGCGGGCTGCCGATACGCCCACAGCATCCACATCGTGCGCGATTTGCTTGGGTGTCATGCGGGCTGCGGCCACCCCCATAGCATCAAAGTCTTGACTTGCCTGCTCCGGGGATTGCTCGCGGACATCCAACCCGAACTGAGAGGGCGAGTACTTAACGAAGTGTGTTACGAAGATCTCCGAGCCAAACTTTGTACCAAGCTCTTTTGCATACCGCAAAGTACACTCGGAGTGTGACGAACCATCAACTACAAGTAAAATACGGTCAAACATTTTGCTCACCTCCACATCTTTGTGTTATGAGCGTGAGGCTTCAACCTACCAGTTTTCGCGGGCAAGATGTTCTATCGTTGGCAATCCGCCAACTGTCAAACAAAATGGTATGGTAAGGTGCCAACTCTGTTCTTGGCCGAGAGCTTTTTGGTTGCGACCTAACGCAACGTCAATCCTACTTATCATTATACTACTTTTTCTCTCAGAAGTCAAGAAGTCCAGGAGACGCTTGACAAATCGGGCAAGATACAGTATGCTTTAGTCTATTCCGGAGGCCTTAGGTTCAACCAGTTCCCCAGAGTACACAAGAGGGAGGATCGCAAGATGAAGGACATGGTTCCCGACCAGGTGTACAGCGCAGCGGAAGTCGCTGAGTACCTGAAATGTTCGCCCCGTCTCGTCTATCGCATGGCTGCCAGCGGCAAGCTGCCTAGTTTCCCCCTGGGCCGGCTGCGGCGGTTTCGGGGAAGGGATATTCTCAGGTTTGTTGAGGGCCGTATGGGGGGTGAAATGCGCGGCTTTACTTCCGTGGGTGCGGATTTATCGTCGCCGCCAGCCGTGCGGTCTGACCAGCTATATACCGTGGAAGAGGTAGCAAAGCTGTTGCGCGTGGATGTGGCAGATGTGATGGCCAACACCAAAAGTGGAGAGTTGCCCGGGTTTCGGGTGGGCATGGCCTGGCGGTATTGGGGACACGATCTTCTCCGGCTCGGACATACAAAATCGTCCACAGCGGAACCGGAGCGCGCGCCGGATGATACCCCCAACGAAGGATAGTGTGCCACGCCCAAATTGCAAGGGAGAAAGACTGGGGCCGTGAAACTCACGCATCTGGATGAGCAGGGCCGGGCCCGCATGGTTGACGTCGGCGCCAAACCGGACACCGAACGTGTGGCCGTGGCCGGCGGTGAAATCCACATGAAGCCGGCGACCCTCGCCTTGATCCGGGCCGGAGAAATGAAGAAGGGTGACGTACTGACTGCGGCACAACTGGCCGGAATCATGGCCGCCAAACAGACCGCCGCGCTGATCCCCCTCTGTCACCCGCTGGCCATTACGCACGTGGATGTTCAATTCCGCGTCCCCGTGGAACCCGATCAGGATTTGCCCGACCCCAGCGTGATTGCGATCCAAGCCACTGTGCGAAACACGGGGAAAACCGGCGTGGAAATGGAAGCACTGACCGCCGTCAGCGTGGCCGCCCTCACAATTTACGATATGGCCAAGGCCGTTGATCGCGCCATGCAGATCGGAAACATCCGCCTGCTGGAAAAACATGGCGGCCGCAGTGGCGATGTCGTATTGGAAGGCGGCGGCTGGGGTGACTCCTCATGATCACAGGTAGCAAACGATGACTTGGCTCGATTTCGTTATTTTGTTCGCGATCCTGGGGTTCATGGGCCTCGGCTTTGCCCAGGGCCTCATCCGGCGCTTGATAGACTTGCTCTCTTTGTATCTTGGTCTCATCGTGACGTCGCTCTATGAACCGCAGATATCGCGACGCGTTACAGCTACGCTCGGCCCATCAGATACGCCCGGACGCGAGGTCTTCCTTTTCCTTCTCCTGCTGATGATTGTAGTGATTGCCGTCAACGTGCTGGGATACTTGGGATACCGAAATACCGCTCTCCCTTTTTCCGGCACGTTGGATCGGGTAGGCGGATTGTTTGTCGGTCTCCTTACCGGACTGGTTTGGGTATTGATTACCATCATCTTGATACATTTTCTCATCCAGGTCTCCTGGCCTACCTACGATAACGTACGGCAATTCTTTGTGGCAGCATGGGACCATTCCCTCCTGGTCCCCACATTCGCAAACGGCGTTTCCATCCTGGGAAAGGCAATCTCTCCCTGGTTACCGGCCGGGCTCCCGGTAGTGTTCAGCATCCAGTAGTCGATGCACAGCCTCGCGAGCGACGACAAGACTCTCCACTCCCTGGAGTTTCCGCAAGTCTTGGCCCGGCTGGCAGAATACACGCAATTCTCTGCGGGCCATGAATTGGCGCTGATGCTGGAGCCTTCCCCGGACACCGAAACAGTAGTCCGACGGCAAGCGGAAACGCGCGAAGCGCGCTGGCTCTTGTCCGCCCATCCCAGTGCCCGCATTGGCGGCATACGTGACGTGCGCCCTGCCGTTGAAAATGCACGCCTGGCCGCAGTACTCGCGCCGCAAGCCCTCCTCGACATCCGCTATACCCTGGAAGCGGCGGGACAGCTCCAGCGGGTGTTGCTGCGCGTGCGTCATGACTGCCCCCACCTGGCCGGTGTGGCAGCCGGCATCGCCCCCTCCCAGACAGTGATAGACGAAATCGCTCGATGCCTGGACGATCAGGGTGCGGTGCTGGACCACGCCTCACCCAAACTGGCAGAGATTCGAACCCAGTTGCCCCGTTCTCGCGAAAGGTTGCGCGCAAAGTTGGAGCACGTCATTCGTGCGCCACAAAATGCCCCCTATTTGCAAGAGCCTCTCATCACGCAGAGGGCCGGCCGATATGTAATCCCGCTCAAGGCAGAACACAAAGGCCGCATCCGTGGCATCGTACACGACCAGTCGGCCAGCGGTGCTACCCTCTTCATCGAACCACTCGCCGTGCTGGAACTCAACAATGCCTGTCGCCAACTGGAAATGGCCGAACAACGTGAAATCGAGCGCATCCTGCGTTCTCTCTCGTCTCTGGTCGCCGGATTTGGGGATGAAATCATCTGGACGGTAGAAGCGATGGCCAATCTCGACGTGGCTTTTGCCAAAGCAGAGTACGCCGAAACGCTGCACGCCGTCTCGCCCGAAATCGTCGAACCTTCGTGTTTCGATTTACGCCAAGCGCGTCACCCCCTTTTGGATCCAGAATCGGTTGTGCCCATCGACGTGCGTGCCGGAGATGACTTTTCAATCCTGGTCATCACCGGCCCGAACACGGGAGGAAAGACGGTCACCCTGAAGACTGTCGGGCTGCTGTCGCTCATGACACAAGCCGGCCTGCAAATCCCGGCCGCGGAAGGTTCACGGCAAGCCCTCTTTTCTCGCATCTATGCCGATATTGGCGACGAGCAATCGATCGAACAGAGTCTCTCCACGTTCTCCGGGCACATGCGCAACATTGTACGCATTCTGGCCCATGCCGATGAACGCTCGCTGGTGTTGCTCGACGAGCTGGGGGCCGGCACCGACCCCGTCGAGGGCGCGGCCCTGGCCCGTGCCCTGCTCAATCACCTGCTCCAGAAAAAGATAACCTGCCTGGTGGCCACGCATTATTCGGAGTTGAAGGCATTCGCCCAGGTCACACCCGGTGTAGTCAATGCCTCGCTGGAATTTGATCTGGAAACCCTCTCCCCCACCTACCGCTTGACCATCGGCTTGCCGGGACGCAGCAACGCGCTGGCTATCGCGGAGCGGCTGGGACTCGATCAAGAAATCCTGGCCGCTGCCCGTCAGACCATCGCCCCTGAGAACATGGAAGTGGATGAAATGGTCTCTGCGATTCAAGAGGCAAAAGATGAAGCAACCGAAGTCTGGCAACGGGCTGCGCTGGCCCGCGAGCAGGCCGAAGCACTTGAACGCGAGTGGCAAACGCGCATGGCCGCCATCGAGGCCGAGCGGGCGGAAATCTTGAACCGGGCACGTCAGCAGGCACAGGAAGAGCTGGACGAGGCACTGCGCAAGATTCGCTCCTTGCGACGCCAGGCCGAAGCCTTGGGTCGCCCCTTGCCAGAGTTGCAGCAAGTTCGCGAAGCGGCAAAAGAGTTGGAGAAGGAGGTGCAATCCCACCCCGCGCCGGTCTCTCCCCTGCCTACACACTTCGTTTCGCTCCCAGGGCCCCTGCAAACGGGCGACACGGTTTTCGTGGCCAGCCTGAATCGCTCTGCGGAAGTCGTGACCATCGGCGACGGAGAGGTTGAGGTGCTGGCCGGGTCCTTCCGGTTGCGTGTGCCGGCCGGCGAAGTGACCCGGCAGGGCAAAGCCGGCTCGCGCGCGAGAACAGAGTCGTCGAAACCCGCCCAGATGACGCGGGTTAGCCCCGGTGTGGAGCTCGACCTGCGCGGCAGTACGGTGGAGGAAGCATTGCCGCTGTTGGACAAGTATCTGGACGACGCGTTTCTCGCCGATCTGCCCGCCGTGCGCATCATCCACGGCAAGGGCACCGGTGTATTGCGAAAAGCTACACGGGAAAAGTTGTCGTCGCACCCGCTGGTCGTCGACTTTCGTCCGGGTGATCGCCACGAAGGAGGAGATGGCGTCACCGTTGTTGTGCTGGACACCACCACCGAAGAGTAGCAGTGTGTCATTGGCCGGAACCCCCATTCCGGTTCCTGCCTCAGTAGGTCAAATATTCCGGTCGTCCCCGACACTTCGTGCAGATCGTCTTTTGCGGCCCCGCTTTTGGCCCGCCCACGCTGAAGACCCGGCGGGAGCTGATGTAGGCATCCCCATTCCAGATCGTGCGCAGCGGCGTTTCCAGAACGTTGGCAATGTCATGCGCCGGATTTTGGAGCCAGCAACAAGGGGCAAGCCCCCCATCCCAATTGATGGTGCAACTTTCCCAAAGATCGGCGCAGTCCCACGTATTCTCCATCGTTTCTGCAGAGTAATCGTAGAAGCTCTTGCTCTCGTCTTCGGGGAGCCACTCCTGTCTATGTTCTGGATTGCGCGGGTCGATAAACAAGGGGTGGGTCGTAAAGCTGTCTACGCCCAATGCCGTCACAGTTCCACGCAGAGCCGCTATCTCATGTTCGTTGTGCTTGTGGATGAGCATACGAACGAGGATGAACGGTGCGGAACGGTGCGAGCGCCGCCTTGCTTCCACCAGTCGCGAAAGGTTTTCCAGGACGACGGAGAGCCGGCCCCCGCGTCGATATTTTTCGTATGCCGCCTGGGAAGCGCCGTCTATGGAGACGATCAGTTCTGAAAGCCCCGACTCTACCAGTTTTCCGGCAAGGGCCTCGTCCATGCGGTTCAAGTTGCTGCTGATGGAGACGGTGATGCCTTTGTCGGTGGCATAGCGAATCATGTCGCAGATTTCCGGGTGCAGCAAGGGCTCGCCCCAGTTGTAAAGATTCAAGTAGTATGCGTACGGGGCAATCTGGTCTACGACGTGCCGGAACTGTTCTATGCTCATCTTTCCTCGCGGTCGCTGGAGCGTTCCCAGGCCGGTTGGGCAGAGCGGGCAGCGAAGATTGCACGCGTTTAGCGTGTCTACGTGAAAGCGGTAGGGCATTCCCCACAGATGCTCCCGGCGCAGCGCACGCTCGACCTTGACGACACCAAAATTCGCCAACTTTCGAGGCGTGCTGGCCCGCAGAAACCGCATCGTGTTGAACCAGAGCAGCCGGCCGGTCTGTGAAGGCTTGCGGTTTGTCAAGCGGGTGATGATCAGCCGCTTCGATCGGGCAACGTTCAGCACAGCTTGTCGTTTCCTTTCGTAACCGTTCGTTCCGTTTATAGACAGGACTTACGCAGTGAGAGCAGAACCTGGTGACCGCGTAACTCCTGCTTTGAAAATAGTCTTTGACAATGTCACATTTCCTTGCACGGCGGTTGAAACCGCGTGCTACCGGTGGCGAAGGCCACCTGCGTGGCCTCGTTTAGCTGCCGCA
>JAADHH010000157.1:0-14819 GCA_013151955.1 Chloroflexota bacterium
GCCCCACCCCGTTTTATTGAGAAGATACTGTTTTTCTGTGAGAATCTGTGTCCTACAAAAACAAACATAAGAACTTTGAAAAGCCCTACCCTGCTTGGGTCCGGCTTTTTTTTGTGTTGGGTTCCACCGCCCTGGAATGGGGATTCCAGGGCTACGTCTGACCGTAGCGACGGAATCCCCATTCCGTCGCGTCCAGGCCGACACCTGGAATATTCTCTCAAAGGTTACTGCTCAGGCAGACAGCGAGAATAGCCTCGGCAGTGATCAGTGCCCCCCCAGCCCCCCAATCCTGGGGGAAGCAGATCGATTTCCCCCCAAAATTGGGGGGTTAGGGAGCCTGCTGAGCAGTAACTCTCAAAGTTCATTACGCAGAGCCGCCACTTTACCTACAATTGATAACACTACAGCGGCTGAAAAGTTACGCCCCTTCACGATTTGACAACAAACACCATCGCTGGTACTATTGTGTGGAACAAGTAGCACCAAAGCAGAAGGAGGTTTCCCCTGGAAGAACTCTTGTACCGCTTGACTCCCTACCGCACGGCGATAGAAACAGAATTAGCGAATCTCCTTATCTCCCCATCGCCTCTACTCGGACCGCTCTATGGGATGATGCGATACCATCTTGGTTGGGTAGACAATACGTTTCGACCGGCAAAACAAAAAACCGGCAAACGTCTACGCCCCATGATGTGCTTGCTGGTTTGCGAGACGACTTCCGGACAGTATGAAACGGCCCTTCCGGCAGCCGCCGCCATCGAGGTTCTGCATAATTTTTCGCTGATTCACGATGACATAGAGGACCAAGACAAAGAACGCCACAACCGCCCGACGGTCTGGGCAGAGTGGGGCATCGCCCAGGGCATCAATACCGGTGACGCGATGTTCGTGTTGTCTCACATCGCCTTGCACACGCTCCTGCACAGCGATGTTCCGCCCATCCACCAGACCAGGAAAGTAATCCAGCGCTTCGATGAGACCACGCTGGCCCTGTGCCAGGGCCAGTATCTGGACATCAGCTTTGAGACCAGGAAAGATGTGGCCGTGGAAGACTATCTGCGCATGATCCGGGGCAAGACGGCGGCACTGCTGGCCTATGCGACCGAAAGCGGAGCATGCTTGGGGGACGCCTCCGCCAAAACAATCGAATTGTACCACCAGTTCGGTGAGGCCGTAGGCATGGCGTTCCAGATGATCGATGACGAACTGGGTATTTGGGGCAACGCCTCGGTCACCGGCAAACCGGTGGGCGCGGATTTGCGACAGCGGAAGAAATCGTTGCCGGTAGTATACGCGCTCTCTTCCCTGACCGGCCCAGACTCTGTTGCGTTACGCCGGCTGTACGATGCCGGCGAGACACTCTCTGACAACGACATCCTCCAAATGACCGCTTTGCTGGAGCGGGCCGGAGCGCGGGACTTCATCCGCAACCTGGCCAGCGAGTGGCAGGAGCGCGCCCTGCTTGCGCTGGACAAAGCGGGACCTGCCGGCCCATCAGGCGACTTGTTACGAGATCTGACAACAATGTTGCTCACACGAACCTATTGACAGCCACCAACGATGAAACTGGCGGGACGTGAAACGTATTGCGTATTGCGTCCTACGCATCACGTTTTACGTTTTACGTTTTACCTGACACGTGACACTTGACGCCCGACACGTTATTTTCAACGCAGAAATCGCTGAAAGACTTCGTTACCCAATAGCCGGCCGCGCCTGGTGAGCCGTATTCGCTCTGCAGTACCTTCCAAAAGACCCAGGTCCAACAAGCCTGGGATGACGTCGCCATATCGCCCCCACAACGATTGACCAAAACGCAGCTTAAATCGCGCATCGCTCACGCCCTCTCTGACCAGGCGAAGTCCCAAAATAACCGTTTCGGCCATTTCCATTTCTTTGGAAATATGCTCAACCGTGTCCAACTGTACGGCCGGTGACCGGGAAGGGGAGAGCGCGGCTTCGGCGGGGGCAGCAGAGGCAAACGACCGGACATATTCCGAGGGATGGCGCACATTGGCAAAGCGGATTCCCGAGACCCAACTATGCGCACCTGCACCCAGACCCAAATAGGGCTCGTTGTGCCAGTACGTCAGATTGTGCCGGCTCATCAATCGCGCATCACGAGACCAGTTGGAGATTTCATAATGCCGGTAGCCATTCTCGCCCAGCATGTCCTCGGCAAGCTCGTACATGTCGGCCGCCACATCGGGATCAGGTGCCGGGGTTCGTCCGGCGGCGACATCATGATGCAAGGGCGTTCCCGGCTCCACTCCCAAGGCGTAGAGGGAAAAGTGTTCCGGTTGCAGCGACAAAGCGGTCTGCAACGTGGCTTGCCATGTCTGCAACCGCTGGCCGGGCAAACCGTAGATGAGGTCGAGGTTCAGGTTCCCAAATCCGGCCTGCCGGGCCAGGGAAAAGGCCCGCTGCGCGGTCGCCGCGTTGTGGATCCGCCCCAACAAGGCGAGTTCACCATCGTCAAAACTCTGCACGCCGAGGCTGAGCCGTTTTATGCCACAATCGCGCAGCCCCATTAAGAACGGGGAGGTCAACGTACTCGGATTCGCTTCGAGGGTGATTTCGGCATTTTCTGCAAGGGCAAAGGACGTTGTGCAAGCCGTCAACAGGCTGTCGATTTGCGATACGCTGAGGGTGGAGGGCGTACCTCCCCCCAAAAAGATCGTGCGCGCAACGGGCAAGTGACCATCTCGCGCAAACCGGCTGCCCTGCAGGACGATTTCCTTGCGCAGCGCTTCTACGTAGCCTGCTTGCAAGCCTTCCAGGCCAGCGTAGGTATTGAAATCACAATACGCGCAACGCTTTCGACAAAAAGGGATATGCAGATAAAGAGCGAATTCTATCATCGGCTCACGGACATTTGAGAATTGTTTTCCCTCCGTGCTTGATTTAACCACCAAGACATGAAGACACAAAGAAAAACAAAGTATATCACGGACAAAAGCTTTGAGCAAACGCATACATGATGTCATTTTTTGCGTTTTGGGCGACCTTACCTGCCCACAGCGGACGGGGTTTGGCTCTCCCGAAGCAAACATTGACGCATACCCACGCTTACCTGAGCCAGTTGCCGAATTGGCCAAAGAAAGTTATAATTCAATCTACGGGCGTTGCACCCATAAGGTTCAACGCCCCGTTGAAATGCCAAGAACCAAACGCTTCGCATCTTCCCATCAGAAGTTCAACTTCTTGGAGAAGTTGAACTTCTGGGGGAAACAGTTTTTCAACCTGGAGGGATTGCGCTGAAGACGCAACAGGTCGAGAAGTCATCGTTCTCTTCTCAAACGGGAAAGCTGACGACTGGCACAATTGTCGGTACGAGATATCGGATCGACCACGTGCTGGGCATTGGCGGCATGGGTGCCGTATACGCAGCCCACGACTTACGCTTTTCCAGTATGGAGCGGCTTTGCGCTGTGAAAGAAATGCTTGCGTCGCACCGTGACGGAAAAAATTTGACACAAATTCAAGATTCCTTCGACCGTGAAGCGAACATCCTGGCCAGCCTGAGTCACCCGGCCATCCCAAAGGTCTACGATTACTTTCACGAAAGCGATCACTACTTTTTGGTGTTGGAATTGATCGACGGCAAGGACCTGGAGACAATTTTGGATGAAGCGGCCAAACCCCTGCCCGTGGACCAAGTAGTGGATTGGGCCATTCAAACGTGCGAGGTCCTCACCTACCTGCACAGCCACAAACCCAAGCCCATCGTTTTTCGCGATATGAAACCTTCCAACATCATGCTCTGTAAAGATGGCCGCATTATGCTGGTGGACTTCGGCATCGCGAAACAACTTCAGCCAGCGGCACGAGGCACAATGATCGGCACAGAAGGCTATGCACCACCCGAACAATACAAAGGGGTAGCGGATCCCCGTGTGGATATCTATGCCTTGGGAGCGACCATGCATCATCTGCTCACCAACCAAGACCCGCGCCTCGAACCCCCCTTTAGCTTTCACCAACGGCCCGTGGCCGCGGCCAATCCTGATGTTTCGCCCGAATTGAGTGCCGTCATCGAGCAATCTCTGGCGTACGAACCGCACATTCGCTTTCGATCCGCCGAATCATTGCGCCGGGCCTTGACTGCTTTCCAGAAAGGACACCGGGGCACACAACCAAGTTCCGGCGTGACCGCCAAAGGGCCGCACACGCGGCTCGCGCAGTCGAAACCGGCCTCCCTCCGGCACCAACCCGTCTCTGCGCCGGCGTTCGCACCCATCCCGACGCAACCCTCAGCAATCACGCCGCTGTGGACGTTTGCGTGTGAGGAAGAAGTACGCTCATCCCCGGCACTTTCGGCCGGGAAGCTGTACATCGGCTGCTATGACAACAATCTCTACGCCATAGATGCCCAAACGGGGAAGTTCCTGTGGAAGTATGCCACGGAAGGGGGCATCGCCTCCACCCCGTGTGTGGAAGAAGACCTGATCATCGTGGGCTCTGAGGACCGCATTCTTTACGCCATCTACGCGAAAACAGGGCAGATCGCTTGGACGTTCCCCACAAAGGGGCGCATCCGCTCTTCGCCACGCGCGCTCGGCGGGTACGTCTTCTTCGGTTCAGACGACCACACCATTTACGCAGTCAACGCCCGCAAGGGACATCTTCGCTGGACCTTTGACACCTACAAACCCATACGCTCGTCTGCCGGCTTCCTGGAACACTTCGTCATTATGGGGGGGGAAGACGGGTTCTTGTATGCCCTGGACTTCTCGACGGGCAAGGTACAATGGAAGGTCCGGCCCGGTGGCCCCCTCGTCTCCTCTGTGGCCGTCGGCGAGAAGATGCTTTACGTGGGCTCTATGGACTGGATGATATATGCCCTGGATGCCCGGTCGGGATGGCCCGTCTGGCAATACCGTACCGGCGACAGGATAATCTCGTCGCCTGCTCTATCTGGCGAGCGTCTTTACATCGGTTCTGTAGACGGCTATTTGTACTGCCTTGATGCGCGTTGGGGAAAACTGGTTTGGCGAACAGAGCTTGGGGGTCAAGTAACATCATCGCCGGCTGTGGCCAACGATCAAGTATATGTCGCGTCTACGAATGGCAGTCTGTTTTGTCTGAACAGCAAGAACGGCAAGATCGTATGGAGTTATGCAACACAAGGTCCCGTTCCTTCCTCCCCCGCCGTAGTAGATGGCGTGGTGTACATCGGCTCCATCGACCACCATGTGTACGCGCTCCCTGCATAAATTACCCGGTTAGATCATACAATGGAACGATTCTCACCTGACTATTACCACCGCCTGGGCCTGCACGATGGCGCAGATGAAAAACAGATTCGCGCTGCATATCGCCTGCTGGCCAGGCGATACCACCCAGATGCGGCCCACAACAGCACAATGGCCACCGCGAAGAGCGAGCGGTTTCTGGCCATCCAGGAAGCCTATGAAATCCTGAGCAACGCGGACAGGCACGCCGATTATGACCGGTGGCTTGCCTCCCTGCCGCCCGATAAACGGCTCACCGTTCAAATCCACCAAACCTTAGGCCCCATATCGCTTGCCACACTGCACGAGCCGCAAGCGGCCACACTCCTCCTCGACATGCGCGTAGACTCTGCCCTACGCCCCAAACACCTGCCTTTGAACCTCTGCCTGGTTATCGATCGCAGCAGTTCCATGCGTGGCCCCCGCCTTAGCCAGGTGCGCAGAGCAACAAAGGAAATCGTAGACCAACTCGAGCCGGACGACGTATTCTCTCTCATTACATTCTCCGATCGCGCTACGGTCATTTTGCCTTCTCACCGCAACTTGCGCAAAGAGGTAGCCAAGAGCCTGATAGAGGCCATAGAAGCATCCGGGGGAACAGAAATCTACCAGGGCCTACAGGAGGGAATGAACCAGGTCATGCGGTATCATGAAGCGGACACCCTCTCACACCTCATTCTCTTGACCGATGGCCACACGTATGGTGATGCCGAACAATGTCTGAATCTCGCTGAACAGGCCGGAAACCGGCACATCGCCATCACCTCCCTGGGCATCGGCACGGATTGGAACGACCAGTTCTTGGATTCCCTGGCCCGTGCCAGCCACGGAACCGCTTCCTATATCGCCGGCCCCACGCAGGTGATCGAAAGTTTCCAAAACCAGATGGACCGGCTGCGGGCCATCGCCGGCCGGGGAGCAACACTATCCTTGACCCCCGCCCCGAAAACCACCGTACGAGATGCCTACCTCGTCTCTCCGGAGGTTGACGCACTCTCCATGGTCGAAAACCAGATCCCGTTAGGAGGCTTGAGCTTCAACCACCCCACCGTTGTGCTCCTGGAGCTGGTCATAGACCCCCTGCCGGCCAGCGTGCAGGAGCTTCTCCGCTGGACATTAGAGGTAGACATGGCCCCCTTGACCCGTCGAAGGGAGCAGATCTCGCGGGAAGTTCTCGTAGATGTCCGGAACCAAGACTTCCCCCTGGAAACCCCTGAGGTCGTTATCTCCGCCCAGTCACGGCTGACGGCCTATAAACTCCGCAGCCAGGCCTGGCGAGACATGGAGCAAGGACAACCAATGCAAGCCTGCAAACGGCTGCAAGCCGTCGCCACACGCCTCTTTGATTTGCACGAAACCGAACTCGCCCTGGCCACTTTGCACGAGGCAGAACACGTCAAAAATACGGGCACCCTGACCCGCGACCGCGGTAAATGGATCAAATATGGCACGCGCCGGTTGGCCTTGCCGGCGCCGGGAGATGTACCATGATTTCATGCCCGACGTGCCAGACCCAACACCTGCCCAACACTTTTTTTTGCGATCAGTGTGGCACGGCGCTCCATGGCGCAGCGCGCGACAACCGGACAGCAGATGCCGCCATCCTGTCTACACCCTTCCTACGCATTTTGGTGCAGGCAACCGGCCTGACGATGACCTTGCCCCTTACAGACGAAATCGTAATTGGGCGCAAAGACACCGATACCGGCGTGCGCCCCGACGTGGATTTGGGAATCCTGGGTGATTCGGGCTTGAGCGTCTCGCGTACGCATGCACGTATCCGGCGCGTTGGAACGACCGTGCAAATCGAAGACCTGGGCAGCACCAACGGCACCTGGCTGCAAGGCAAACGCCTCCCCGCACACAACCCCTTAGCCCTTGAAGAGGGCAAAGGCTATGAAGTAATCGTGGGGACTGTACACCTTACACTTTCTGTGCAAACAAAAGAAAGGCCGCCGGTGCGCCCGCCACAGTGAACAGAAAAAGAACGGAGCAAAGACCATGGCATACACCGTGATCGTCCATTTATCCAACGAAGACCCGATGGTAGCAGAGATCGAAGATTTGCCCAACCCCACGGACAGCTACGTCCTGCTGACAAACCCGCGCCGCCGAGATGGTAAGGCCTTGCCCCATATCGACCGCCAGGCTGTTCAATTCCTCTTCCCCTGGCACCGCATAACCTACATCGAAGTGCTGGCTTCCCGGAAACCGCGCGAAGATGTGATCGAATTCTTCCGTAAGTGAGGCTGCACAATGACTACGTCAAACTCGCCTGCATCGCCAACAAAGCCCGTGAAACAGATACCCCCTTTCCAGGGCCGCCGGCTGCTCCCCGAAGGCGTAAAAGACCTTTTCGGTACACCGGCTGCCCAACTGCAAGCCCTGAGCGACCGCCTACGCCGGCACTTCTCCGCCTGGGGCTACGACGAAGTCATTCCCCCCACATTTGAATACTTCGACACACTGGCCCTGGGCACCGGCCCCCGTCTGGAAGAAAGCATGTACCGCTTTTTCGACCGGGAAGGCCAAGCACTGGCCCTGCGCCCAGACCTGACCGTGCCGATCGCGCGCATTGCGGCCACCCGCTGCTTCGACCAGCCCCTCCCGCAGCGATATGCTTACGTGGCAACCGTATTCCGCTACGAAGCCCCGCACGGGGGCCAACAACGAGAGTTCTACCAGGCCGGTGCCGAACTGATCGGCGCGGCATCGCCTCATGCAGACACCGAAATTCTGGCCCTGGCCGTGGAAGCGATTCGCGCGCTGGGAATCCAAAACTTTCGCCTCAGCGTCGGCCACATCGGATTCTTCCGCAACCTTCTGAGCGGCCTCTCCCTCTCGAAAACAGAAACCCGGGCACTCATCGAAGCCGTAGACCGCCGCAACGTGCCCTTGCTCAACCGCCAGTTGGCACGCACCTCCATCCCCGAACCAGACCGCCAACTCCTCGCCTCCCTTCCCGGTCTTTGCGGCGGTCCCGACATACTGGACCGCGCACGCAACCTGCTGCCCGCAAACCACACCGCGCACGCCGTCATCGACTACCTGGGTTTGGTGTACCAACTGCTGGAAGCATACGGCTTGGGCGAAGTGGTGATGATTGACTTCGGTGAAGTGCGTGGCATGGATTACTACACCGGCATTACCTTCGAAGCCTTTGCCGCCGGCTCCGGATACGCCATCGCCAGCGGCGGACGATACGACGACTTGCTGGCCCGTTTCGGAGCGGACTTGCCGGCCGTCGGCTTCGCCCTGCTCCTCGAACGGGCCATGCGCGTGCTGGAACGTGCCGGCCAAGAACCGGTCGAGCCGCGCCCCGACGCGATCATGGTCGCCTGCGCCCACCCCCCATGCCTGGCCGACCTGTTGAGGAGACGCGCCTTCGGGCAACGGGTAGAGCTGGATGTCGCGGAAAAGCCACTGGCAGACGTAATCGCCCAGGCCCGCGAACGAGGCATCCCCACAGTCTTGTCCTGTAAACGAGCAATCTCAACGCAAACGGAGTGACTTCGTGAACGATTCCCAACCTCTGACCCTGGCCCTTTCCAAAGGAAAACTGTTGGAGCCTTCCCTGCAACTTTTCGAAAAGGTAGGCTACGACCTAACTGCACTGCGCAGCAAGAGCCGGCGATTGATGATGGACGAACCGCAAGGCCAACTCCGCTTCCTCTCTGCCAAAGGGCCCGATGTGCCCGTCTACGTGGAACATGGTGTGGCCGATCTGGGCATTGCCGGACGCGACGTACTGGAGGAGACCGGAGCCGACGTGTTGGTTCCGCTCTTCCTCGGTTTCGGGCAATGCCGCATGGTCTTGGCCGCCCCACAAAGTCGCCCGCACCAAGACCTGCGTCTGGCCCACGACTTGCGCGTGGCCACCAAATACCCCGCGATCACCCAGCGCTGGTTCCGCAGGCAAGGCCTCTCCGCGCAAATCGTGGGGCTGGGCGGCTCCATCGAACTCGCACCGGAAGCCGGCCTGGCCGACATCATCGTGGACATCGTCGAAACGGGCCGCACCCTGCACGAAAACAACCTGGTGGAAGCGGAGACCATTTTGAATATCGAAGCCTGCCTGATCGTCAATCGGGCCAGCCACAAATTGCGTCTGAACGAAATCAACCGGCTCATCAGCAAAATTGCCGCCGTTGTCGCCCCGGAGAGGAAGTCATGAAAGCAACAGCCGAGGCCGGCGCTAACATTGCCTTGTTGAAATACTGGGGCGTGCGTGATGAAAACTTGAACCTGCCCCTGAACAGCAGCATTTCCATCACCCTGGACCGCGCGCGAACGACCACGACCGTAGCTTTTGACCCTACGTTAGACGAGGACCAATTGGAACTGGACGGGCAGCCGGCTCCAGAAGCCGCCCGCACACGGGTACACCGGCATCTGGAGCACCTGCGCCGGCTGGCCGGAACGGGGTGGCAAGCGCAGGTTGTCTCCCAAAACAACTTTCCCACCGGCGCGGGAATCGCCTCCTCCGCTTCTGGCTTCGCCGCCCTGACGGTCGCTGCGGCCGCTGCCCTGGGGTTGGAGCTATCCAGTCGGGAGTTGAGTCGATTGGCCCGCCTCGGTTCGGGGTCCGCTTGCCGGTCCCTATTCGGCGGCTACGTCGAATGGGTCGCCGGCACGGATGACGCTTCGTCCTATGCCCACCCGCTCGCCCCCCCGGAGCACTGGCCGCTGCACGACCTCATTGCCGTGGTCGCCGGGGGACACAAAGCGATTTCCTCGGCCCAGGGTCACAGCCTGGCCCCAAGCAGTCCACTCTGCGCCGCGCGCGTTGCCGCGGTAGAGCGTGCCATGCCCATCGTGCGCGCCGCGCTCCAGGCCCGCGACCTGCGCGCGCTGGGTCCCCTGGTCGAGCAAGACGCCATCGCTATGCACGCGGTGATGATGACTTCCCACCCCGCCCTCTTCTATTGGCTCCCAGAGACCTTGCGAGTCATGCTGGCGATACGCAAATGGCGGGAGGAAGGGCTGGCCGCCTACTTCACGATTGATGCCGGCCCCAACGTCCACGTGCTGTGTGAAGAAGCGGAGAGCCCGGAAATTGAGCGACGCTTGCAATCTTTGCCGGGCGTAAGGCGCGTTCTGCACAACCGCCCCGGCCCTGGCCCGCACGTCATCGCTTCGGAGAACCGCGCCACTTGATATCCATCGTCCTCACCACCTGGCTCTTCTTTGCCGGCAACCACGTTCGCTCACTGGCCGTGCCCCTGTTAGCGGCAAACCTTGGCGTGGGCCGTTCCCAAGTGGGCTGGTTCAGCACAGCTTTCGCCCTGTCTGCGGCAGCCGCTTCTTTGCCCTTGGGACGTGTATCCGACCTGTGGGGGAGACGGCGCGTCATCCTGCTGATGATTTTGGGCGGGGGCCTGGCTTCCCTGCTGATGGCCGGCGTCTCGACGGTTGTCTGGCTGTTCGTGTTCATGGCCCTCTCCGGCCTGGCCACCGGTGGGTTCTTGCCCACCGCGATGGCCCTCACCGGAGACACAGTGCCCGAGCACCGCCGTGGCCAGGGATACGCCTGGCTGACCCTCTCGGCGCACGCCGGCCTGACGGTGGGGCCTATTGTAGGAGGAATCCTCATTCAACGCGCCGGCTTCAGCTCGACGTTCTTGGTCTCGGCGGCAGCCTTCGCCGTGGCCTGGATTGTGGCCTGGCGATTCATCACCAACGCGCAAGAGGGCAAACCGGCGGAAAGCCCGGCCGCAGAAACAGCCATCGAAAGCGCCCCTTCGTCCCCTCCGCGATTCTCCGCGCTGCTCCGCAACCGGCGTGTGATCGCGGCATGGCTGGCCACCCTGGGCCTGGCCTGTGGGACGGGAACGATCACCGGCATCTTCCCCTTCTACGCCATTGAAACATCGTACATGCCGCAGACCATTGGGCTGATCATGGGACTCTACTCCGCATCGAACGCACTCATTCGCATACCGGTTGGCCCCCTGGCCAACAATCGCAACCTGCGGAACAAACTCATACCGGCTTCGTTGCTGGGTTTCGCCCTGGCCTTGGCCCTGGTGCCCCGGCAGCCGAACGCCGTTATGCTCACCGTGGTCTTGGCCAGCGGGGCCGTGGCGGTGGGCACAGCATACGTCTGCCTGCTCACCGAAATCTCCGACGCCACGAGCGCCGCGTTGCGCGGCGTGGCCATGGGTGGCTATAGCGCCGTACTCTACCTGGGGTTTGCGGTGGGGCCGCCGGTTGCCGGCATCGTCTCCCAGTACTATGGTTACCTCTGGGGCTTTGGTGCCGTCAGCCTGCTGGTCGTGGGTGGCGCGCTTGCTACGTTGCTCGTCCAGGAGCGCGCATAATATACACGCCTTCGCCCCATTTCCCTGCGCGGGGGAGAAACAGGTGATAGGGCGGAGGAACTTTGTGCAATTTGCCCATAGACAAAATGCCCGGTCTGTGTTAGTCTAGTACCGTGTGTAACACACCGGACAACGTTGTGCCGTTGCCTTTGCGAGCGAAGAAGCCTGTACCCTTGTTTTGTGATGGGAACAGGCTTTTGTTTTTGTCGGCGGAAGGGTTCGAGAAGGCAATGGGTTGCGCTTTCACCCTTAATCTATTACGAGGAGGAACAATATGTCGAAAACAGTAGCAGATGTACTCAAGATGGGAAACGAAGTCAAGATCGTAGATGTACGGTTTACCGATCTGTTTGGGACGTGGCATCACTTCAGCCTCCCCGCACGGGAACTTACGGAAGACCTGTTTGAAGAAGGTATTGGATTTGACGGTTCATCTATCCGCGGCTTCCAGCAAATCCACGAATCGGACATGATTTTGTTGCCCGACCCGGGTACCGCCTTCATGGATCCTGCCTTGGAGGTGCCAACCCTCTCCATTATGTGCGATATCTACAATCCGCTGACCCGGGAACCCTACACGAGAGACCCGCGCTTCGTCGCGAAAAAGGCCGAGAACTACCTGAAACAGACCGGTCTCGCCGACACGAGCTACTGGGGACCGGAAGCCGAATTCTTCTTGTTCGATGACGTCCGCTATAGCACCGGCCCAAACTCATCCTTCTACATGGTCGACAGCGTCGAAGGTTGGTGGAACAGCGGCAAGGACATGGAGCCGAACTTTGGCGCGCAGATTCTGCCGAAGCGTGGTTACTTCCCGGTGCCGCCGGCCGATACCCTGCAAGATGTGCGTAGCAAGATTGTGCTGGCCCTGGAAGCCGCCGGCGTAGAAGTAGAGGTTCACCACCATGAAGTAGCCACAGCCGGCCAGGCGGAGATTGATCTGCGTTATGCGCCCCTGTTGCAAATGGCCGACAACATGATGATCTACAAGTACATCGTCAAGACCATTGCCCGGCAGAACGACACAACGGCAACCTTTATGCCCAAGCCACTCTTTGGAGACAATGGCAGCGGCATGCACGTCCACCAAAGCCTGTGGTTAGGCGATCAGAATATCTTCTTTGATGAAGCTGGCTATGCCCTCACCTCAGAAATCACCCGATACTACATTGGCGGACTGCTGAAGCACGCGCCGGCCTTGCTGGCCTTCGCCGCTCCGACCACAAATTCCTACCGTCGTCTGATACCGGGCTTCGAAGCGCCGGTGATCCTGGCCTACTCCCAACGCAACCGCTCGGCCTGCATCCGCATTCCCATGTACTCTGCAAGCCCGGCTGCAAAACGGCTTGAATTCCGCACGCCAGACCCATCCTGTAACCCCTATCTGACGTTCGCTGCCTTGTTGATGGCCGGCCTGGATGGTATCGAGAACCGCATTGACCCCGGCGAACCGATGGACAAGGACCTGTACGACCTTCCGCCAGAAGAATTTGAACAACTCAACCAGGTGCCCGGCTCTCTCGAAGAAGTTCTCACTGCTCTGGAAGAAGACAACGATTTCTTAACCAAGGGCGGGGTCTTTACGCCTGACCTGATAGAAACCTACATTGCCTACAAACGCGAGAACGAGGTGGATGCCGTACATTTACGTCCGCATCCGCACGAGTTTGTCCTCTATTTCGACGCCTAGACCCTGACGGGAAGGCGCATTGCACATTTCAAAAAAGGCCGAGGAGAGCAATTTCCTCGGCCCTTTTCGCCACTCGTCATGAGTGATTGCACGCCGCCAGGGATGAAGAGCGGGGAGCATCAAGCGTCGGGACACGCACTGGGCCGAGAAGTTCAACTTCTTCGAGAAGTTGAACTTCTAAGCATCGTGCGGCCGTATCTGACGACTGACATCTGACGACTGCCGACTATTTTCACAACAGGAGCCCACATGAGCACCAAGGAAGATTTATACGCCAACGTGCAAGACGTCATCGAACGGGAGAACGTGAAATTTATCAACTTGCAGTTCACAGACATTATCGGCATGGTAAAAAACGTAACCATACCGGTGGACCAATTCGATGATGCGGTAGATCATGGCATCTGGTTCGACGGCTCCTCCATCGAAGGGTTCGTGCGCATCGCCGAAAGCGACATGTACCTCACGCCCGACCTGGCCACCTTTTCGGTCATCCCCTGGGAACGGGGCGACGAGACAACCACAGCGCGCGTGATCTGTGACCTGTACACACCGCGAGGCGAATCGTTCCACGGCGCGCCGCGACACATCCTCGACTTGGTCATGAAAGAGGCGGAAGAGATGGGCTTCACCTACAACACGGGGCCGGAGCCGGAGTTTTTTCTCTTCCAACGAGATCGGGAGGGCAACCCGGCCCCGTTACCGCACGACCAGGCCGGCTACTTCGACGTCAGCACAGATATGGCCCGCAACATCCGCCGGCAAATGGTGAACGCGCTACACGCTTTCGGCATCACCGTAGAGGCGGCACACCACGAGGTCGCCATTGGCCAGCACGAGATCGACTTTCAATATGCCGATGCGCTGACGACGGCCGATCGGCTGGTAACCCTCCGCGTGGTGTTGAAAGCGATTGCCCAGTTGAACGGCCTGTACGCGACCTTCATGCCCAAACCGCTGTCCGGCATCAACGGGTCCGGTATGCACGTACACCAGAGTCTGGTCTACAAAGATAGCGGCGAAAATGCCTTCGTAGACTTGGACAACGAATACGGCCTCTCGGAAATAGCGTTGCAATTCATCGCCGGCCAGTTGGCCCACGCCGGCGGCATTTGCGCCATCGTTGCGCCGCTGGTCAATTCCTACAAGCGCCTGGTGCCCGGCTTCGAAGCCCCGGTCTACATCAGTTGGGCGCGTGTCAATCGCTCGGCGCTCATCCGCGTGCCCCGTGTCAGTCAGGGACGGGTGCAAGCCACCCGCCTGGAACTCCGCTTTCCCGACCCAAGCTGCAATCCCTACCTGGCCTTCGCCGTCATGCTGGCGGCCGGACTGGACGGTATCCGGCGAGGTCTCACCCCTCCGGACCCGACGGAGGAAAACCTATACCAACTCAGCGAAGCCCACATGCGGGAGCGCGGGATGCAGACCCTGCCGGCCTCCCTGGGTGACGCGCTCAAAGCGTTGCAAGAAGACGAAGTGGTCCAAAGGGCCTTGGGCCCGCACATCTACCAACGATTCCTCAAGGCCAAGCAGGAAGAGTGGAATGCCTATCGCCGGCACGTCAGCCAGTGGGAG
>JAADHH010000157.1:14880-16091 GCA_013151955.1 Chloroflexota bacterium
ACATCTGCTCCGGCGCGCTCATCCCCATCAAGTGCAGGGTGCGGGCCAGGACAATCCTGGCCGCAGCCACCAGCTTGAGCCGGGCCTGGTTTCGGGGTTGATCGGCCGGCTCCGTAGAAACGACGCGACACTGTTTGTAGAACGAGTGGAACGAGCGGGCCAACTCCTGCGCATAATAGGGCAGATAGTGCGGAGCGAGTTTCTCGGCCGCCTGCTCCACCACCTCCGGCAAGCGCAGCATCTGCCGCAAGAGCGCCTGCTCGGCCGGATGGGTCAGCAGCGAAACGTCAGCAGGTAGAGCAAGGCCTTCCCCAGACACGCCGGCCTGCTCGGTGGCATAGCGCAGAATGCTGGATATCCGTGCATGGGCGTATTGCACGTAGTAGACCGGATTCTCGTCCGATTGCTCCTTCGCCAAATCGAGGTCCAGGTCCATTTGGCTGTCTGCGGAGCGGGCCAGCAAGAAGAAGCGGAGCGCATCGGCGCCGATTTCCTCGACCACCTCGCGCAAGGTGATGATGTCGCCGGTCCGTTTGGAAAGCCGCACGATCTCCCCGCCCCGACGGAGTGTGACCAACTGGTAGAGGACCAGTGTGAGTCGCTCCGGGTCCAATCCCAAAGCCTTCATCATGGTCTTCATGCGCGGAACGTGCCCCTGATGGTCTGCCCCCCAAACGTCAATCACCCAATCGAAGCCGCGCCGGACAAATTTGTCGTAGTGGTAGGCAATGTCCGAGGCGAAATAGCCGGGTGTGCCCTCCGAGCGAATGACCACTTCGTCTTTTTTGCCGCCCAGCGCCGTGGCCGCGAACCATACCGCACCCTCTTTTTCCACCAGAAGGTTGTCGATGCGCAATTTGGACATTACCTGCCCAAACAGGTCGCCCGTGTAAATGCTCTGCTCGGAGAACCAGTTGTCGAACTGAATCCCGATCAGCTCGAGGTCTTCCCGAATGCTATCTACCATCTTTTCCAAGCCGATGGCGGTGATCGCGGTAATCGCTTCATCCCGTGGCATTTCCAGGAAGCGCGTCCCCTCGGCGGCGACAACCTCCTGTCCGAGGTCAATCATGTAGCCGCCGTGATAGCCATCTTCCGGTACCGGTTCGTCCCGACCAAGGGCTTGGGCATAGCGCGCGTAAAGCGTCTCGCCAAAGAGCCTCATCTGGGTACCGGCATCGTTGACGTAGTACTCGCGCTGCACGTCGTAG
>JAADHH010000161.1:0-2589 GCA_013151955.1 Chloroflexota bacterium
CGGATGGTACGGATTTCCACAGATTCCCAGGTTTTTTCTGTGAAAATCTGTGTAATCCGTGGCAAAAACAGAAAAAACGCCAGAGTCCAGTTTTTAGTAGGACACAGATTCTCACAGAGAAACAGAGATAAAACATGCAGAAAATCTGTGTGCGAAGCCTGTGTCCTCTTATTCTTTCTCCGACAAGCTGCTAGGATAGCCCCAATGCTTCCAGTCGTTCCGGCGTGGGGATGCCCTTCTCGTCCCAGCCACGGAAGGCGTAGTATTCGTCCAGCATACGGTCCAGGTCGGCCTGGGTGATCACCGAGTCCCTCGTCGCGCCCCGTGGCAGCGATTCGGAAACGCGCGCCGGCAACGTGTCATCCGCCCGCGACATGCCCTCACGGACGTTGAACATGCGGCAGAGGTTGAAGGTGCGCTCGCCTGCTTCGGTCAGGTCGTGTGCGGTCACGTTCCAGCCGGTCAGATTGCTCAGCATTCGGGCACAATCGGTGGCCGTGGCCGCGCCGTAGTCCCAGCCGATGAACTTGCAGATGATGAAGCTGTCCTCCACGGCGCGCCAGTTCTGGGCGCGATAGACGAGCTCCGGTTTGTGCTCCTTGGCCATGCGGTTCAAGCCTTCGAACTTCTCGTCAATGCCGACATCCGGCGCGATCACACCGGCGTTGACGGTGGTATCGTGCATGCCTTGCAGGTGGCAGGCCCCACGATTGGATGTGGCATACGATAGTCCCTGCCCCACTTTCCCCCGGGGCATGTGTACGGCAAAGGGATGGCCTTTTACGTGCAGGTTGAAGGGAGCGGTTTCGGGCCAACGTTCCAGGATGGCCAGTGGCCCGTCGGAGAGGATGGCGCCAAACCCTTCGCGAAAGGCGATCTGTCGCTGAAGTTCCAGGACGACATCCGCGTTCCCCCATTCGAGTTTTAGGCCGCCGGTATCTTCCGCCGTGATGATGCCTCGCTGGAAGGCCTCGAAGGCGATGCCAATCGTGGTGCCGGTGCCGATAACGTCCAGGCCGTATTGATTGCAGCGCGCGCTGGCCTGGGCGATGTAGTTCAGGTCGTAGATGCCGAGGTTGGTTCCCCACAGCCCGATCGTCTCGAACTCCGGCCCGCCCCACTTGGGGGCCACCGCTCCGTAGGGGCTTTCCCCGGCCTTCACTTGCACCACCCGGTGGCAGCGGACCGGGCAGCCGGTGCAGCCTTTGCCACGGACCAGGATCGTGGCGGTCATCGTTTCCCCTTTGACGAGGTCAATGAGCTCGTCGTCGCTGTACCCTTCCTGGAAGTTGCGTACCGGGTACATGCCGGCGGCGTTGTGCCCGCCGATGCCCGCCGGCGTGCCGTGCTTGCGGAAGGCGATTGAGGTGGGCCAGGTCACCAACGCTTGGGCCAGCGCTTTCACGTCTTGGCGCAGGGCGGCCGGATCGGCGGCCTGGCGCGGTCGCTTGCCCAGCAGGGCGATGGCCTTCAAATTCTTGGCCCCCATCACTGCCCCCAGCCCGCTGCGACCGGCAGCGCGGTCGTAGTCGCTCATGATACAGCCGAGGAGGGAGCGGTGCTCTCCGGCCTGTCCGATGGCGGCGACTTCGGCCTTTGCGTCCGTGGCCTGGCGGATCGCCTCCAGCGTTTCGCCACTGTTCATGCCCCAGAGCGGGCCGGCGTCGCGGATTTCGACCCCTTCGTCTGAGACCCACAGATAGACCGGCGTGTTCGCTTGGCCCTCGACGATGACTGCGTCGTAGCCGCAGCGTTTGAGCATGGGGCCGAAGTCGCCGGCGCCGTGGGCTTCGCCCCAGCCACCGGTGATGGGCGATTTGGCGAAGAAGCCATGCCGCGTGCCGCCCGGGATCGTCGAGTCGGCAAAGGGGCCGGCTGCCGCGACGAGCTTGTTGTCCGGCCCCAGCGGGTCGATGCCTGCGGGGAGCTCGTCCCACAAGATTTTTGCGGCCAGCCCGCGTCCGCCGATGAACTTTCGGGCGACCTCCTCCTGCAGCGGTTCCTGTTGCACGGAACCGGTCGTCAGATTGACTCGCAAAATCTGTCCTGCATAACCATACATTGTTACCCTCGCTTTCTAGTGACTATAGACCTGGCAGGTTCCCAAACCTGTCAGGTCTACAAAAGGATAAAGTCCCCCCTTTTTTAAGGATACTTTTGGATTGATCCGAACCGCTTCGGAAAATGGCAATTCTTTCTACTCACTCCCCATAGCCCAACGCCCCCAGATCGTTCGATTTCATATCGTCCCGTTGGTCCACGGTTCATGCGCCGGCATTCTTTATTTTACGAAATGGCCACTTCGTTTAATAAGGGTCGTTCACTCCCCATCCCCCAACACCTCCAGGTTGTCCCGATCCTTCGCCCAACGGCGGGGATTGTGGGCGATATAGGCGCGGATGGCGGCCCATTCCCGTTCATCCCGGATAATGCGGTCGTGGTAACCCCGTTGCCACACCGGCGCGCCGGGGGTTTGGCGGATGATGTTGATCTGTTTGGCGGAAACGGTTTTGAACGCCCCGACCAATTGCCCCAGAGGTTTGATTTTTGGGGGTTGTTCCCGACGTAGGGGCCGGTCGCGACCGGCCC
>JAADHH010000161.1:2608-3749 GCA_013151955.1 Chloroflexota bacterium
CGTAGGGGCCGGTCGCGACCGGCCCCTACGTCGTCGTCGCGACCGGCCCCAACACCGCCGTGATCGGGCCGGATAACGATGATGGCATGGGTATGGTTGGGCATGACAACCCAGGCATCGACCGTCACGTATGGATATTGGGCGGCCAACCATTGCCACGTATCTGCAACCACGCGGCCGGCCTCATTCAGACGTATCACCCCATTCACCACCCGACCGAACAGCATGGCCCGATCTCTGGTGACTGTGGTGATGAAATAAGCGCCGGTGGTGTAGTCGTAGGCAGGAAGGCGCAGACGTTTGCGTTCGCGTCTAACCCCCATAGCCCAGCACCTCCAAATTCCGGCGGATGGCGGATTCCAGGGTTTTGGTGTGATGACAACGATTCAAACTCATGCGCGCCCCCCTAGCACGAAGCGCGCCCCCTCTCGTCGCAGCATCTCGTAGGGCGTCATGTGCTTGATGCCCAGCCCAATGCAGACATTGGGGATTTTCACTTTCTTCGCCGTGGCGGCAGGAATTTCGTGGGTCACAATGGTCAAGCTGTGGGCCAAGGCGTGGGCGCATAGATAGTAATCCGCCACCTGCAAGAATGTGTTGATTGCAGCAGGCTCGTATCCCTGTCCATTGACCCAGGTGCTTACCTGTCCGAAAGCAGGCACAATCTGCGGATCGGGGGGCAGGAAGAAAGTCTCCCCACGTACTTTGGCCCATTGCGCCAGGTCGTCGTTCCCCGCTTCCAGTTCATCCCCCACCTTTTCGATGCTGAAAACCACCTGGCGTTCATTGGAGACAATCAACCAATCCCAAAAGGCTGGGCAGAAATCAAAGCCGTAATGCAGGTTCTTGGCCTGGATGAAAACGTTGGCATCGAGCAGATAAGCCATCACGCCACCCCCAACGTCTGGGCAAACTTGTGGAAAGTCCCCTGTTTGCGGATGCCCAGCATCTGGAAGGCATCGCGAAACAGGGTCTGGCCCCCCAACGTACTGATGACTACCGCCTGGGCAAAGGATTTGCTGACCCGGGTGTTGAGCGTGCGGTAGAAATTGCCCCTACCCTCACCGCGTCGTTCGAACTGGCGCAGACGGGTCACCTCATCCTGATAGGCTTGCCAGAATTCCTCTCGACTGAGGTCCCC
>JAADHH010000030.1 GCA_013151955.1 Chloroflexota bacterium
TATTCCGCTGTCAGTTGTCAGAAGTCAGTCGGCAGATGTCAGATGTCAGATGTCAGATGTCAGTCGGCAGCTGTCAGATGTCAGATGTCAGTCGTCAGCCGTCGGATGTCAGGTGTCAGTCGTCGGATGCCGGTCGTCAGATCACGTAGCCCTGGAATCCCCATTTCAGGGCGGGTTGTCCCCCAGTGCCAGGACGAATTTGCCAAAACATATAGATTTGGGTATAATTTCTTGCAGTTTCACACAGGTTACAGTCCTGGGAAAAGAGTTCATAACGATGGTACCCACCGAAGCGCAAAAACCTCGAGACCTTCTCACACTGCGAGAGGCCAGCGACATGTTGGAAGTCCATCCGGCCACATTGCGCACCTGGGCGGACCAGGGCAAGGTGCCGGTTTACCGCACTGCCGGCGGCCACCGGCGCTTTGCGCTGGAAGACATCCGCTCGCTGATGAACACCACCCAGCAATCTCCCCACCGCCAAAACGTGGAAACACTGATCTATTCTGCCCTTGGCCGCACACGCATGGAAATCACAGAAGGAAAGCTCTTGGCGCAGGGCATCTACGCACACTACGACGAAACGGCCCGCGAACTGCACCGCAAGTTGGGCCAAAGACTCCTCCGTCTGGTCATGCACGCGCTGGCCGGCAACACAGAAGCGGACACCGGTGACGTGGAGCACGAAATACAAGCCCTCGGCAGGCTATACGCCCAGCAAGGCAAGCGAAACAGGCTATCTCTTCGAGAAGCCGTGCAAGTCTTTCTTGTCTTCCGCGACATGTTGCTCGAAAGCGCGTTACAGGGAGCGGCAGGGCAACCCTTCTCCGCCGTGTCGGACACAATCGCGCTGTACCGGCAAATCAACAACCTGGTAGACCGTATTCTACTCGCTATGGTGGACGCCTATGAAGCCCAACAACCCGGATAATTCGACGCTACAGACTGTCCCCAAACAACAACGCCGAAAGCCTGTTACGCGCGTACCCCAAGGCTCTCTTCTGTTCGAAAAAATCGTGCCGGCCTTGCTCATCATACTGGTCATTCTGACCGTCATTTTGATTGTCGGCGGGCTGGCCGTGATCCTGGACATTATCCCACATGGATGAGCCGATAGACGACACATGGAGCGACTTGGTAACGATGAATGCAAAACGATGAATGATGAACGACCGTGAAACGTAATGCGTAATCCGTATTGCGTCTTACGCATCACGCATCACGTTTTACGGATTACGTGACCCTTGACACCCGACACGTTATTTTCGAAGCAGCAGGTACGAAAAAAGGAGTAATCCCATGAACTTGAATATTTGGCTTCCGTTTCCCTCCGCACTCATAACGTTTATATTCGGCTTCTTCGTTTTCAAGCGGTACCGGGAACGTGGGGGAACCCACTTGCTCCTTTGGGGCATCGGGCTGGTCATGTACGGACTGGGCAGTATCAGCGAAGCCTACAATACTGCCGTTGGCTGGAATCCCCTTGTCTTCCGGGTCTGGTATCTCTTCGGAGCAATGCTCGTTGCTGCCTGGCTCGGGCAGGGTACGGTCGCCCTCCTCTGGAAACGCTGGAACCGGCCGCTTCTGATCCTGTTGACCCTGGGGTCGCTATTTGGCCTTTACCAGGTGGCGACGGCGAAACTGGACCGCACGATGTTGGCGGACGAGGTAATCGCTGTATCCCCCACCAGTGAACTCACCTCGCAACAGCTCACCGCGCTGGCTGCTGCCGCTATCCAGACGACCGCGCTCGGTCGTAACGGCAAGGTGGACGAGCGCCGGCTCTCGCCCCTGGCCAGTACCATTTTGGGTTACGCACAGCGCAACGGCGTGGACGTGCCCACGGCCACAGAGGCCACCGTTGATGGAGTCAATGTGCAAGCGATCGTGGATGGAAAGTCGGTCCTGTTTGGACGTGCGGATTGGCTGGCAAGCCAGGGCGTTGACATCACCACGTCCGGCACGAGCGATGAACTCATCCTGGCCGTGGACGGCCAACAGGCCGGCACACTCGATTTCAAGTTGGGGCGCGAGTTGCACGGCCACGCCATTATCAGCCCCGGCGTGCGCGTCCTGACGCCAATTTTCAATATCTACGGCCTGCTCACGCTGGTGGGCGGCGCGATTTACTCTGCCTGGATCTTTTTGCGCAAGCGCATCATGCCCAACCGCGTGATTGGCAACGTGTTGATTGCCGCCGGTGCGCTGATGCCGGCCATCGGAGGCATTCTCAGCCGCTTCGGGTTCGGGGGATACCTGTACCTCGGCGAATTGCTCGGAGCGATTCTGATGTTTATCGGCTTCCTGCAAGCTACGTCAGAAGCCCCGGAGCGCGTGACGAAGCCGGCCACCGAACCGGTAACGTAACCAGATAGGGGCGGGGCTCGCCCCCGCCCCACCAGTGCCCCCTTCCGGAAAAATCACCGGGAAATATAGGCGTACTTCCACACAGCCCAATCCTGACTGGAAGAGCCGGACGCCTCCACGCGCAAGATGAAATCTATCTTCTTCCCGGCCCACGCATCCAAGGGCTTGTCTATCGTCTTCAGATTGCCGTCGTAACTATCGGTCACGCTGGCGATCCAAGTGTTCGTTCCTCCCTGCGGGCGCAGCATCACCCGAAATCGTACTTTGCCTGCGTTCGCCCCTTGCAGGAACCCGACTGTGGCTTTGAAGTGGTCGCCGGCCTGTACCTTGTAGCCAGAGTAATAGATGTCTGTAAATGCCCCCGAAATGTAGCCGTTGTCTACCCACTGCGGGTGCATCTCCAACACCTTGCTCGTCGTTGTGCCATCTTCCAGCGTAGCGTTCTCCACCCAGCGTGCAAAGCCCCGGTCATCGTTGCCGGCGCCGGGCCACGACAGATTGCCGGCCCCACTGTACCAAGAGGCCTTGTCCGCATTGGTGACGAGATTATACGGCGAAGGCGTGATCGGCACCAAGGGGACGACAACCGGCGGAAGCACCGACAGGCACGACAACGTGAACGTCGCTTTGTTCGACACGATGCTGTTCGGGGATATGATTCGAACCCGCTCCCAGTATGACCCTCCGGTTCCCAGGCTCCACGAGTCATTGACCGTTTTCGTCCCGGCGGAGGCAAACGTGACGCTTTCTGTCGGAGCACCGGCCCCGTCACTGCGCTCCCATTTGTACTGCACCGTTCCCGGCCCGTTGGCCGTGATCGCGGCCGAGAAGTTGAAGGTCTTCGGGCATCCAAAGTAACTCGCTGGCGTCACCTGCGCGGTGACGCCGGTCACGGCGAAGGGGGGCGTCGTGGGGGTTGGCGACGGCGTTGCCGTGGGCAGCGGCGTCGGCGTAGGCGGCACGGTACCCTGCGGCAATCCAGGTACATCCACGTTGCAGGAAACATACGACGCGGCGGCAGACACCCAGCCGGTCTCGCCGGTCTGTTGCACCTTCACCTCGATCCACTGGCCGTCGGGGCTGCGCGACAACGGCGTGAGGCGGGTGCCACTGGAAAGCTTTCTGATCGGCGGCTCATAGACCGTGCCCGGGCCGGTGCGGAAGTTCAGATCATTTGTGGCCACCGTGCAAAGCGCTTCAGACACAGTCACCTTTGCCTGTGCCCGGCTCTCGCCGCCGGCGTTCTTGGCGACCAGTGTGTAGACAGTGTCCTGTGCCGGCGCCGGCACGTCCCGGCTGCCGGCCGGTCCAACCCCGCCGGTCTCCGGTTCAATCGTCACCGTGTCGGCCTGCTCCGTATCCCAGGTCAGGCGCACCGTCGCCACCTGGCCTTTGACCAGCGACGAAGGCTCGACGGTAAAGGACTTCACCTTCGGCGCGTCTGGTGGCGGAATCGTGACCACGACCTCCTGCGACTTCTGAACCGTCTTGCCCTGGTTCGTGGCGATCAGCGTGTAGGTCTTGGTCTGCTGCGGCGTATCGGTCTGTTCGCCGGCATTGTCCACCGTGCCGAAGGGTTGCAACGTGACACTGTCGGCATTGCTGACTTTCCATTTGATCGTCACAGACTGTCCCTTCGTGACCTCCGTCGGGAAGACCGACCACGTTTCGACGACGGGCGCTCCCGGCTCCGGTGAGGGCGTTGGCGTCGGGTTCGAGACACCGATGGTCAATTGCTTCTCGGTGCTGCGGAAACGGTTCGAGGCCACGATGGTCAGGTTGGTAGAAGCAGGGAGACCCTGCGGAAACGTGTATTCTCCTGCGCGTGGATCAAGGCCACTGACCAGCGGGCGCAATTCCACGGTCTGCGCGTTGTCAATCTCCCAGCGAATGGTGACCGGCTGGCCGGCGATCGGTTCGGCCGGGTCTACGATGGCACTGCGGATCGCCGGCGCGCGGGTGAACCAAAATGCCAGCAATAAACAGAGCGCCAAAATGGGGATCAAGATGAGTGGGGGAAGCCAGGTAGGGATCATTGCCTTGCTCAGCAACTCTCCTGCGTATGTTTGCGAGGTGCCGTCCGGCGCGCTGACCTGGGTCGAAAAGGCATGGGCCTTTGTCCCCCCAATCCACCGCCGCCGGCGTGGCTCGGCGCGAAATTCCGTGGCGACGGCCTGCCCCTCTGGCACTTTCAACTGGGATTGCGGCGGATTGAAGGCCAGTTCGTTTGCTCGATCTTGCCACGTCAAGCCAAAGGTCTGGGGCGTATTGCCACGGTTCTCCACCCTGACTTGCGCTGCCTTGCCGGCCCGAATCTTCTGGGGGCGTACCTCCGCGCTGAAATCGGAAAATGCGCCCACGGTCAACGTAACCGCCAGCTCGGCAACCTGGTCCGGTGCGTCCTGGCTGGCGGCCCGAATTTTCAATGGATAACGGCCGGCGCGGCTTTGTGACACGCGCGGGGGTTGGATGGAGAGTACGACTTCCTGCTGTGTGCCGGGCAATAACTGAATGAGGGGCAGCGGCGCAGGCATCCATTCGGGAGGCATACCTTCGACCGATACCTGGAAATGGTCCACGACCGCTCCCTGATTCAGCAGAATAATGGGCAGAGAGACGCTACTTCCGGGCTCGACAGAGAGGGTGGATGTTTCCGAAAATATGCCCACCCGTCCGGCTCCGGGGCTGGAGCGGACCATACTGAGCGCGGCCATGGTCCCATCGGAAAGAAGGACGCTCTGGGCCGGTCGTTTGGTGCGGTCCAGGCGGATCCAAATATCGCCGACCCGAATCGGTTTGTCCGGCGGCCACACCTCGGGGATGCCCGGCAACAGCTTCACATTGGCCAGGTAAGTACCGTTGGTGCTGTCCAGGTCGCTCACTTTGTAATCTGTGCCATCGAATTCCACCTTTGCATGGTGGCGCGATATTTTCTGGTAGTCGAGCACCAACGAATTGTCCGATCCCCGCCCGATGGTAATCTCTTTTCCCCGGATGGGTTCTGCACGGACACTGCCATCTGGGGCCATGACCATGAGGCGGTCTTGCTGCAAATCGGCCGGCGCTTCCGGAAACTCCTGGAGAATAGAAGGGCCCCGGTCAGCAACGATGCTCTGTTGATATTGGGTCATCAAACTTGCTGCACCTTCCACCGCCGTGGGCGCTACGGTGGCGGCGGTGGCGGCCGGCAAGACGTCGGACAGTGCCTTGGCCAGGCCAGCCGCGGTGGGGAAGCGGTCGGCCGGGTCCTTTGCCAGGGCACGCAAGATGACTCGTTCGAGGGATTCAGGCAGATCGGCACGAATCGAGCGCGGCGGTGGCGGTGGCTCTTTGGTGTGGTAGCGAATGGCCTCGGTAATCGTCTTGACCTGAAAGGGCAGCCGCCCGACGACCAGTTCATAGAGCAGAATGCCCAGAGAATAGACATCGCTGCGTGCATCGGTCTCCTCGCCCATGGCCTGTTCCGGGGACATGTAGGCGGGTGTGCCCATGGAAGAGCCTTCTTGGGTCACAAGCCCCCCCTCCAACAATTTGGCCAGACCCAGATCGGTGAGCACCGGCCGGTAAGGAAAAGTGTCCCCAGGCTCGGCCTTGAGCATGATATTGTCAGGCTTTATATCGCGATGCAGGACACCCTGGTGATGCGCATAATCCAGAGCCAGCGCGACCTGGCGCACCAGTTGGACAGCTTCCGGCAGGACAATCCATTTACCGGAGGCCTTCAAATCCTGGAGCAGCTTGCGCAGGTTGTCGCCGGGAATGAGTTCCATGACGATGTAGAGCAGCGATCGGGACTGACCAAAGTCGAACACCTTGACGATGCCCGGATGGTCGAAACGCGCTGCGGTGCGTGCTTCCTGCAGGAAACGTTCTTGAAAGTTGGGCCGGTTGGCAAATTGAGGGTGCATGACTTTGACGGCGACATCGCGTTGAAGCGTGACGTCGCGCGCCTTGAAGACAGCACCCATGCCCCCTTCGCCCAAGAGGCTTACAATCTGGTAACGATCCAGCGATTGACCGATCAGGTTTTTCATCCTGGTATTCTCCTCCTTCGTCATGTTGTGAAAATAGCTGCCAGTAGCCAGTCGTCAGATGTCAGTCGTCAGATGTCAGTCGTCAGATGTCAGTCGTCAGATGTCAGTCGTCAGATGCCAGTCGTCAGATGCCAGTCGTCAGATGTCAGATGTCAGATGTCAGATTGCGTAGCCCTGGAATCCCCATTCCAGGGCGGGTTGCTTTTCAAAAGTTAGCAGCCTTCGGGCCATCAGTTGCCGGCCGGTTGAATCTTCAACGTGTATGTCGTGTGTGCCGGTTTGTTGGTCTCGATGATCCGCTCAACCGTCGGACGATCCACGTGCTGGCCTTTCGGGATGCGCAGCACCACATCGAAATGGTGCGCCTGGTCCTCCGGCTCAATGATTTTGGGCACAACGCCGGTGTAGATTTCCAAAATCCGGCTCAAACTCCACCGCGTACCCCGTCGCCGGTAAAGCGCGGCCGCCTCGGCGACCACAGCTCTGCGCTTCCCGATCGGCCATTTTTCATCGAGGGTCAGGGCCAACCAACTGGCCAACTGATCGAGGAAGAGGGGCGGAACCGTGCGCGGGTCCAGGTAGAGATCAAAATTGTCCACCACCTGCTCGACAGGCAAAAGCACCCCCTCGAAGGCGAGCAGGAACCGCCCCAGAAAAGGGTCATCGCGATAAATGGGTGGCAGGTATTGCAAGTAGCGGCTGCGATTTGCAGGGAGGCCAAAGAGATCGTCATCGGAAGGCTGTGCCAGGTCCGCCGGTGGTGCTTCGGGAAGCCCGGGTGTGCCCGACCCCACCTCCTGCGCGACCGCCAACACGGGCATCTCCTCCACACCAACGGTGATGCCGGCGACCGGCTCAGCCGTTTCCTGTGCGGCCACTTCGGGCGTGGCTTCCAGACGTAGGACATACGGTCCGATGGAGAAAGTTTCATGGTACGAGAGGGTGTACGGATCGTTGGGTGTGAGCTTTGTCTTCCCCACCTGGGTACCGTTGCTGCTCTTCAAGTCGACCAAACGAATCTGGTCGCCCTCGAAGAGGAGGCGCGCGTGATGGCGCGACACCCGGTCGTGCGGCAACTGCAACTGGTTCGCCTTGCTGCGACCGATATTGAACGGGCTCTCTGCCACAGGAATCACCCGCTCCGGCTCATCCGGAGTTTCGATCCGCAACATGGCGAGAACCTGAACGTTATCCACCAAGTGACTCCTTCAAAATGTCAGTTGCCACTTGACCATTCCCAATTGACAATTGAACATTGACCATTGTCTATCGTACTTCTACGCGATGTTCTGCGGAGGCGATCAGCCCGTGAGCAGGCACGTCGAGCCGTCCAGAAACTTCGGTACGTTCTCCAGAAGAACGCACCTGGAACAGGTGCAGCGTTTCAATAAACTCGAAGCCGCGCACAGCTTGCAGGCAAGAGTATACGTCGGACGGGTAGAGATCCCGTCCGAAAGGCCAGCCTTTGCCATCCTGCCCCCCTACAATTGGGTTGAGGAAGCGATAGAGTTGTCGTTCCACATCTCTGCGCACACGTTCCGGGTCCGCATTGTGACCGCTTACCAGCGCCATCTCCACAGCGACCCAGATATACGCCGGCTCACGAATGTCCAGCCGAACCGTCAGCAAGCGGTAATCGTCCAGATAGCGGCCCACGATCTGACGCATGTCCTCGTCGAGGCGCAATTGTTCCGGGGCAATGTATCTCGCCGGGCGATTGACCTTGGGCACGAGAAGTACATAGACCTGCCCCCCGGCCAGACCCTTGCCTGCCGCCGAGGACGTCGGCTGTACGCAGCGGGCGCGTTGCACACGAGAATCGGCCAGGCGGGCCAGCGCCTCGTAGTCTTCCGCCGTAACCGCGCGGCTGCGCGTGCGCAAGAGTTGTGGCGCACGCATTTGGGCCATTTCGATGGTTTCGGGGTCGATGCCACCGACCGCATCCGCATGATTGGTAACCCGGTCGATGTACGGGATTGAGGTTTTCGGCACGGTCAGAGTCTGCGCTTGCACGTTGCCGGCGACACCGCCGCCATAGCGGTACGTGGAAAAGCGAATCCGCGCACCGCGTGCCGGGATAGCGCCGTACGCCTGCACCGAGCCATCTCGCTGGCGCAGTGCCGGCCCAAAGCGCACCTCGCCGGTAGCACTATCACAGGTGAAGTGCCTGTCGAACGGGCCCGAATCGGCAAAGTCCGGCACTTCGTGCCACGCTTCCCACTCCTCGCTGCCCGGTGCCTGCACCTCGACGGTCTCCCCTTCTGCCCGGCGCAAGAGGGGGGTGTGTTCCACGAAGAAAACCTGGCCCGGCGAGCCATCGGAGCGGCCCAAAACCTCCTCACGAATCACCGATGCGTGAGTCGCCGGCACGGAGCCTCCCCAGCTATTGGCCACGACGTTGCGAATTTTGGGTGAGGCTTCGTAATTCGGGCCGGCCACGTCGGTTCCTACCACCCGGCAACGGACCCAAAAGGCCCGGCGTTTTTGCAACTCGCGTTGGGCCAGTTGGGATAACCGCAGCAAGACCATGCCCGACTGGTTCATGCCGCCGGTACTATCTTTTTCCACAACCGCCGGCAGCCAGCGCCGCTCCCCCTCTTCGCCCAACCAACCCTCCCACTGCCAGGGCGGATTGCCGGGGTCTATGCCCATGCCAATGGCCGTCAGGCAGGTCAACTCCAACCCTAACACATGATGGCTCAAATCGTTCTCGAAGCCGAAATACAGGGCATCGCCAACACGCGGTCTGACCCCAAACGCCGAAAACTCATAGCCGGTGACCCCCAAGTGCTGGAGATTGTGCTCGCGATAGACCGGTTTGCCTTTCGCCTGGCCGGGCATTTCGCGCGTCAGCAGTGCCGCAAGGAGGGGAGGCTGGATTTCACGGTCGCGGTCGGTGCTGAATACCACGGACGGACGAGTCTCGGTGCGCACTGTCGCCAACTCGGTATGCTTGGGAATCACGATGCGCTGTGGCTGCGGAGAAGAAAGGTAGAACGTGGCCTCCGTTCGCGCAGACTCGGGCGCGCGCAGCTTCAGCCCCAAAAGCTCCATAAATTTGATGTAGTTCTTCTCCGGTACCTGGTTGAGCCGGTATAGAATCATCTCCGTCATCCAGGCAAACAGCTCCACAAGCGTGATTCCCGGATCGCTTACATTGTGGTCCGTCCATTCCGGGCACGATGCGGCAATGCGTTTTTTGGCTTCGTCAACGATGTCCTGGAAGGTGCGATCGTCTAAATTCTTTGTTGGTAGCCCCATCGGGCGCTCCTCTGATTTTGGATTTTAGATTTGCGATTTTGGATTACGGCCCTGCGTGATGCGTGTTGCATCTGAACGTTGGCCCGTCTCACGTCTTCACCTGTCACGCTTCAAATCATTGACCATTGAAAATTGACCGTTGACCATTAGTACTGCTCTTCCGGAATCAAGTAAAACGGGTAGACCAGGCTTCGATTGCTGTGCGTTGCAGCGATACGATATTGAACCGAGATCATCAAGCGGGCCCTGTTGCTGTCGTCCGGGGTGGCATCTACTCGCTGCACTTCAATGCGCGGTTCCCAACGCCCCAGCGCTTCGGTAATGTAGCGGCCGGCCAGACCGGCCGTCGCCGCATTGTTGGGCGCAAAGACCAACTCGTGGATTTGGCATCCAAATTCCGGACGCATCACACGCTGCCCCGGAGCCGTCGACAGGATGATGCGGATGGACTCTTCGATTTCATCATCATCGCTGGTCAGAGCGACCGTCCCGCGTTCGTCGAGCGTGGGGGGAAATCGCCATCCCCGGCCGATGATCGGATTGTTCCTTGCCATAGTGCCTCCCTAGAGTTTCGGGTTCTTGTGCGCTCCTACCCCTACCTCACCTATCTCTACCCCTATCTCTATCTCGCCTCTCTATCTCCTCCGTTCATCATTCTGCATTCATCGTTTCAGCAGTACGATTTAGTTGATCTTCACCAGCGCCCCCTTGACATCCAGCGTCGCCCCGGCCTTGACTTCGCCCATCGCGTTTGCACTGAGCGAGAAGGTCTGCCCTTTCAGTTCCAGCGTGCCGGTCGCCTCGATGGTCAGGTTGGCGCCACTTTTTACCGTCATGTTTGCTGTGGATTCCAGCGTGATTTCGCTTTTTGAATCATCCAGTGTCATCGTATGCCCGCCGGCGGTTTCCACGATCACCTGTTTCTTCTCATCGGCCAGAGTCAGACGGTGGCCGCCGGCGGTCTCCAGCACCACGCCTTCGTCGGACCCATCGAGAAAGGTCAGCGTGTGGCCGGCGCGGGTTTTGAAGATGCGCCGGTGTACCTTTCCATTTTCCAGCGCTTGCGTGGCCGGAATGGGTGGTTTCTCCTGCCCATTCCACAGGCTGCCGAGGATATATGGTCGGCCAATGTCGCCATGCTCAAAAGCGACCAGGACTTCGTCGTTGACTTCGGGCAGACACAGGAAGCCTCTTTCCGCGCCGGCCCCGATGGCGACCAGGCGCGCCCAATCGCTCTCCACATCATCGGATAGCCAGGGAAACTTGACCTTGACTCTGCCACGATCCTCCGGGTCGTTGTTGTTCGTCACCAGGCCGACGACCATGCCGGCCGGGCCACGCTGTAGCGCCGGCTCCGGCGAACGTTCGATCAGATCGTAGAGCGTCTCGGGCCGCCGGCCGTGGATGGTGAAGGCCGTCGTGTAACCGGCCCCGGCCCGGTAGGTGTGAGTCGCCGCCGTGACAAAATAGGTGCCACCGAACCTGGTTCCGAGAGCGGTGAGTTTTACGAATTTGCCGGCCCGCAAGTCAGGTTGTCCATAACAAACCCCCTCTGCTTCGATGAAGGAGCCGCTGATTTCATCGAGGATAGCCTGCGCAAGGGTATCTGCCTCGGCCTGGCTGTGGACGTACCGGTCCACCACAACCCGCCGGGAGCTGCTGAAGGCCGCAGAAGCAAGCTCGCCGCCACTCTTTTGTTGACCCGTCTTTGGTTCCGCCTGCCCCTGCGTCGCCTGCCCGATGATGGTCTTCCGGGCTTTGGGGTCCCACCCCTTGACGATCACTTCATCCACCTGTTCGGACAGGGTCAGGCGGGGTATGAAACTGCGCATCTGCTGACCCCATTCCAGTTCAAGGGTGCTGCCGTTCTTGGGTGGCTTCCGAAAACAGAGTGTCCGATCCTCGACAAAGACTTCATATCCGATCCGGCGCGCACGCTCCGTGAGAAAGGCCGCATGACTCTGGTTGTGTTGCAGGACATGGTCATAGACCTCCGACGTTGAATCGACCCGGGCACGCAAGCCCGCTTCCTGAGCGATCTTGTTGGCCAGATCGCTATCGGTCACCTGCAGATAGGCTTTGCTGTGCGTCCCCCGATGCAGCCGGTGCGAACGATCATAGCCTCGGACCAGCAAAGTGGCTTGCGTGCCCTCCCCAAAGTCCGGTTCCAGTGCTGTGATTTCTCCCTTGAACAGGACGTGGCTGCTCCCCCCCTCCTCGGGCAGCGCCGAAATCTCCACCTCTTTGCCCAGGGAAAAAAGATCGTCGTCCACCCATTTCAATTGCTCATCATGCAGATGGAGGGTGAACATATCGGGCAAGTGCAGGCTGCTATCAACCGTCACTTCCATCAGGTCGTCCATCGCTTCCGACGGCAAATCGGCGCCATCAATTTTGATGTAGAGATGATCCATCAACTTCTGTTCAGTGGGCACTACTTATCTTCTCCTATGCTAGCCATGCGCCGCTTAGAAGTTCAACTTCTCCGAGAAGTTGAACTTCTCGGCCCAATGCGCGACCTGCTGCTCCCCCCTCCACGATTCATCACACCTCAAAACTTTCGGCGTCTGGCAAAAACGTCTTTCCCGGCAGCCTGCCGGGGGGCTACCGAACACTAATCCAGCGGCGGGATGACCAACTGTTGTCCCTCACGCAAGCGCAAGGGATGGACCAGATGGTTTTCCCGGGCAATCAACCGCCAATGTGTCGGGTCGCCGTATGCCTGCGCTGCGATCCAGTCGAGCCGCTCGTTTGCTTGTACGATGTGCGTCTTCAAAGGGGGGCCGCCGCCGGAAGTCGGGTTCTGGCGCGCGTGGTCGTCCGGGTCCTCGACTTGTTGGAACGAGACATCGACGGTCGTGCGCAGTGGCGTACCGTCCTTGCTGAACAGTGTAAATTTTTGTGATAGGCTGACGATCACGGCCTTGAAATAGAAGCTCCCCCAATGAAACGCTACGCGAGGTGGCTCACTTTTGTTATTCCGCGGGTTCTTTTTCTGTTCGGCGACTTGCATCATTTTCCAGAGCGCTTTGGTGTGTTCCCGCACGTCCGTCTCATCGGCGTACGTATCGAAGAAAAGTTGCAGCTTGAGGGACTGCACGCCCCCCTGGGAAAACTTCACTTTCGGAACGTTTTTCCCTTTGACTTTGTCCTGCTTCCACTGATTCCGTTTGGACAACGTGTACTCGTGCGGGTTGAACATGCAGTACACTTTCTCGTGTGTGATCAGATTTTCGATTGTAGCCGGTGCCAGATTGCCTCTCGTGTTCGGCATAAGGCTCCTTCCATTATCACGTGGTCGCGTGAAACGTTCGAGGGTTCAATGTGGAATGCTTCCACGCATCCGTTCTTTTTCCACACGCAGCCGGCGACGCAGGATTTGATACACCTGCCGGGCCAGCCTGTCCAGATTCACAGAACCGCCGGCACTTGCTTCCTCGGGCGGACCGGCCGCCGGTATCGCCCCGCCCGTCGCCACGGGCTGCGCTACGCCAGCACCGGCCTCGTCAGTTACAGTTCGTTGGACAACTGGCGCGACTCCCCTCGCCGGAAAGCCGGCCGCCGGTTCCACGGAAACCGCATCCTTCGCCGGCGGCACTCCGGCCTCCGGCGTCACGCCGCGGGCGAAAGGCAACGGGCGCATCGCCGGCCCAGACCAGACCGCTGCCGGATCGAGCTGCGCCTCCGGTGATGTTCCCTTCTGCCGGGCCAGATCGGGCCGGGCCGTAACACCGGACCGTCCCGGCCGGCCGGCCAGATGTCGCAGAGGCGGCGGCGCTTCCAGGCGGCGCGCCACCACTGCCGGCGCCGGTTCTCTCACAAGCATTCCTGTTCCCGACTCCGGCTGGCCGACCGAATGGTCTTCACGGCGCGCGGATGTGACCGCCTGGCTGCCCGGCCCCTCCGGACGGCGATCATCAGCCGCCACCGGCTCCTTTTCGGGAGACCGCGCAACCCGACCGCCGGGTGACCGCGTCTGTGGCTCGGCGGTCCGGCGGCTGCGGGACACAGCCATTTCGTAGCTCTGCGCGACTTTGCGCGCGATCAGGCGGCTGCGACGTGATCTCCCCTGCAAGTGTGACTCCGCAGCGGCAGCAGGATGGCGGAAGGTGAGCAACATACGCTTCGGCGCGAGGCGTTCGCGCGCCCGCAGCATGATTCCCTGGGCCGGTACGCCCTTATCTTGCGGTGAGACATCTCTCGTCTCCGGCATCGGGCCGCCCTTCGCGACAGACCGTGGACGATGGACGACGGGCCGCCCCATGTCATCGCTCGACGCTTGACGCTCGACGCTCCACGATTTTCGTCCTTGGTGGTGAGCGCCGCGCTGCTTCTGGAGATTGCTTTGTTCCCGCCCTGCGACCCTCTGCGCCGCCGGAGGCGCGGGGCGTTCCTCCCGTTCGGCGGCCTGCGGCACGGGGGACGCGGGGCCCTTCATTCCTTCGGCACTCTGCGTCACCGGGGGTGCGGGACGATCTTCCCGTTTGGCGGTCTGCGGCAGCACAACCGTGGTCTGCATCTCCGTTGCATCGTCTGCCGGGGCCGGGCGCTGCACCGGTTCTTGCGCGACCTCCGACGGTTCCGGCGATGCCTTCTGCCCGGACAGCCGGTGCGATCCGGTCACTTCGGCCACAGCCTCCGGGGCGAGGACCGTCGGCATGTCGTCCGGGATGAAGGTTTCGTCGGGGGGTGGCGGTTGCTTGGGCTGGACGGGCTCGGGTTTTCGTCTGGACGTCTCCGCTCTCTTGGCCTGGACTTCGGAAGCGGGCTGCTCCGCCCCGGTTTCGGTCACCATTTCCGTCGCTTCCGGGGCGGGGATTTCTTCGACAGCGCCTCTCAAAGGTCGCCGTCCGGCGGGTGGTGGCAGCGATTCTCTCCGTTTCCGCTGGTGGTGCCGGCCGGGTGATGCGCCGGTAGAGATACGCTGCTTCGTGGCATCTTCTGCCCGGCCGGAGGGGGGCGTCTCCACGACCTCCTGGGTCTGCGACTGGGGCGTACCGCTCGCCGGCGATGCCGGCGCCGGCTTGCTGGCCAACTTCTGGCGGATGCGTTGCAGAATCTGGTGCGGCTCGGACGGCTGCACCGGTCCGGCACCGGCACGGTCCGTGGCTTCACGCGCGGGCACCGGCCCCGTCAAGCCGGTCCGGAAGCGGGGCGACAACGGAGCCAGCATCTGCCACACCAGTGGCCGGTCCATGCTGTGATACTTGAGCTGCACGGACCTGTGCAGCATGGCTCGCCAGATCGTTCTCGGTCTCAGCCGGCGACTAATGTGCTGTCCAAGCGTTTCCCGTGTGAGACGAGCTATAGGTTTGAATTTCCTCGTTACCGGTGTAAGCAATGTTTCTTTCCTAAAAGCTTGCATGCTGCGTGCTTCGTGGATGCTTGTTCCGCCCTACGCTCCACGCTCTGTACGTTCTACTGAAAATCAACCTCCGCAAAGGCCAGTTCCAACGTCTCGATGGCGATGGCGTTTTCCGATGATTTGAAAGTCGGTCCGGTCCACTTGATCGGGTATGCCTTCGAGAAATTCCAGCGCATCACTTCGCTATACTGAGAGTCGTACATGACCACCGATACGTTCTTTTCCGCATCTTTTATCTTGCCGTGGGCCACATCCTGGTACCACTTCAGCAACTCGTTCGACTGGGCGAGGCCCCGCTTGAGCGTGATGCGCCCCGGTTTGACCGGCCCGGGCAATTGGTGTACGCCGGTGTTGTACCCACCTTCCTTTTGCTGGAGGACATTCACTTCCAGCGGCGGCAAGGTACATTCGCTGAACACCGCCTCGTCAATGCCACTGATTTGCACGGCAAAACGGAACGACGGGTGCGCCTCGCTTCTCTGTCCTGTTGGGGTCATACCTGTTCTCCCTATTTTCTGGGGGCCTCTTCGATTTGTCAATCATCGTTCACCATTGACTTCTGTATCTTCTCAATATTCAGGGGCGAAGAAGTTCGACTTTTACCAAAAGTCGAACTTCTGGGTCGCCCCACCCCGTTTTATTGAGAAGATACTGATTTCTTGGGTTAAGGGAAATGCTCAAGCCGACACAGGTTCCACTGAGTATTTGTTTGGGACTTCTGCTATCCGCATGACGAGTCTCAAGGCTTCATTTACAGCCTCGTCAGTCGGAAAAGCTTGCACAACATCTGGTGCGAGCAGAACTACATTCTTGCCCACCCGCCGCTCAGGCGCATATCTGCCCTTTGCGACAACAGTCAATTTGGACAGGTCATACTCGTCGCGCAGTTCGTAATCCTCGGGTTCACTCGGCTTCTGTATAATATCGCTCCTCTTTCTTCGTCACCTTACGTGCGCTGATGTTTCTCAATGTTTCTGTTAGCTTTATTCTCGTCCCATTCAAATTGAAAATTCGTTGTCAAAGTATCGCGCTCCCTCTAGCCACCCCC
>JAADHH010000154.1 GCA_013151955.1 Chloroflexota bacterium
GCTTGTCTTCCACTCGCCGTAGGTCATCAAGAAGAACCTTCATCCTTGCACCTCCTTGCATTTATCCCTTCATGTCACACCTCCCATTATATTCATATTTCAAACTTTGAAAAGCCCTGCCTGAACACATGCCCTCTTGACAGTTGCCGCCAGGAACGGTACAATAGAATCTCTGGCATACGCTTTCCACCCCGGCACTTCAGCCTGGTTGTGCAAACGAAAGGACCGTACCATGAACCTCCTGGACCTTTTTCAGATTTCCATTGACCGCTATCCGTATCGTACCGCCATTCAGTTTGGCGACCAGAAGGTAACTTTTGCCGAGCTCAACGTGCGAGCAAACCAGTTGGCCCACGCCTTTTCCCGTTTGGGGCTGTGCAAAGGGGACCGGGCGGCCTTCTACCTGCCCAATAGCCTGGAACTGGTCACCACCTACCTGGCCTTTCTCAAACTGGGTGTGATCACCGTGCCTATCAACCTGCTGTACCGCGAGACCGAGATCACCCACATCGCCGGCGATTGCACGCCACGCCTCCTTGTGACCGGGAAGGAACAACTGGGTGTCATTGCGCCTCTCCGCGACCGGCTCAATTCCGTGGAGCACATCGTGCTGGCCGAAGACTTGCCGCAACTGGCCGCCGGCGAGACCTCGCGGGCCCCGATGTTGCCAGCCGGCGGCGACGACCTGGCCGTGATCCTCTATACCTCCGGCACCACCGGGCGATCCAAAGGGGCCATGCTCAGTCACGACAACTTCGTGGCCAACATCGCCGGCGTAACCCGCGCCTGGGCCTGGAGGGCGGACGATCAATTCCTCCTCACCCTGCCCCTTTTCCATGCCCACGGATTGGCCGTTGGATTGCACGGCGCATTGGCGACCGGCTGCACCACAATCCTCCACGACCGGTTTCACGCTGACGCCGTATTCGATTCTCTTTTGGCTGACGGGATCACCCTCTTCTTCGGCGTGCCGACTATGTACCTGCGCTTGCTGGAAGAAGCCGCGCGACGCTTTGGGGTGGGGCAGCGTGTGCCTATGCCCGCCATGCGCCTCTTCGTCTCGGGGTCCGCGCCCCTCAGTGCCGAGACCTTCAACGATTTCAAAGCCGTCTTTGGCCACGAAATTCTGGAACGCTACGGCATGACCGAGACGCTGATGAACCTCTCCAACTTGTACGCGGGACCGCGCCTTCCGGGGACGGTCGGCGTTCCGCTGCCCGGTGTGTCCGCCCGCATTTGCGATTCGCAGGGCCAGCCCTTGCCCGACGGCGAAGCCGGCGAGGTCTATTTGCGCGGAAGCAATATCTTCCAGGGGTATTGGAATGACGCGGAGAAGACAGCCCAGGCTTTTCACACGGACGCGCAGGGCCGTCAGTGGTTCCGGACCGGCGACATTGGCCGGCGGGACCCGCTGACCGGCTTCTATCGTCTGGAAGGGCGAGCACGCGAACTGATCATCAGTGCCGGCTTCAACATCTATCCCCGCGAGGTCGAGGAGGTGCTCGAAAGCCATCCCGCCGTCAGAGAGGCCGCGGTCGCCGGCATCCCGGACCGCGTGCGCGGCGAACTCCCCAAAGCCTACGTCGTGCTCGCCGGGGACCGGTCGGTGACGGCCGAGGCATTGCAGGAATACTGTGGCGAACGTCTGGCCAGCTTCAAGGTGCCCAAGGTCATTGCCTTTGTGCCCCTGCTACCCCGCAACGCGCTGGGCAAGGTCCAAAAGCACCGCCTGGCCGCTACCGGTAGCGACTAGTACGCTGCCCTCGGCAAAGGCCAACTGCCCGCGCAGGTAGACTCGCTCGATGGCCCCGCGTACGGGCCAGCCGGCATAGGGACTCCAGCCACACCGCGTGAACCATGGCGCCTGCAAGCGGCCCTTCCGCTGCAAGTCCACCAACACAAAATCGGCGTCCGCACCGACCTCCAGCCGGCCCTTCTGCCGCAGGCCAAAGATACGCGCCGGATTGAACGAGGCTCGCTGCACGACGTCGGTCAGGCCCAGCCGGCCCTCGTGTACCGCCGTCAATAGCAAGGGCAACATCGTCTCCAAGCCCGGTAGGCCGGCAGGTGGGGTCGCTCCCTCCTTCTCACAAGGCAGATGGGGCGCATGGTCGGTGGCGAAGCAGTCTATCGCCTCCAGGCCGGCCCACAGCGCATCCACGTCGGAGCGGTGGCGCAACGGCGGGTTGACCCGCGCGTAGCTTCCCAACCTAGCGGCTCGTTCGCCATCCAGGAATAGATGATGCAGGTGACCGGCACGCCGCGCCGCCGCGCCTCTGCGATCAGGGCCAGTTCGGCCGCCGTGCTCACGTGGCAGACGTGCAGCGGTCGCGCCAAGTCACCGGCAATGGCCAACGCGCGGGCCACGGCAAGTGCCGCCACCAGCGGCGGACGTCCCCCGCCCGTGGCCGCAAAATAGCGTCGCGCCTCCTCATCCTCGGCATGGATGGCCACCGGTTTGCGGTGCGGAAACTGCCGGCAGTGCTCGTAGATGGAGCGGAACGCCGTCGTCAGCAGTGTGCCGGTCGTCGCCCCCGCGTATACTTTCAGCCCGGCCAGGGCCGGATGATGCGGATATTGGCCTACGTTGTCATCTGTGGCACCGAAGAACAGGCCGTAATCACAAACGGCGCGATTTGTGGCCGCCGTCAGCTTTGCTTTCCAGCCGTCTTGGTCGACGGTCGGCGGGTCTGTGTTGGGCATGTCCAGCACCGTGGTCACGCCGCCGGCCAGCGCGGCGCGCGTCCCGCTGGTAAAGTCTTCTTTGTGCGCAGCGCCCGGGTCACGCAAATGCACGTGGGGGTCGATCAGGCCCGGAAGGAGGTGCAGGCCGTGTGCATCAAACACGCCGGCCCCGTCGGGCGATAGGCCGTGCCCGATCAGCCGGATTTTCCCTGCCACGGTCAGCACGTCGGCCTCGAATATGGTCTCGTGTGTGACCAGCGTCGCCCCGCGGACGAGCAGCGGGCGCATTTCGCTCATCTCACGGTTCCTCGAAGCGCACCGGCCCATCGCGGCAGACGAGCCAGCCATCGTCGCGCGCACAGGTGCCACAAACACCAAAGGCACAACGCATTTTCCGTTCGTAGCTCAGTTGGGCCGGCAAGCGATGACGACGGGCCAGCGCAGCCACGCCGTCCAACATCGGCTCCGGCCCGCAGGCATAGAGGCTGCTCACCGGCTGCGATTCGATTGCGCGAGCGGCCACGTCCGGGGCAAGCCCTTGTGTGCCCTGCGAGCCGTCGTCCGTGGCCACGAGCACCGGCACATCCAGCGCGCCAAACCGCTCCACGAAAATCACGTCACGGGCCGTGCGTGCGCCGATCAACACCGTGGGATGTGCGGAGGTCGCCTGCAGCCGTCGAGTCAGGAAGAGGAGGGGCGCTACGCCATAGCCGCCGGCAACGAGCAACGGATGTTCGCCCGTTTGGCGGAAGCCGTTGCCATACGGCCCGCGCACCCACACCCGCTCGCCGGTGCGGCGTTCATGCAGCGCAGTTGTGAACGGGCCGACGCGGGCCACCGTCAGCGTGACCGGGTCACAGGCCATCAGACTGAGAGGCCGCTCCTCCACGCCGGGCAGCCAGAGCATCACAAACTGGCCCGGGGCCGCGTCCAGCGCCAAGTCCAACGTAAACGTGGCCACGCGATAATTTTCCCGCTCCACCCGTTCAATGCGACAGGCAAAGTGTGATGTTTGGCTGTTCATCGTTTTATTTGTGCGCCGCCCCTCTCATCTCCTTCACACTCCTGTAGCTTTCCTCGGTCATGAACGTAGCCAACTCGTGTGTGATTCGGGCAAAGACTTCCGGCCCGTTCTGGTAAACGGCCGATCCGATTCCCACCGCTGTGGCCCCGGCCATCATCATCTCGGCAGCATCGAGACCGTTGCTCACCCCGCCAATGCCGATGATGGGGATAGAGACCGCTGCGAAGCATTCGAACACGCAGCGCACGGCCACCGGCTTGATTGCCGGGCCGGATAGCCCACCGAAACGATTGGCCAGCACAGGCCGCGCTGCGCGCACGTCGATGGCCATGCCGCGTACCGTGTTGATGGCGGCGATGGCGTCGGCGCCGGCTTCTTCTACGGCACGCGCCACCCCCGCGATGTCGGCAACGTTCGGCGACAACTTGACGATGACCGGCACGTCCACGACTGCCTTGACGGCACGTGTCACTTCCGCCGCTGCCTGGGGGTCGGCAGCAAAGGGGCGGCCAAATTCGTCCCCTACGTTTGGGCAGGAAATGTTCAGTTCCAAGAAATCGGGTTCCGCTTCGGCCAGAACTTGTGCGACCCCGGCAAACTCTTCGCTCGTCCCGCCAAAAACGCTGGCGATGAGTGGAACGCCGAGAGTTGCCAACTTGGAGCGGGCGTCGCGGAGGATGCCCGCTTGCGCCGTGGCCCCTGGATTGGCCAGGCCGACGGCATTGAGCAGTCCGGCTTCCCAGGAGATCACGGTCGGGTTGGGATGGCCGGCACGTGGTTCCAGGCTGGCCGACTTGGCCGTCACCGCGCCGGCTCCGGCGCGCGCCACCCGTTCCAGCAGCGCTGCCGAAGTGCCCAAAATGCCGGAGGCGAGCAGGGTCGGATTTGGCAGGCGGACCCCGCAAAGGTTTGTTTCGAGCGTGATTTCAGGATTCATGGCCGCGCAAGTCGCTCAATTTCAAAACGCTGTGTAACCGGTATCCCTTCGCGGCGAGCTCATCGGCGCCGCCCTGCTCGCGGTCGATCAGCACGACGACGTCGCGCACGTGCAGGCCGGCCTGCTCCAACGGCTCGATGGCGGCAAGTTTGCTCCCGCCGGTCGTGATCAGGTCGTCGAGCACGACAACCGTTTCCCCGGCCTCCCAGCGCCCCTCGATGGCTCGCTGCCGGCCATACGATTTTACCTCTTTGCGCGGGTAGATGAGCGGCCGGTTGGCCACTTGTGCCACAACCGCCCCGATGGGCAGAGCGGCGTACGGAATGGCTGCCAGCCGGTCGAAGGAAAGGCCGGCCAAAAGTCGTGCATAGGCCCGCGCGGCCAAGTGCATGGCGGCCGGGTCAGACACGAGCAGGCGCAAATCAATGTACACCGGCGAGTGCAACCCGGAAGCGAGCGTAAAATCGCCGAATTGTACGCAGCCGAGCGCGTTCAGCGCGTCCACCAGATCCCGGTTGCCGCCGGGTGCGGGTCTTGTCGCAAGGGTGCCGGCCGCAGCGTTGATGTCGTCGCGCAAGGCTGTGGCGGCTGCACGTGGATCGCCGGCAAAGATGACGCTGCGCGAGGCGTTCACGATCAGGCCGTCGCCCTCCGCGGTGAGGCCGGCGGCCAGGGCCGCCGCCAGGTCTCCCCCTTGTGTGCCGACGCCCGGCAAGAGGATCGGCATCGTGGGGGCGATGGCGCGAATGCGGCGCAGGGCGTCTGGGAAAGTCGCCCCGACCACCAGGCCCAGGTTTCCGGCCCGATTCCAGCGCGTCGCCAGCTCCGCCACTGTTTCGTAAAGGGGGCGGCCTTCTGTCCACAGCGTCTGCAGGTCGGTTGCGCCGGCGTTCGATGTGTGGCAGAGGAGGAAGACGCCGCGATCTTCGTAGGCCTGGAAGGGGGCCAGGCTGTCGCGGCCCAGGTACGGGTTGACCGTTACCGCATCGGCTCCCCAAACCTCGAAGGCTGCCTGCGCATAGGCCTGGGCCGTGGAGCCGATGTCCCCGCGCTTGGCATCCAGGATGACCGGTATCTCGGGCGGGACGGCCTGGATCGTCTGGCGCAGTGTCTCCAGGCCGGACGGGCCTTGGGCTTCGTAGAAGGCAAAGTTCGGTTTGTAGGCGCAGACCAGGTCGACCGTGGCCTCGATGATGGCCCGGTTGAAGGCCAGCACGGGATTGTCGGCGCGCCGGTAGGGGGCCGGTATGCGGTCCGGGTGGGGGTCCAGCCCCACGCAGAGCCGGCTGTTGTTTTTCCTCGTCGCGGTCTGTAATTTTTCAATGAAAGTCATGGAGACTCCTTGGTTTTTTGGTTTCGAGTTTTGGGTTGCATGTTCCGTCGTCGCTCTCCGCTCCACGCGCTGCGCCCAACCGTTCATCATTCATCGCTTCGCTCTACGCTCTATGCCGAACCGAGCACGGCAGCCAGGAGGGCCATGCGGATGAACATGCCGTTGCGCACTTGCCGGAAGTAGGCGGCGCGGGGATCGTCGTCCACGCCGTAGTGAATTTCGCCCACACGCGGCAGGGGGTGCATGATGATCATTTCGTCTTTTGCCTGGGCCATCAACTCTGGCGTGATTTCGTAGAAATCTTTTATCTCCTCGTACTGGCTGAGGTCGCTGAACCGCTCTTTCTGCACACGGGTTACATAGAGGACATCTGCGCTGTCGATCACATCGGCCACGTTGTAGGTCTCACGCACGTCGACGCCCTGCTCGCGCACGCGGTTCATCAGGTCCAGCGGCAGTCGCAGGATTTCCGGCGAGACGTAGCTGAGCGAGACATCGTATTCCAGCAGCAGGCGAGTGAGCGAATGGACGGTACGGCCATATTTGAGGTCGCCGGCCATGGCGATGTGCAGGCCGTCTACCCGTCCCAGCTCCTCCTGGATTGTGAATAGGTCGAGCAAGGCTTGTGTGGGGTGTTCGCCGGTGCCATCGCCGGCGTTGAGGATGGGGCGGGTCGCGTAGTCCGCGGCGATTTGTGCCGCCCCGGTCTTCGGGTGACGGAGAACGATGGCGTCGGCGTACTGTTCAAGCGTGCGGACCGTATCGGGCAATGTCTCCCCCTTGCTGACGGAGGAAAACTGCACCCCTTGCGTGATGGGGATGACCGTACCGCCCAGCCGGTTCATGGCAGCGATAAACGATGAACTCGTGCGGGTGCTCGGTTCGTAGAACAGGCAGGCCAGGACGCGCCCTTTGAGCAAGTCGGTGCCTCCCTGCCGTTCCACCAGTTCGCGCATTTGGGCGGCCAGGGAAAAGATGTAGGTTAGCTTCTCCCTGTCGAATTGGTCAACAGAGAGAATGTCTTGTCCTGCAAACTCGTTGCCCCCTTGCCCGATGATTTTTCGTATGTTCTGTTTCATGGTTCCTCCCGGTGCAAAAAAATACCTTCGGGAAACCCGAAGGCAGAATTACAAAAAAATGCTGCAAGCCAGATTTTTGTTTTTCCACGAGTGGTTGTGGCTCATCCTCTCGCTCTCGCGTGGTTGATCATTCAACGGTACTTCCCAATTGTAATCCCTTTTGCGCGGTATGTCAAATCGCGTTGGCCGTTGGGGTGCATTTCAGTTTGGGGGTGAGAATTGTTTTAACGCAAAGGCGCAGAGGGATGAAAATCGCATAGGGACCCCCGCCCCTAGCCCCCCCCGGTGAGTAGGCGCTTACAGCGCGAACATCGACGAGCGGCGCGCGCGCCACCTAAGGATGAAAATCGCGGGACGTGAAACGTATTGCGTATTGCGTCTTACGCCTCACGTTTTACGGATTACGTGACACATGACACTTATTTTCATAACGGCAGCCAATTACGGATTGACAACATTCTGCGGCGCACCCCTCAGGAAGGCCGCGATGTTGTCCACGGCGACATCCAGCAGACGCGCTCTTGCCGCGCGGGTGGCCCAGGCAATGTGCGGCGTGACGAAACAATTCCTGGCATGCAACAAGGGGTGATCAGGACCGGGTGGTTCTTCGACCAACACGTCCAGCCCTGCTCCGGCGATAGCGGCGCTGTTCAGCGCGTCGGCCAGCGCTTGCTCGTCGATCAGCGCGCCGCGTGCTGTGTTGATCAAGAACGCAGAGGGCTTCATCAGGGCCAGCCGCCCGGCGTTGATCATTTGTGCCGTCTCGGTGGTGAGCGGTACGTGGAGGCTGACGACGTCGCTTGTGCGCAGAAGTTCGTCCAAGGGGAGTGGCGTGGTACCGGCAGGGGGCGTTGCGGGAGGGGTTCGCGCACTGAAAACGACCTCCATGCCAAATGCCCGGGCCAGCCCGGCGACGGTGCGACCAATCTGACCGAAACCGACCACGCCCATGGTCAGGCCGGCCAACTCGATGAGGGGTGATTCCCAATAGCAGAAATCTTTGGCTGCGGCCCAGTCGCCCCGCGTCACGGACCCGGCGTGTTGGGCCACGTGCTGGGTCAGATTCAGGGTGTGCGCAAACACCATTTGTGCTACGGACTGGGTGCTATATGCCGGCACATTTGTGACCGGAATGCCCTGCTCTTTGGCTGCGACCACATCCACAATGTCGAAGCCGGTGGCGAGCACGCCGATGTAGCGCAACGCCGGCAGTTGGGCTATGGTTTTGCCGGAGAGCCTTGTCTTGTTGGTCAGCAATATCCCCGCATCCTGGGCACGGGGGATCACGTCTTCTTGGGTGGTCCGCGAGTATATCTGACAAGGTCCCAACGAAAAGAGTCCATCCCAACTGAGATCGCCGGGGTTGAGCGTGTAGCCATCCAGAACAACAATTTTCATCTGTTTGCTCCTCTTCTTGTGTGATACGGATCTTCTCAAAAAGTAGGGGCGATCCCTTGCGGTCGCCCTACGGGGCAGGTGCAAGGCCATGTCCCTACCACGGATTATTGAGAAGATACTGTGATACGAACGATCACCCCGGCGGCGACGAGAGCAGCACAGCGGCCGATCCCGCCGGCAACGATACCTGCGTGACCGGCGTGTAGGTCACGGTCCAGCCGGGCGGTTCTTGCCCATCATTGGGAATATCGCCACCACCGGCCGGATCGGCGCGGTAGTATGTGCCGCCCAAATTGACCGTCTGTGTGCCAGGCCCGGGATTGACGAGCACCAGTCCGTTGCTGTAGGTGCGTGCGTATACGCCCCAGCCGGCATTGTAGAGCTCGTCCAGGCTGGCGGGGATGTTTCCGCTGTAGGTGCCGATGGGGATTTCGTACTCTGGCCACCATTCCGGGCTCAGGCCGGTATCCAGGTTGATGAACGTGCGTGTCCCCTTGATGAGCAAGTAGCTGCCGAGGGTGAACATGCGTGTTGTGCTGTCGTCCGTGCGGTACGATTGGGCCAAAATGATCTTGTCTTGTCGAACCAGGCCCAAGACGCGGTTCAGTTGCAGACGCCAGTCGTCTGCGCTGAAGGCGGCCCAGGCGTCGTAGCCGAACCCTTCGATCATCACGCCGTCGGCCCCGCTGTAATCGGTGGGATTGCGGGTGGTGACCCACGTCCCGACGTTGGGAATGAAGGCGTAGCGGCCCCCGAACTGGCCGACCACAAAGGTGGTAAAGTCTTCGATGCGCTGCGCCCAGGCATTTTCAAATCCGCTATCAATGGGCGGCAGGGCCGGGTCAAAGCTGTAAGCGCCAAAATAGTTGGGCACACTGAAACTATCGGCGAAGAGGCCGTCGTCGTCGTTGGCCGCCAATTGGCGCAGCACCTCACCGATCCAGTAGCTGCGCCAGCCGGGGTCGCTCAGCTCCATGACGTACCAGCCCCAATCGCAGTTCAACACGCGCGACTGCCCGTTCCAGGGGAAGAACCAGTTTGCTTGCACCACATCGTCGCCGGGCCACTCGACGATCCACTGGTTTCCTTCCACAATGCGGATTTGCGAGCCGGTCGGCTGGCAGCCGTTCTGGATGGCCCGATAGCCCAGGCCCAACCCCAGCCGGTAGTGGAGGATCAGGAAGTTTGGGTTGTAGGCACGCAACCGGTCTGCTTCGGAACGGACCATCTTTTGGGTGCCGGCATAATGCGTGGCCGCAAATTGCACCTGGGCGTCAGACATTCCTTCGGTCAGTTGATCATTGAACACGTGGATACCGCCGGTCGTGTCGGGAAAGCTACGGCCGCTGCCGGATGGCGTCGCTGTGGGCGTTGGGGTGGGTGTGGGCGTGTTGGCGCACGTTTCGCCCCAATGGGCCGCAATGCGCATCACGTCCACGACATCAATCGCGCCATTCAAATCGAAATCACCGGCCGGGTCATACGAATCGTCCCCTACTTTGCTGCCCCAATGCGCAACTCCCTGCATGATGTCCGCAATGTCTATGACTCCGTCGGGCTGGAGGTCGAAGCGGCAGGCCCCCGGAGGTGTCGGTGATGCGGTCGGCCCGGTTTGCAAGTCCGGTCGCGTGGGAACCGTCTGGGCCAGGGACGCCCCGGCTAGTGTGGTCAGGATGATGAACAACAAGCCGATTTTTGCAAATGTTCGTGTCATGTCCTGCGCCCACGTGCTGTTTTCATCGTTCTACACGATACCTCGCCATTATTGTACCACAAAAAACGATTCTTGTCGTTAAGACAAGAGTCCCATCTTGTGGTGGCGCCTGCACGTGTCGGGAGGGTATGCAGGCTTTTGCCACCGGCGCCAAACCGTGCTATACTGAGTGTATGAGGGAGCACCCGACGAAGCGATTGCCGGTCTCCGGTTGGAGTGACGACGATTGAAGAATGAACGCCCCCGGGTCATGATAAACGTGGCCATGACGGTTGACGGGAAGATTGACACGACGGCCCGCCGTGGGGCGGTGATCTCATCGTCCGGCGACTGGGAGCGGGTGGACCGGTTGCGTGCCGAAAGTGACGCGGTGTTGGTCGGCGGCCGGACGCTGCGGGGCGAGGACCCGCGACTCACGGTGAAATCAACGACGCTGCGGGAAGCGCGGCAGTCGCGTGGGCAGGACGCGAATCCGGCCAAGGTTGGCATCGTCTCGGAGGCCAGTTTGTCGCCGGACAGTCGTTTCCTCACCCACGGCCCGGCGCGTGTCTTGATCTTCACGACCGGGCGCACCACGCCGGCGCAGATCGCTCGGCTGCGTGAGCGGGGCGCGGAGGTGTTTGTGCTCGGCGAGCGTCGCGTTGACCTGGTGGCCGTCATGCGCGCACTGTACGAATTGGGCATCCGGCGTGTACTGGTCGAAGGCGGCGGCACGCTGAATGCCGCCCTCTTGCGGTTGGGTCTGGTGGACGAATTGTTCGTGTATGTGGCCCCGCTCATCTTCGCCGGCGCGGATGCCCCCACCATGGCCGACGGGACAGGACTGGCAAGCGAAGATGCGATCCGCCTCCGGCTGCGGTCGGTTGCCGAGGCCGGCGAGGGCGGTCTCATCGTACACTACGACGTGCTCTAGCCGTTTGTCGGAGAAAGAATCATGGGACACAGATTTTCCGATGATTTGGCCTGAACATCTGTGTTTCTCTATGAGAATCTGTGTCCTAATAAGAAGAAAACAGACCTCTCCGACAGCCGCTAGGGGCAGATACATCGAGAAAGGAAACTTGGTTCATGACGCTGTTGCCGATGACGATCAGGGAACTGCTTGACGAGGGACTGAAACACGAGTGCGACGGGTATGGACGACACCACGTCTGTGTGCGCATCGCGGCCATCGCGGATCTGCCAAGCCGGTTCGGTTCGTTCCAGGTTGTCGCGTTTTACAACAATCGGGATGACAAGGAACACGCAGCATTTGTCCATGGCGATGTGGTGGATGCCGAGAATGTCCCCGTGCGCCTGCATTCCGAGTGCCTGACCGGGGATGTGATCGGTTCGTTGCGTTGTGACTGCCGCGATCAGCTTGAATCTGCGCTGCAGAAGATCGGCCAAATGGACAAAGGCATCGTCCTTTACATGCGGCAGGAGGGCCGGGGCATCGGCTTGATCAACAAGATTCGGGCCTACGGGTTGCAGGATTACGGGTTCGACACGGTAGAGGCGAACGTTGCACTCGGTTTCCGTGACGACGAGCGGGAGTACAGCGTTGCTGCCCACATGCTCGATTCGCTGCGGGTCAAAAGCGTTCACCTGATGACGAACAACCCTCGCAAGGTCGCCGAGCTGACCAAACATGGCATCGTGGTCACCGAGCGCATTCCCCACATCATTCCGCCCAACCGCTACAACCGGTTCTATCTGGAAACAAAGGCCGTCAAGTCCGGCCATCTCATTGATTTCAACGAGAAGGAACACCTTTTAGAGCAAGATGATCGTCCTATCGTGGAAGGAATGTCGGAAGATCAGGTGGCTGCCCTGGAAAACGTGTGATCGCTGTAGGTGCAACCGACACCCGGCGGCGGTCTGGCCGAGCGAAACAAGGAAAGGAAGAAAAAGATGACTCTGAAAGACCGTGTGGCTGTCGTGACCGGTGCTGCGGGCGAGTTGGGACAGGTCGTGACCCGAAGACTGGCCGAACAGGGTGCCCGCTTGGTGCTCCTCGGTCGTCGGGCCGACCGGCTGGAGGCCCTGGCGCGCGATCTGAAGCTGGCAGAGGATCGTTACCTGGCACATGCCGTCGACCTGGGCAACCTGGATTCAGCGCGAGCCGCCGGCGCAGCCGCGGTCGAGCGATTCGGTCGCGCCGAAATCCTTTTGCAATTGGTCGGCGGGTGGACCGGCGGGCAGACAATCACCGAGGCCGCCGTGGACGACGTGGCCCGCATGATCCATCAGCACCTGTGGACGACGTTTTACCTGGCGCAAGCGTTTGTCCCGCACCTAACGGCCAACGGCTGGGGTCGCCTGATCGTGGTCTCCTCGCCGCTGGCCTCGCAACCCCAGGCCAAGAGCGGACCTTATGCCATCGGCAAGGCCGCACAGGAGGCATTGATGGGTACGCTGGCGCAAGAGTTGCGGGGATCAGGTGTGACCGCGAACGTTCTGTTGGTGCGCGCGATTGACGTCAAGCATGAGCGCATCCGCAAACCGAAACCGCAAAATGCCGGCTGGACCACACCGGAAGAAATCGCCTCGGCGATCCTGTTCCTCTGCACCGACGAAGCGAACATGATCAATGGCGCGCGTATTCCATTGTACGGCAGCCCTTGGCCGTGATGAAAGGGGCAGTTCGTTTATGCTGGACCTGGCAAATGTGCTTGCCACCGAAACAGAATTCCGGCAGGCGGTACAAGACGCCGTTCCCTTCCGGCCCCTCTATGTGAAAATCAAGCTGACCTGGTTGTGCAACCTGCGTTGCCGGATGTGCAATGTGTGGCGACAGAGCCGGGAGAACCGCTTGACCTTGCCGGTGATCCGGTCGCTGGCCGGCGAGCTGGTTGCACTCGGCACGCAAAAGGTACACCTCTCCGGCGGCGAGGTTTTGATGCGGCCCGACATCTTCGAAGTAGTCGCCGCCTTCGCCGACCGGCAAATCCAGGTGAATCTGACCACTAACGGCACCATGTTGACGCCGGAACGGGCTGCCGCGCTGGTCGAAAGTGGCGTCCACAACGTCAGCATCTCCCTGGACGGAGCCACGCCGGCCGTCCACGACGACCTGCGTGGCAAGGGCAACTGGAAGCGCACCATTCGCGGCATCCGTAACCTGCGGCGTGCCGCCAAACATGGCCGGCGCAAGCTGCACATCCGCATCAACTTTGTGGTCACGCGTCGAAATTATCAGGACGCCGGCGGGTTGCCGGAGATCGCCTATCAAGCCGGCGCCGACCGGCTCACGCTCATTCCTGTGGATGATGGCGACGGCCGGCTACGGCTGAACAAAACGCGCATCCGTGTGTACAACGAAGAGGTGGCCCCTTTCCTGGCCCACAAGGCCCTGGCATATCGCATGATCGCCCAGGCTTCGGAGGCCTACCCTTTTGGCCGGGAAAAGCAAGAAGTGGAGTTGAGCAAGACCGGCCTCTATGCGCGCGGTCTTTACGAAACCCAGCCTTGCTACATGCCCTGGATCCACGCCATGATTGGCCCCAGGAGAGAGGTTTTTCCTTGCTGCATGATGCGTTCGACGCGGCATTTCGGCAAGTTCACCGGCGGCAAGCGGTTCCGCAAAGTCTGGGAAGGCGACGCATTCCGGGAATTTCGCCGCCAAATGCTCCTTCCGGACGGACGTCCGCTCGCCTGCCGTTCCTGCGACGATTTCCTGGAAGAAAACCGCTTCCTGCACAGCATTTGTGACCCGTCTCCCTTCATTCGCGAATGAACCACCAAGGCACGAAGGCATGAAGAAAAACAAGGCTGAAATCCTTGACGTCCCAAGTCCTTTACAAACGAGTCAAGATTCTGAACACAGATTCTCACAGATGAAGTTTTTTTGATCTGTAAGAATCTGTGTCCCATCAACACCCGAACAACCTAACTCAACATGCTGAATGACTCGGCACCGGCCTCGTCGTCGAAGGCCAGGAAATCATCGTCGTCCATCGTGTCGGAAATCGAATCCCAGCGGCTGTAGATCTGTTGCTGGACCGGCTGCGGCAGCGGCTCCAACGTTTCGGCCATCAGTGGTTGGCCTTTCTCGAAGCAGTCTCGGCACAGGAGGCCGGAATCTCCGATGCGCGTGTGCGGTTCGCAGGCAGACCGCCCGCAGTTCGTGCATTTGTGGGATGACTTTTCTTCGCAGCGGCGAGGGAGAAGGTACCCGATAATGAGTTCACATTGTTTTGCCATGTTCAACTCCTGGTGGTAGAAAGATGAAAATCTGTCTGCTTGCCGATACGTATCCGCCCGATGTGGGCGGTTTGGCCGTTTCTGTGCGGCGCAATGCCCGCAATCTGGCCCGCGCCGGGCACACGGTCCACGTCGTCTCTCCGCACAAGGGGGCGGCCCCCGGAACGTGGCACACCACCACAGACGGCCCGGTAGCCGTACACCGCTTCGGTCCGCGCGCCCGCCAGCGGGAGACGCTCGCCGCATGGTTCGACGGCATCGCTGCGTTGGATACGCGCTATGATTTCGACCTCTTCCACGGCCACTTCATCGTTTATGCCGGCTACGTGGCCACGATGGTCGCCCGGTACGCCGGTAAACCCTCCGTTGTCTCTGTGCGCGGAAATGACCTGGACGTTATGCCCTTCGACAACCGCCGCGCTCCCTTCGTGTTCAAATCGCTCGAATGGGCCGACGCAATCGTCGCCGTTACGCGCGACCTGGCCCGAAAGGCACAAGCCCTTTCGGGTCGCGCCGACGTCCGCGTCATCCACAACGGCGTGGACGCACAACGCTTCGCGCCCCAGGCCCCGCCGCCGGCCTTGCGCGCCACGCTGCAACTGGACGAGCGCCCCGTCATCGGCTTCACCGGCGAGGCGCGGGCCAAGAAGGGGCTCGGTCGAATGTTGCGCGTGTTCGCCCGGCTGAACGAAACGCTGGCCACGCAAATGCTCCTCGTTGGCGGCGTTCGCCAGGAGGACCGGGCGATGGTCGAATTCTTCCGGAAGCAGCATCCGGACTTGCCCCTGCACATCGTTCCCCCGCAACCGAACGAGGCTCTCCCTCCGTACTATGCCCTCTGCGATGTCGTGATTCTGCCCTCTCTCCGCGACGGGCTGCCGAACACCCTGCTGGAAGCGATGGCCTGCGGCCGGCCGGTCGTTGCCAGCGCAGTCGGCGGCATGTTGGACGTGCTGACCGACGGTGTGGACGGCATCATGCTGCCACCGGTGGACGATGCCGCCTGGGTAGACACCCTGCACCGCCTGCTGCATGACCCGCCGGCGCGGGAACAACTCGGCACATCCGCCCGCCGGACCGTCGTCACGCGCTTCACGACCGCAGGGGAGCGGGACGCGACCCTGGCCCTGTATCGCGAAGTCGTGGCCGGCCGGTAGGCCATTGGACACAGATTTACACAGGCTTCGCACACAGATTTTCCCTGAGTTCTTTGTCTGTGTGTATCTGCGGAATCTATGTCCTACAGAAACATTTACACCCCATCAGACCGTCATACACATCCAGCAACCGTGCGCCTGCCCGTGCCCACGTGAACGTTTTGCGCACCTTCTGCGCTGCGCGCCGGCCCAGGGCCTCTGCCTCCTCCGGGCGATTGAGCAGGTAGATGACCTGTTGCGCCAGCTCGGTGGCGTTGCCCGGCTGAAAGTAGCGCACTTCCCCTTCGCCCAGCAGCTCCCGCACGACCGGCAAGTCGGCGGCAACGATGGGACGGGCCACCGCAGCGTACTCCAGCAGCTTGATCGGGCAGCATCCCTGGCTGACGTTTCGGTCCGAATAGTTCAGTGGCGCGAGACAGACCGTTGCTTCCTCCAGATGGCCGGGCATCTCTTCCGGTGCTACCGGTTCGCGGAAGCGGACGTTCTCTTCGTCGAGGCCGAGCTTGTGCGCCAGCTTACGCAGCCCCTTCTGGTGGCGTTTCTTGGCCGGGCCGATCAAGTGCAGCTCGGCCTCCGGGTGCGCGGCCACGATGACCGGCATCGCCCGGATCAGGGTGTCTATTCCTTGCCAGGCGGCCAGCGTGCCGGCATAGACCAGACGCGGAGGGTGCGCGTTCCCCCCATTTGCCGGTCGAAATCGTGCCGGCGATACCCCGTTCGGGATCACGGTGATCTCCGGCTCGTCCACGACCAGGCTGCGCAGATAGGTGGCGCTCACCGAAGAGACGCAGATGACCGCATCCACCTGTCTGAGAATGGCCTGTTCTTGGGCCTTCAGTTTTCGGGGGAGCGCGGCTCCCTTGATGGCCGGGTAGTGATATTTCAGCTCCACGCTGGGCAGCCCGTTGGCTTCGAAGATCGCGCGATAGGGGTAGCCAAAGTGCTGCCGTGCGCGCAGCAGGGCCGCGCCGCTCCAAATGTCCCGGAAATGGACGACGTCGTAAGCGCCTTCGTGCTGTCGTACATGTTCCCACACCGCATCGCCAAAGCGCAACGCCCGCTGCAAGAAGTTTCTCTCGTCGCTGCGGAAACGGATGATCTGCGCGCCGGCCCAGGTTTCGCTGGCCGGCATACCGTCCAACCCTGCCGTGAACAGGGTAACGCCATAGCCCGCCTCCACCAGAGAGCGGGTGAAGTGGGTGATGTGACGGCTGGCCCCCTTCGGCGAGGGGACGACATCGAACGCGGTGTACAGGACGTTGGTTGTCATTTACGCGTTCGCATGTTGGAACGTTCGCACGTTTTCACGTTTCACATAATCCGTGTTGCGTATTGCGT
>JAADHH010000144.1:0-2953 GCA_013151955.1 Chloroflexota bacterium
AAAGTCGGCCTTCACCGACTGAAGATCGAACCGACGGCGGTCGGTTTTGCAACGGTAGCCGCGAATTCATTCGCCAGGCTGAGTAGTAACCCATAAACGTTATCAGGAGGAGAAACATGAGCACCAACCAAGAGTTGCAGGACAAATGGGCGCTGGTACTTGGATCATCCAGCGGGTTCGGAGCAGCCGCATCGCTGGCCCTGGCGCGTGCCGGCTTGAACATCTTCGGGGTCCATCTCGATTTGAAGGCCACGTTGCCCAAGGCAAAGGAAGTGGTCGCCGAGATCGAAGCGATGGGCCGGCAGGCTCTCTTTTTCAATACCAATGCCGCCGACGAGCGCAAACGCCGGCGCGTACTGGGCAAGATCGAAGAGCGACTTGCGGCGAGTGGCCAATCGACGATTTGGGTCATGCTGCATTCGCTGGCCTTTGGGACGTTGCTCCCCTTCATCGCCGACGAACCGGATGGGCAGGTCTCTCCGACGCAGATGGACATGACTCTGAACGTTATGGCCCACAGCCTGGTCTATTGGGCGCAGGACCTGAGTTCCCGGAAACTCCTGGGAACCGGCAGCCGCATTTTTTCGATGACGAGCACCGGGTCCCATCGCGTTGTGCGCGGGTATGGGGCGGTTTCGGCAGCCAAGGCGGCGTTGGAAGCGCACACGCGCCAACTGGCCCTGGAATTGGCGCCGCAAGGCGTACTGGTCAATTGCATTCAGGCCGGCGTCACGGACACGCCCTCCATGCGCAAAATCCCGAACAGCGCGGAGATCATCGCCCACGCGAAGGAACTCAATCCATTCGGGCGGATCACGACTCCCGAGGATGTTGCCAAAACAATTGTCGCCCTCAGCGCTCCGGACGTGGTCTGGATCAGCGGCTCGGTAATTCACGTTGACGGCGGCGAAGACGTTGTTGGATAAAGATGACCGAAACGCTGGCAGGTTTCTTCAAAACCAATCAGATCATATTATATTCCACGTATGGTCAGGTCTTCTTCATCATGGGCCTGGCCATCGCTCTGCAATCGCGAAAACATAGCCAACTTGCGCTGGCCGGCAGCTTGTGGAACCTCTCTGCCTTTGGGTTCGCGCACAGCTTTCATGAATGGGGCTACGTGTTCATCCCCATCCAAGCGGAATATGTGCCCGGGCAAATCATTGAGTTTCTGCAATGGACACAGTTGTTCCTTTTGGCCTTCTCGTTTCTCTTTCTTCTGAACTTCGGGTTGGACATGGTCATGTCTGCCCCACAGCAACAACAGAAACGGTGGCTGATTTCGTTTGCCCTGTCCTTCGCCTGGCTGGCTGTGCTGTTGTGGCTCATCCTGTTTACGAACTATTCCCAGGACGATATCATCGCCTCCGGTAACGTCGCCGCCCGATACATTCTGGGGATTCCCGGCTCGCTGCTGGCCGCCGGGGGCCTCCGCAAACAGGCAGGACTGGTAGCAGAGCAGGGTCTTTCGCGCATCGCCCGATTCTTTCGATACGCAGCCTGGCCCTTGCAAGTTTACGCGGTATTTGGCGGACTGATTGGCCCAAAGTCGCCGCTGTTGCTCTCCCGGTGGCTGAATGAGAGCCTGATGATTCAGGCCGTTGGAATCCCGGCCCCCATCTTTCGTTCACTGACCGGGATGGCATTGGCCTACTTCATCATACGCGCCCTGGAAGTTTTCGACCTGGAAACAGAACAGCTCATCGATGAAATTCAGAGGGCCCGCCTGCTGGCCGACGATAGAGAGCGCATTGGTCGAGAGTTGCACGACGGCACCATACAGTCCATTTACGCCGCCGGTTTGATGCTGGAAGATGCCAACCTGACGATCACAGAAAACCCCCAGAAAGCACAGGAGAGAATCAACTATGTCATGGACAATCTGAACGAGGCCATTCACGATATCCGACGCTATATCTTTGACCTGCGGGACCAGTTGAGCGACAAGCCGCTGACAGAACAATTAGAAGAGCTCGTCCAGGACTACCGCATGGCCGTCCCTTTTGAGATCGCCCTCACAGTGCAGGGACACACCCCAAACCCGCTCTCTCCTTTGTTCATTCAGCACACACTGCGCATTGTCGGCGAAGCACTTAGAAACATCCACAAACATGCCCAGGCAACGAAAGCATCGGTGTCACTGACATACAACAAAGATGATTTGACCCTACTCATTCGTGACAATGGCATTGGCTTCGATAAGCGTCCGGCGCACATTGGGCAAGGCTTGTTGAATATGCGAGAACGGGTGCAACTCTTGGGAGGACACATCCTGATTGATGGCCGCGTAAATGAAGGTGTACACTTGGAGCTGACCGTTCCTTATCAACGCGAATACGGCGGGCAGTGGTGAGATGACACACATCCGATTGTTGCTCGTAGACGACCACGAAGTTGTGCGGCTGGGACTGCGCGCCTTGCTCGAACGGCACCCACAATTCGAGGTCATTGGGGAAGCCGCCACGGCAGACGAAGCGGTCCGTGCCGTACGGGAGGGGCGTCCCGATGTTGTGGTAATGGACATTCGCCTGCCCGGGAAAAGTGGCATCGAAGCTTGTCGAGAAATCAAGCAGATTGCGCCCGGCTGTCGGGTGATCATGCTCACCTCGTTCGCAAACGACGAGTTTCTGGTTGAAGCCATCAATGCCGGTGCCTCCGGCTACGTCTTGAAGCAGCTCGGAAGCAACGCCCTGGCCCAAGCCATCGAAGCAGTTGCCCGAGGGGAATCGCAACTCGATGGCAGCCTGGTCTCCATGGTGTTCGACAAACTGCGCCAGGCCACGCAACATGGGCGGGGAGAAGCATTCGCGGATCTGACCGAACAGGAATTGCACATCCTGGCCTTGATCCGTGACGGCAAAACCAATCGCGAGATTTCGCGCGCACTCTCTCTGAGCGAAAAGACCGTGCGCAATTACGTCAGCAGCATCCTCAGCAAACTAGACCTCAGCAA
>JAADHH010000144.1:3047-17666 GCA_013151955.1 Chloroflexota bacterium
GTGCAAGACCAGGGCGGGTGCAAGACCAGGGCGGGTGCAAGACCAGGGCGGGTGCAAGACCCGCCCCTACCGGTCGCCCAAATGCAAGAAAAGTTAGCTGCGTGCCTCGCCCAACCGCTCCGCAACATCACCCCAGTTGATAATGTTGAAGAAATTCTTGACGTATTCACCGCGCCTGTTCTGGTACTTCAGATAATAGGCGTGTTCCCACACATCCAAGACGAGCAGAGGGGTCACACCCCACTGGGTGAGATTCTGATGTTTCTCGGCGGTCAGGATGACCAGTTGCTTGCCGGCCGGCTGCCAGGCAAGGATGCCCCAGCCACTCCCCTCGACGGCCGTCGAGGCGGCAACAAACTGCGCCTTGAACGCATCGAAGCTGCCAAAATCCTTCTCGATTTGCGCAGCCAGCGCACCGGCCGGTTTTCCGCCGCCGCCATGACCGGCAGGAGCCATGTTGGGCCAAAAGATGGCGTGCAAGAAGTGCCCTGATCCGTGGAAAGCCGCGTCACGCTCCAGGTGCTTGATCAGCGCGAAATCGCCGGCTTCGCGAGCCGCAGCCAATTTTGACTCCGCCGCGTTCAGGCCATTCACGTATCCTTGGTGATGTACATCATGGTGTAAACGCATCGTCTGTTCGTCAATATAGGGTTCCAGCGCATCATACGCATAAGGGAGAGGGGATAGTTCGTGAGCCATTGGGTATAACCTCCTGAATCGTTATCAGGTGCGACACACCTTCGTTGGGCTACGTGTTGTGTAATACCGGTGAATCGACACCTTGCAAGTAAATGTTTTCTAAGTTCTCTTAATTATAGCATACCAAAGTAATCTTGTCAAGAAAGGCCGATAGGCGATTCTGAACGATGAATGCAGAATGATGAATGACGTGAAACGTAATGCGTGAAGACGTGAAACGTATTGCGTATTGCGTATTGCGTATTGCGTCTTACGCATCACGCATCACGTTTTACGTGACACGTAACGCCTGACACGTTATTTTCAAAGTAGCTTACGGAGCTTTACGGCCCATCTGCCCCAAGCGAAGGTAGAGGACAAGATTATAATAGGCCATGACAGCGCACAGCGCCAGGCCCATCCACCCGTCCTTATATCCCTGCCAGGTGACGTAGCGCCGCCAAAATTCGCGCCACGGCTGCAGGACGTAGTTTTGCGGCCGCACACGCACGCCCTGGCGAAACCGCGTGTTCGCTTCGTGCTGTGTGTAGCGATTTTGCTTGGCAAAGAATTGTCGCCAGGAAGCGTAGTTGTAATGAATGAGCGGATGGGTCAGATAGCCATCCGGGCCATCGAGCGTGGCAACCTCGTGTACTTCCTGGGCCAGATCGTAGTGAGCGCGGCCCCGGCGGAGCAAGCGCAATTGGTAATCGGGGCCCCAGCCGGCGTGCCGCACCAGGTGGCCGAAGAAGTAGTTGCGCCGCGGCACCCAGTAGCCCACCGGCTGTGAATCTCCGCCAGCCCGGCTGCCAGCAACGATGCCCTGCACCTCGGCGGCCAATTCGGGGGGGACGCGCTCGTCGGCGTCCAAAAAGAAGACCCACTCGCCGGCGGCCTGCTGTAGCGCCTTCTGCCGCAGATCGCTAAAGTTTACGAATTCGCACTGCGCCACACGCGCGCCGGCCGCTTGGGCCAGCGGCACAGTGTCGTCCTCGCTGTACGAATCGAGCACCAACACCTCGCCCGCCCAGGTCGCCGTGGCCACACATTCCCTAATGTGACGCGCTTCGTTTTTCGTGAGGATCACGACCGAAATCATTGGCGACATGACTACTGCCCGCCGCCCTCTTTCTTTTTCCGATTCTTGAAATACTGCGGATACAACTGCATCCCACAATCCGGACAAATCCCGTGGCTGAACTCTGCCTCCGAATGGTCCTCGATGTACTTTTCCAGGACCTGCCAATTGCCTTCCTCGTCACGTATCTTCTTGCAATTGGCACAAATGGGCAGCAGCCCACTCAACTTCTTGACCATACCCAACGCCTCTTGCAGTTCCGCATTCAGCCGGCGCAGCTCCATCATGTCGGCGAAGCGAGCCATGGCCATGGTGACTGCGCGTTGCACTTGTGCGGCATCGGGCGGCTTCACCAGGTATGCCCCCACGCCCGCAGAAGCGGCCAGGCCCACCAGCTCACGAGTTTGATAGGCCGTCAACACGACCACCGGTGTGGGGCACCTTTCCTGAATCAGGCGGGTCGCTTCGAGACCATCCATGTCCGGCATATTAATGTCCATCAGCACGATGTCGGGGCGCAAGGAGGCCGTCATATCCACGGCCTCTTGACCGTTCATCGCCTCCCCCACCACCACGAACCCAATCGATTTCACGGCCTCCTCGATCATTTTGGAAGCCAGATAGTCGTCCTCGGCAATCAGTACGCGAACCTTCTCCTCCTGCCTCATTCATTCACCCCCCAAAAAAATTTGGTCCGTTGCGGTCATACGCACGTGTTGCGTAATGCGTATTGCGTAAAGACTGTATGACGAACGGCCTTGCGCAACACGCAGCACGCATTACGCATTACGTTTCACGTCGTTCATCATTCATCATTTTGCATTCATCGTTCTAGAGTCGCCCTACGCTTCCCGCTTGAAGCGCATCACCGTCACCGCGCCGTCGTCGTTGCGGATTTCTAGTTCCCCACGCAAACTCCGGCGGATCACCGTCCCGACAAAGTCCAGTCCCACGCCGTGGCGTCCCAGCCGCAAGACGTCCTCCGGGTAGCCGGGGCCGTCGTCACGGAACGTGATCGTGATGTCGTCGCCATCCTGCGTAATACTTACCGCGATGTGAGTCGTCGTCCGATCCCGCAGCGCATACTTGACCGTGTTCGTGGCCAGTTCGTTGATCACCAGCGCCAGGTTGTGTGCCAGATCGGGCGCGACCCGCACATCGGAAGGGGTCACAGAGACCGAAACGCGCTTCTGCGGAGAGAGGGCACGCAAGGACTCGTGTATGATCTTCTCGGCCAATTCGTTCAGGCGCAACGGAGACCACTCCGAGGCGGAGAGCATGTTATGAACCGTGGAGAGGCTCGTCACCCGTTGCTCCAGGTTTCTGATGGTGGCCTGGTGGGACACAGGATCGGAAGTGTGGAGCTCTTGGCGGGCCAGGACGAGCATACCGGCAATAGCGGTCAGATTGTTGCCCACGCGGTGGTTGACCTCACGCAGCAACAAGGCCTTCGTTCCTGCGTCCTGACGCGCCTGTTCGTACAAGCGCGCATTCTCCAAAGCCGCACCCAGTTGACCGGCCAACGCTTCCAGCGCAATCACATCGGCTTCGTCGAAGCCGTCTAGCTGGTCGCTCTCCACATTCAACACACCGACCACTTTTCCGGCACCACGAATCGGCAACGCAAGTTCCGCCTGGATGCCAGGGACGCAGGGGATAAAGTCCGGTTCCTGGCTGACGTCACGGATCAGCAATTTCTCCCCGCGTTGAGCGGCTTTACCGGTCACCCCTGTGCCCACCTTTTGGCGATAGCCCTGCTCGATAAGCCCCTCTTGGTCAGCCACATTATGCGCCACGCCACGAGCCACCAGCATATTCGCCTTGGGGTCGAGCAGGTAGATTTGCACGGTGAGATAACCAAATTGCTCCTGCAGCATGTGGGCAGCACGCTGCGACAGCTCGTCCACGTTGAGCAGGGATGTGATCTGCTGGCCCAGATTGTGGACCACGGCCATCTGCGCAGCGCGCCGGCCGGTCTCAGAGTACAATTGCGCGTTGCGGATAGCGATCGCCGCTTGGGTTGCAAACAGGTCCAACAAGTCTACGTCCTGCGAGGAGAAGGCAGAAGGCCGGTCGGACTCTACCAGCAGCGTGCCCAGAAACTCTCCCCCCTCTCCTGCCACTCCCCAGCGGATCGGCACGCCCACCGCGGAGGCGTTGGAGGGCGCACCGATCCACTCCGCACGATCCTGCACGATCAACGATTTCTTTGTCTGCCAGATCGTGCCACACAGACTCCCGGCGCATTGCGGATCCGTGCCCAGTCGCACAGAATCACTCTCCCCAGGGCCGACCACCGCTTCCAGCACGCTCTGATCCTGGCGATACAAACAAAGCCGGCCGGCAGTACCCTCTAACAATTGCACCGCAGCACGGACAACGGACTGCACCAGTTCGCCCATTTCCAATTGGGCACTCATCTCCAGTCCGGCATTGCGCAGCGTCTCTAACTGTGTTGTACGCCGGCGCAGCACCTCTTCCGCCCGCTTCTGTTCGGTGACGTCACGGGAAACGCCCATCACGCCCACCGGCGCACCCTCCGCATCACGCAACACGGAGGCAGAAATGAGCGCCGGAAAGGTCTGACCGTCTTTTCGTTTGTTGAGTACCTCTTGACGGCACGAGCCTTGCTCAACCGTTGTGTCGTGAACGGCACGACCTTCCTCTGGATCGGCGTAGAGCACATCAATCGGTTGCCCGACGACCTCCTCCTGGCGATAGCCAAAGATGTCCTGCGCCGCCTTGTTGAAGGCCACGATCCGGCGATCCAGGTCCACCGTGATGATCGTGTCCAGGGAACTATCGATGACGTTGCGACTGTATTCTTGCGATTCTTTCAGCGCGCGGTTGCGTTCTCGCAACGCCTTCTCCGTCTGCTTCTGCTGCGTGACGTCTTCCACGGCCACGACCACCCGCGGACCGGCTTCTCCTTCGAAGAAGGCTGCGCCCACGCGTATGTCTCGTATGACATACTCACCATCTACCCGGGCAGAAAAATCGCCTTCCTTGCCAAAGATCGGCTTCCGGGTGCGGAAGGCTTCCAACGCGGTATTGCGGATTACGCAGTGCTTACAGGCCGGGCCAAATCCGCACCCCTCCGGCACGTCCAGATGATGCAAGCAACGTAGTGCTGGACCGACGCGTTTTCCGAGCATCTCTCCGGCGGACGCGTTGCTAAAGTCTTGTGCCGCTTTGTTCATCTGCCAGATGCGCCGGCCGGAGTCGACCACGAACAACGGAACCGGCGTCGTGTCGAACACCGTTTGCAATTCCTCGGTGCGTAGCAGCAACGCCTCTTCCATCTTCTTGCGTTCGGTGATGTCGCGGATGATGACGGTCAGGATGAGTTGGCCGCCGATGTACACTTTGGAGATGGCTGCTTCGATGGGGAACTCTTCGCCGTTCCGCCGGCGAGCATACATGGCTCCGTCGACAACCAAGTCACAGTTTTGTTCAGGTGATTGCGCAAAGGCGTTTACGTGCGCTTCATGTATGGGTCGGGAGTGTTCGGGGATAAGCGTGCTGACATGCTGTCCGATAGCCTCGGACGATGCCCAACCAAACATTCCTTCTGCTGCCTTGTTGAACATGATGATGTGCTGCTCCGCATCCACGGAGATGATCGCATCGGGTGCAGATTCGACGACGCCCTTCAACCGTGCCTCGGTCCGTTCCAAGGCAGCCGTACGCTCGGCGACCAATTGGGCCAGGTTCTCTTGGGATTGTTGCAGGCTATCGGCCATCTCGTTGAAGGCCACAGCCAGTTGGCCAATTTCGTCCTCTGTGCTGCCCAGGGGTGTGCGACTACTCAGGTCGCCGGCGCGGAGTGTGCGCGCTGTGTCTGCGATCTGTTCCAGGGGAGCCACAAACCGGTTGGCCAGAGAGCGAGCGACGATTGCGCCAATGGCCAGGGCCAGGAGATTGCCCAGGGCGATCAGCAACCAGATGTACCGGATCTGGCCGGTCAGTTCCGCCTTGTCCATCTCTACCAGCAGCCCCAGGTTCACCTCCGGCAGCCAGCGGTACACACCCAACACGGTCGTACCCTGTGGGTCCTGATAGGTGGCAGAACCGTTCTCGCCGGTCACCGCGCGGCGCACCCCTTCGCTTCCGGCGGCTGTGCCCACGGGCGTGCTGGCTACTCCGGGGGGCAGAGTCACGTAGCGCCCACGGTCGTCCACCAGATAGGCCCGCCCGGTCTGTCCCAATCCGGTGCGGTTCTCGAATAGGGCTTGCAGGCCGGCCACGTTCATCTCCACGACAACCACGGCCAACAGCGTACCCGATTCGTCCCGCACCGGTGCGCTGACGTATAACATCGGCGACTCCCCCCCGCCGGTAAAGGTGATCGGGCTGACGTACATGGCGCGCTGTCCTTGGCGAAAGGTTTCCTCACCACCTCGCCATTCGTGCCCCCTCTGCGCCGGATCGGTGGAGAGCAATACCCGGCCACTGATCGGGTGCAGCAGAGAGATGGACCGTAAGTAGTCGTAGGTGCCGGCGACGGCTTTCAGATCGACGAGCAAGTCGGTCTGCACTTGCGTGGTTCCGTCGAGCGCGTTCGACAACAGGAGCAGGTGTCCCTGCATTTCGTGCAAGTTGGCAGACAGTTGAGCGGCCTGGCGGCCCTGCTCCAGCCAACTCTGCACTTCGGCAGCCTTCAGGTCGGCCATCGTCTCCATCTGCACAGTGGTACGCCGGATCACGGAAGTTTGTGCAATGACAATACCCATGAGCGCTGCCGGCAACAGGGCGATCATAGCCACGGCAACCAGGATCAGGAATTGCCGTCGGCGAAAGGTTACGTTTTTCATCGTTCGTCCGATTTTGGATTGACACGTCGCGTAATTCGTAATCCGTGAAGCGTAAAGCCATTCGTCGTGAAGCCTTTACGCAATTACGGAGTACGTTTCACGCCTTCACGCTCTCCATATCTATCTCCACCCTCTATCTCTCATCGTTCATCGTTCTGCATTCGCCGTTTCGCCGTCGCACCGTCCCATGTTTCTAGTACGGCCTCGTATGCGCGGCGACGGGATTGCCACGTCGTTTCGTCCAGTGCGCCACGCGCGGCGCGCGCCCGGTCTTGCCGCATATTCCGGCGGATGCGGGCGCGCACGATCTGGCCGGCCAGCCAATTCGTCAGCGGGCCGTGGTGGCGGGCATAGAGTCGCCGCCGGCTGCGCCACAGCGCCACAAACATCGCCTCCCGGAATTGGGCCGTGCTGCGCCCCTCGTGGTGGACGATTTGCGCACGCGGCACACAGTGGGTCGCCCAGCCGGCCTTCCGCATACGCCAGCACCAGTCCACCTCTTCGCCGTACATAAAGAACCCTTCGTCCAGCAACCCCACCTGCTCGATGACCGGCCGGCGCACCATCAGTGCCGCCCCCAGGGGATGGCCGATGGCGAAAGGCACGCCTGCCGCATACCACCGGCGCGGGTAACGCCCGTTCAGCCGCGACTCGGTCAGCCGGCCATGCAGCGGGAACAAATCCAGGAACAGTTGGGCCAGCCCCGGAAAGGCAAAGGCGCTGTGCTGAAATTGCCCATCGGGGTAGACCAGCGCCGGCCCGGCCGCCCCGACTTCGGCGTGCAGCTCCAGGTATTCTACCATCAGTTGCAGCGCCCCCCCGAGCACCTCCGTGTCCGGGTTCAGCAGCAAAACGTAGTCCGGCGTGTCGTCCTGCAGAAGCCGGCGCAGGGCCTGGTTGTTGGCCGCCGCGAACCCGCGATTCTCATCGTTCGCGATCAGGCGCACGTCCGGGAAACGCCGGCGGACCATTTCCGCGCTGCCATCCGTCGAGGCATTGTCCACGACCCAAATGTCAACGGACATCGGTCGAGCGTCGAGCGTCGAGCGACCGCCGACCGCCGACCGCCGACCAACACCTGATACCGGCCGACCGCCGACTGGCGACTGACGACTGGCGACTGAATCCAAACATCGTGCCAGCAAATCGCGTACCTGGTAGCTGACGATGACAATTGCCAGACGCAACCCATGATCCTCAGTAATCAATGTTAATTTGCTGGGGGTCTACTTTATCTTCCACTTTGCGAACACCTTCGTGTAACAGTCCGAGCCAGAAATAGGGTTTGGTGCGCGGGGGGGCGTCAAGGAGGCGCAGGTGGCCGGAGATGGTGACAGATTGACCCGGTTGCAAATATTTCTCTCCATCGACAACGGTCAGTTCGTCATCCCGGCCCAATTGCCAGCGGTAGGGATACTCGCGACCGATGCTGTTGCCCTCGTAATCGAGTCCCAGGCGGAAAGCGCCGTCGGACGTGGGGTAGCCCTTGCTCGTGTAGGTTTCGCGTGTGGTGTAGGTGGTACCGGGAGGCGGGCCGAGTGTGCGGATCGCCACGTGGCCGATGTTCTCCACCGTCGCTGTGAAGGTGAGCGTGCCGCCGAGGGTAACGGTGTCGGTGTTCCACAACACATGGGAGCGCACGATCCAGGCACGGGGTACGCCGCCATCCTTGATCGTGACCTTGGCGCGGACCACGTCGCGGTTGCCGGCCGCGTCCACAGCCTCGACGACCACGGTGTAGTCACCGTCCGGCGGAGGTTCCGCGCCGAGGTCTACGCCGCCATGGTAGACGTGTTCGTGACGGCCGGCGGCGGTGGACTTCCGTATCTGGTCTTCGGGGAGGGGGTAGCGTGTGCCGTCGCTGGCGAGCAGATAGGCATCCACCCGCGCAGCTTCTTCGGCCAGGGAATAGCCGACCGTGATGCGATCATCCACGCCATCGCGATTGGGCGTGAAGACCGGCGGGTAAACCGATAGGTTCTCGATGGTGGGCACACCGTTATCGGCATTCTCGATGGTCAAGGAGCGCTCTATCTGCACCGGCGCGCCCCGATCTAGCGGCCGGGCTTCGATGAACAGGCGATAATGGCCATTGGGCAACACCCGGTCGTTGATCACGCCGCTGAACCAGGCTTCATAGTCGCCGGCAGCACGTCGCCGGTCTTGACGGAAAGCGTGCTTGTGGCCCTGCTCGTCTACCAAATAAATAGAGACCTTACTTGTGTGGCGTAGGGTGTAGAAAATGCGCGCCACATCATCCACGCCATCCGCGTTGGGGGAGATCACCTCCGGCTTGACCCGCACGTTTTCCAGCACAGGGCGGTTCAAGGTACAGCCCGCTCCGCCAGCGGCCAGCAGGAAGAGCAAAAGAAGGATGCCAGCCTTGGCGACCGATTGGTAGGCACATCTGTGGTTCGTCTGTTTCATGATGGGGATATTATAGCGTCGTAGCGTACTGGAGTCAACTGGCGCTGCTTACTTCTTGTGCAGCATGAAACTCCATGCCCGAGTAGGGCGATGGGAGCGAGGGGCGTCGGGGGGCAAACCCCAACTGTAGTTATTTGCCACGCCATGTTCGGTCACTTCCCAAGGGGCAAACATAGAAAGTAACTCATCCAGGTTGCGAAGTTTCAAGTCAATACCCATTTTCTCATTCTGAGCCAATATTTCCTGCAGTATGGGATCGCTGAGCCATTCCGATCCGCCCATGGATAAAACGATCATGTGTGAGCCGGGATCAGCCCATTCATACAAAGTGCGAGCCGCATGTTTCAAATCCACAGATTTCATGAAATGTGCCAATAGCGTAAAACAGATGCCCACCCTATGATCGTCTCCAAAGAACTCTTTGGCTTCTACAGACCCTAGCACCGTTTCGGGTTGTGCTGCATCACACCACAAATAGTGTACATTTGCTACATTCACCAGGATTTCGCGGCTGTAACGGACCGTCAGAAGGTCAATGTCGCTATAAATGATGCGAACGCTCGGATCGATAGCGTGGGCCACCTGATGGGTGTTATTGCAGGTTGGGAGGCTGGAGCCAAAATCGATGATCTGCTTTAGCCCCAATTCGCGGACAAAATAGGTGACGCCCCGGCCTAGCAGATCACGTTGCGCGAAGACATTTTCCATCATGATTGGCGCAATCTTTTTCAGACGACTCGCCATGAGCCGATCGATCTCAAAGTTGTGTGTGCCCCCCAACAAATGGTCTTGGATCCGTCCGGCACTTGGCTTGGTCAGATCGATATGTCCACGCGATACCACGTTAATACGTGTACCTCCCAGCAACTATTTCGGGGAATGAAATCCTCACCCCTCATGCCCCGACTTCCCAAGTTCACCTGCGGAGCGGGATAACGCCCCCGCTCCCTTCAAGATGGTGCAGGTATTATACCATGGACAGTAGCATGAGGCAAGAATCGTGCAGGTCAATCAGAACGAGGTCCAATTCGTACCCGTAAGAATCGAGCAGGCAAACAGAACAAACAACACCAGCAGGATGAGACCGCAGCCACAGCCGGAACATGAGCACCCTTTCCCAAAACCAAAGCGGGACTCCAGCCAATCGAACAAGGCCGAAAGCAGCACCAATTGAAGCATACCCCCAAGACACCCAGGTTCTCTTCTTCGCATACAGGACCTCCGAATTCACGAGACTTTGACATGTTGCAAGTTTTGAGTTATGGGTTTCGCGTTCTATCGCCTCGCGGTCGACGCTCGACGCTCCACCCCACGTGCTGGGCGAAGGTCTCCGGACCGAGACCGGCTCGCTGCTACATCATTATAAACAAGATCGGCGCTATACGCAAGAACGGCAACCAGCACAGTTAATGACAATACGCAGCGCAGGCATCAAGGTTGCAAGAAATCGTGCGCCAGGCGTGTGCGACTGGCCGAGAAAGCCTGCTCAGCCACCGGCAAAAGTTGGTACGGCGTGCTCGCCCCTTCCCAAGACCCCGGTCAACTAGTCAAAAAAGTGTTTTATGCTATAATATCTTCTATGATTGCTCTTGAACATCTGTTACCCCTGTGGAAAAGAGGTTCAGTTGGCTATCCACTCATTCAATAGGGGATTTTCCGACAAGACAACCAATGCTCAGCCCTTGTTACAGAGGCCTGTGCTCTTGGCCCTCCTTGCTGTCCTGCTTTTGAGCATAACCACAAGCTGTACATGGCCCGGCCAGACCGGCACACAGACGACCGGGCCAACTGCGTCCCTTTCGCCATTGCCGGCGGGCCCGGAGCCCACGTCATCCGCTCCGCCGGCTTCCGTTCAAGCGGATACATCCCCCGTTCCGGCAACGCAACACCCGATAACCATTACCCTTTGGATTCCAGACACCTTCAATGGTGGCGACGCGACGCCGGAATGGGAGGCCTTGACCGGCATGACCGCCGGCTTTCAGTCGGAGAATCCGACCCTGCGCGTGCATTACGTCCGAAAGCAAGCCAACGGTTCGGCCGGCATAATAGACTTCTTGCGCAGCGCCCGCGACGTAGCCCCAAGCGTATTGCCCGACCTGGTTATCTTGCCCACAGACCAGGTGGACATGGCCATCCAGGCAGGGCTTCTACAGCCGGCAGATAATCTGTTGACACCTGTAGGCTTCCAAGACCTATACGGCTTTGCCTCCACCAGCACGGTCAACAAACATTTGATGGCCCTGGGTTTCGCCGTAGACATTGAACATTTGGCCTATGATCCGATTCGACTCGATCACCCTCCCAGCACATTGCAAGATGTGCTGGCCCAAAAGCAGCGTTTCCTGTTCCCGGCCGGCGGCGAAAATGGGCAAGTGAATGATGTCACGCTGATTCACTACCTGGCCGCAGGAGGCAAGCTGATCGACTCCCAAGGAAACGCGACTTTAGACCGGGAACCGTTGAAAAGAGTGTTCGCTTTTTATGAGCAGGCCCTGACACAAGGCATCATACCCTCGGACACCCTCCAGCTCAACACAACCGATGATGCCTGGAACGAATACCTGAAAGGGAAAGCGGCGATGACCGTGGTGAACTCCCATCGCTTTCTGATCGATGGCCTCCGCCGCAAGACAACCAGCTTCGCCCCGCTGCCTACGCTAGACGGCAATGTCGGCGCCCTGGCCAGTGGATGGAGTATCGGCTTGATTACGGACGATACCGATAGACAAAACGTGGCCGCCCTCTACGTCGCCTGGCTGCTCAACCCCCAGGTGCTGGGAAGCTGGTGTCAGAAGACCGGCCATCTACCGGCCATCCGTTCCGCACTACCGGTGGCCGTATCGGACGAAGCCTACCGTGCATTCTTGAATACACAACTCGAATCGGCCGGCGTGCGCTCAAATCTGCCGGCCGCTTCCAAATCCCAAAACGCCCTTCAGCGTGCGCTTCAATCTTTGTTGAACGGCACTCTATCCGCCAGTGATGCTGTAGAGTTCGCAATCAATGCCCTGCAATAAGATGCAGGTCATTTGCAAGAAGGTATGTGGGCATGTATGAAACTGCTCTACCACCAGAAACCAGAAACCTAATTCGTTCCATGAAACCGTCACCGCTGGTCATCGGCATCCCCAGCTATCGCAATATCGCCACCGTGGGTGCCGTCGTCAGCGCTGTGGCCCAAGGAATGGACCGGCACTACCGGCACTTGGAACCGGTCCTCATCAACACCGACGGACACTCTTTCGACCAGACACTGGATCTGGCCATGAAGATACCGGTCCCGGCGAGCGTGCGCCGGATTGGCACACGCTATCACGGCCTGCCCGGCAAAGGGAGTGCAATCCGATCCATCATGGAAGCCGCGACGCTCCTGGGAGCCAGGACTTGTGCAGTCATCGAGGCAGACGTAACCACCGTCACGCCAGAATGGATTCCGGCTCTGGTTGGGCCCGTCGTCTCCGGCGAGTTCGATATGATCCTGCCACATTACCTTTTCCAGCGGCCCCTGGCGGGCAGCAACGATCTGCTGGCCCACCCGCTCCTTCATACCCTCTTTGGAGCCGACCTCCGCACTCCGCTGGCCGGGGAATTCGCCATGAGCGGCTTTCTGGCCGGCCGCATGTGCGACAAAGATGTTTGGGAAACCGATGTCGCTCGCGCAGGCCTAAACAGTTGGATCACCACCACGGCCATTTTAGAAGGGTACAAGCTCGGCCAGGTTCGACTGGGGGAACGATTGCACGTCTCTTCCCCCATCGGCTCCATGGCAAACAGAAAATTCCTTCAGCAAGTCGGCACGCTTTTCCGCCTGGCATACATTTACCGCAAGTTCTGGCGACAAGAAAACATACGCCGCCCCACCCCCCTCCACGACCGCTGGCAGCCGGGGGCACGTGCCTCCGCAAATTCGTGGCCCTCCGCGAAACCGGTGAAGGCGGCCATTCAGAAATCTATGAACCGCAATACTGCTCGCTTGTGGGCCAGCATCCTCCTCCCGGAGAATCTGGCCAGGGTCCACGATCTGATCGAACATGACCACAAACCGTTCACCGCTGAGCTGTGGGCAAAAGTCGTATACGATTTCTTCGTGGTCTACAACCAGGGAGAGGGCGACCCGGACCGGGTCATCGAAGCCCTGATTCCCCTTTACCATACCCGCCTGGCCTCTTTCCTTGAGGCTGGTATGAACCTTGATGAAGATGGTCGAGACGCCCTCATCGCCGAACAGGCCACGGTGTTCGATTCCGAATTTCCATACTTGCTGAATCGCGCTTCATCGTATGTTCCCTGGCCCCGGCCCAATCTTCATCCTCAAGCGGTGCCCTAAACCAGTACGCGGCACTGAAACCCTTTGCCACACCTTGCCGTATTGAAGGAAAGATATTCTACATTTGTTCGTTATCACCCAATGTACTGACAAAAGGAGAAAGAACGATGGTTGTAGCCAGCATGTTACGTTTTGCGTCCACCCTGCTCTGGGTGACTCTCATTGGATATATTTTCTACGTGGCCTACCAGCGAGGCCGGGGGCAAACCAGCAAGATTTCGTTGACCTTTTCCGGCACACTTCTGGCCCTGGCCCTGGTAAGCAGTACACTGAGCACCAGCATCGTGGTCATCGACGCCGGTGAAGTCGGTGTCATCTTCAACATTTTCTCCGGCACCCAAGAGGAGCCGCTGATGCCCGGTTTGCACATCGTGATCCCTTACATCAACGAAGTCTACCGCTACTCCACCCTGGAGCAAGTTTACACCATGACCAAAACCCAGGGAGAGGGAGAAATTCACGGGGACGATTCTCTTTGGTCTCCTACGAGCGAAGGATTGCAAGTAGGCGTTGATTCATCTACCCGCTTCAAATTAGACCCTCGGAAGGCCGCTTACGTTCACAACAACTTCCGCAACACCTATGTCGAAGTGTTGGTCCGGCCCGGCATTCGTTCGATCGTTCGCCACCACGTCTCCCAACATACCGTGACCGAAGTCTACGGCCCCAAACGGGCAGAGATTCAGCAAAATATCACCGAGGATCTTCAGAAGCGGTTTGAAGGAAGCGGCCTGTTGCTCCTTTCTTTCGACATTCGGAATGTCAACTTCACGGAAGATTACTCAACATCCATCGAGCAGAAACAGATCGCCCAACAAGATGCCGAAAGAATGCAATTCGTGCTCCAAAAGTCGCGGCTGGAAGCAGACCGCAAGAAGATCGAAGCCGAGGGTGTCAAGCAAGCAGCCATTGCCCGTGCCCAGGGAGAGGCAGAATCGCTGCGCCTGATTAACGAGCAGATCAGTCAAAACGCAAACCTGCTCACCTATCGCTATATCGAGAAGTTGGCGCCCAATGTCCAGGTGATGATGTTGCCCTCCAACAGCCCCTTCATCCTCGACATGAAGAGTCTGATACCACAATCGTCCGGCGGCAACGCACCATAGTCACTAACGCATAACTTAACCGTGAAACGTAGTGCGTAATGCGTAATGCGTAATGCGTGGAATGGCACGCAACACGCATTATCTGGCGACTGCCATCTGGCGACTGCCATCTGGCGACTGACATCTGACGACTGCCATCTGACATCTGGCGACTGACATCTGGCGACTGACATCTGACGACTGCCA
>JAADHH010000144.1:17730-19462 GCA_013151955.1 Chloroflexota bacterium
GCCGTCATCCGGCGGCACAGCCACATCGCCCGCTTCGGCCCACCGGATGGGGTGCGCTTCCAGGAATCCGGGGTCTAACGCGCCGGTCAAGACGTGGCCGTCCAGATCGCGGGGCAAAGGGAGGCCCAGCAGGTGCAAAACCGTGGGCGCGATGTCCAAGATGCCGGCACCCTCCAGCCGCAAGCCCCGTTGCACGAACGGGCCGGCCAGTGCGAAAACACCCTCCATTACATGGTGTCCGGTCTGGCCGAAACTCGGTTCCACCAACCGGTTGGACCCGAAATCGGCATGGCCGAAGGAGACATACTTGCGCCGGTCCGTGTGCAGGATCAAATCGGGCAGCTCGCCGGTACGCGGGCCGGTGTAAATTTCCTCGCGACGGTAGACGCGCAGCACCACCCGGTCCCCCGTCTCGGGATCACGCAGGGCCAGCGCTTCCTCGGCGATGCGGTCCCGCACAGCTTCGTACTCCGCACCCGGCCGGACGATCCCTTCCGCGCGCTCGCCGGCCACATTGATGTAGACCTGCCCGAAGTTCCCCACCGCAAATGCCTGCGTCCGGGACCAATCCACGTCGGCGAAGGAGAGGAAGAGGCGGCGCAGCAACCCTCCCTTCTTGCCCCCTTTCACCTGCCCCCGCAGCCCACCCAGCCCGATACGACTGAGCGCCTTGAGCACGTTCAGCGGCGTGAACCCCAGCCCGAACGTCGCCGACTTGAGCGCTGTGGGCGTACTCCGTTTCAGTCGCAACAGGCCCAGGCTGCGCAGCCAGTTGTTCAGATGTAAAAAGCTATGGAAAGGGCCGAACCCGTGATCGGACATGATGATCACCGCCGCGTCGGGGCCGGCCTGTTGCACCAGATCGCCGATGTGTTCGTCCATGCGCCGGAAGTAGCCCAGCACCGCCGGCAAATACGCCTCGGCAGCGACCGGGTCGTGGCGCGGATGCGTAGAATCGAACAGGTGCCACAACTCGTGCTGGAGCATGTCGGTGCTGGCAAAGACGGCAATGCCCAATGACCAATCTTCCCTGTCCAGCAGATAGTGGGCCGTCGCCGCGCGCCGGTCGAGACAGGCCGTCATGTCGGCCAAAAAATCGAGCACGGGGCCGCCACGATGTTTTTCACGCGGTGCCAGGGGAAATGGCCCGATGTCCCGTTCCAGTTCCTGTTTCAGTTCGGGCGGGTAGGTAAAGTTGCTGTCCGGGCCGGGAGACATGAAAGAGCAGACCAAACTCCCCTCCACCGGTTGGGGGGGATAGGTGCCGGGCACGCCCATCACCACGACTCGCTTCCCCTGCGTACCGACCAGGTTCCAGAAGGGCGTTCCGGTCCGGTGGGCCCCGCTGTTGACCACAATGTCGTAGCCGTTCGGGACGGGTGCGGTGAAATCCACGATGCCGTGCTTGCCCGGGTTCGTGCCGGTGGCGAACGAGGCCCAGGCCGAAGCGGAGACGGGCGGTACCGTCGTGGTCAACAGGCCGCTGGCGCCGCGATCCACCAGCGTGCGCAGGTTGGGCAATTCGCCAGCCTCCACCCACGGGCCAATCAGGTCCCACGTCACGCCGTCCAGCCCGATGATCAGCACCCGGCGGACGGGCGCGTTTTTCTGGCTCATTGTCAGGGTTGTTTCCTCCTGCTTTGAAAATAGACGGCTTTCCGGCCCCCCTACCCCCCCAATCCTGGGGGGAACCATCCGACTCCCCCCAAAGTTGGGGGGCTGGGGGGGCTTC
>JAADHH010000099.1 GCA_013151955.1 Chloroflexota bacterium
CGGTTCGCCCGCTCGTAGTTGAGCTCGGACCAGAAGAGTTGCTTCAGCGCATCGAGTTTGCGCGCCGGGAGTTGCTCGAGTAGGGCGTGAATCGATTGGCGGAAATCGTGGGACATGACGAATCCTGACCTGTTTTCTGGAACTATAGACAAACATCAGTCTCGGCGACAAGGCTGTAGCCGAAGGTTGCCGGCCTCCCTGTGCATTGGACCAGACGATCCATTCTTGAGGTACAATGGGGGTACAATTGGACACGCCGGCCGGGGCTTTGCGTCCAAGTATAGCACAGGCTGGCGAAGAAGGCAACTATAGATGAACGCGCGAACGCACGAGTGAGCGATCTGTTTTTTGGTAAGCTCCAGCAGACCATGTTGCGCCATTTCCCGTGAAGATCAGCGGGGTCGCACGGCGTGCGTTTCTGGCGCTTTGTCAATCCGCTTTTTTTGTGTTAGAATGTCCCGTGCACGACCCTTTCCATACGCGGAGAATTTATGCCCAACTATTACCTTTTGCTTCCGCCGGCATTGCTCGGCTTTTCGGCTTGCGCAATGTTCTTATTGCGACCTTGGGTTTCACGTCCAGGTCGTATGCTGATATTGCTCTGGGCTTTGGCGGGAGCCTTGTGGTTGACCATCCGGCTGACGTGGGGCACAAACCAGATATTTGTCCTATCCTCTTGGTCGCGGATTGGCCTGCCCATTCTTCCTTTGGCCATACACGTCCAGGCTATCGGCGTATGGATTTCGGTGCTGGCCCTTTTGGTGGCCACCACTTTGCTATTGGCCCACCTGGACGAGCCGACGGAAAAACTGCACCCGAATCTGGCCGCTACGGTGGTCGTTTTGGCAGCCGTTACGATGCTCTGGGCGATGGCGGCGAACTTGGTCACGCTGCTCTTTGCTTGGGTCTTGCTCGATGCTGCGACAATGTTTGCTTTTGGTCTGGGCCGGTCATCCTCTCTCGCCTCGCGCACTGTGGTGGTGGGACAACTGTCCACGTTGATCTTGTTGGGTGCGGCTATTCAATTCTCGTCTGCGATGGACCCGCTCGTGCAATGGGCGGGGAAAGAGTTTCAGGCTGTTGGGCTGTGGTTTGCCTTTGCTGTGGCGTTGCGCGCCGGAATCTACCCGTTTCACTTCAATATTGAGCGCGAGCCGCCGGCACCGATGTTCGTCGTCGGCATTCTGCCCTTTGTCTCCAGCATCGCCGGGCTGGGGCTGGCCCTGCGCTTATTCGAGATGAGTGGCAGCAGCCCCTTTCCCGGTTGGTTGGCCGGATTGGTTTGTGCCGGCCTCATTCCGCTGGGCTTTCTGGTTTGGACGGCGAGGCACCCCTCTCAAAGCATTTCGTTGTTGATTGCGTACGAGTCTGCGCTGGGATTTGTGGCACTGCTCTGGAATCTTCCGTCGGCCACACTGGGCGTTTTGCTCGTTGCCGGCATGGCCTTGCCGTTGTTGTTGATAGCGCCACGGGCCGGCGGGAGATTTTCTTTCAGCCGCTGGCCCGCATGGTTGGCCTGGGCATCTATCGCCGGGGCACCGGTGACGGCCGGCTTCTGGGTTGTGCGCGCGTTGCTCCGGCACGCGGTGGTGAACAACTTGCCCCTACCTGTCGCCGCGATTACCATAGGCAATTTGTTTGTCGTTTCCGCAGCGCTCAACTACCTCACGGACGAACTGCCAACCGAGAATCGCGGGCCTTCGTCGTGGGTTGCTGCTGCATTCCTGGCTGTCCCGCTGGTGTTGCTTGGGCTCAGCCCATCACTGCTTCGATTGCTCATGTTAGCTTCCGGCATGGCCTATTGGACTTCTGCCCCTGTGGCCCTATCCAATTTCCAAAACGTCGCTCTGTGGGCTGCGTTGATCTTGCCCTGGCCGGGGGGCTACGTACTTTGGAAGAGTTGGCGCAGCGTGCCCGGCCTCGTCAAGCCGCGGATAGGGTCGCTCCGCACGATTCTAAACGCCCAATGGTTACTCAGAACATTCAGTCGTGGATCGGAGTACCTGGGGGCCTTGCTGCGCAATGCTACCGGATTATGGGAAGGTGAACATGTTTTCCTCTGGACCCTATTGTTTGCCTTTATTCTGATACTCGCTGTGCTAAATCAGTGAGCGTGGGTGGACTATGACTGAAATCTTACACTTTTTCTCCCTTCTCTCGGAAGTGCAATTGATTGTTGGGTTGGCCATTAGCACCAGCGCCATTGCCATCCTGCGAGACTGGCGGTGGAATCTGTTCTTCCTGCTTGTACAGTACATCTTGGCCGGATTGCTGATCAGCTCCTCGGTGTTGTTGAGCATCGCCCTCATCAAAATACTGATGGGCGCTATCACAACGCTGATTTTGTACTGGACGGCACGCTCTGTGGCCGTTTCGCGAGCGGGTCGGGGCGAGGAAAAGTCGCCGGTATTGGCCGACGGGATGGGGCTCCCTTTACGCTTCCTTTCCGTGCTCCTGGGAGCATTGGTGATTACGACCTTGCAGGTTCGCTACCCCGTGCCGGCGGTAGATAGTTTTATCAACGCTGGAACGTACTGGCTGTTGGGTACAGGCCTCGTTATCATTATGCTAACCAAAGAACCTTTCAGGATGGGATTGGGGATTCTGTTGTTTCAGAGTGGTTTTGAACTATTGTATGTTGTGCTCGAGCCCTCCCTGGTCGTTATCGGGTTGACGGGGGGCATCACCCTGTTGACCGCATTGCTGATTTCCTATCTGACTACGGCGAACATGGTGCCTTGGAGCGACGAGCGGGTGCCTGAGCCTCATAGTATGCGGGCAGTGGATGAGGCAATCCGCACGCTCCTGGCCTCCGTGAGACCTGAAGCAGAAGCACCCTCGCAGGAAGGTGAAGGATGAGCATCTTTTTTTCGCCCAGCCTTATCGGGGTATTGGCAATTCCCTTTCTTGTGGCCCCGTTTGCTTATTTGCTTCGCCGGTCTGCGTTTCTGGCCTCGACGTTCTCCATCGCAGCGATCTTCTTCACGATGTCATGGATTTGGCGGCTGCCGGATGGCACGACGGCCCATATTCTGGGTCGTGAATTGGCGTTGTATCCAATCCAGCGGATGGCTTTGCTCATCCTTCTCTTCTCGACCGCCAGCATTTTCCTCTTCGTCTGGCAGGTCTCTCAGGGATGGTCACTCTATCCCTTCTTGCTCATAAGCATCGGGTTCTTGAACGGGGCGCTCTTATTTCAAAGTCCGGTGATTGCTGTTCTGCTGGCGGAATTGGGGATGCTTACGTGCATATTTTTGATTCAGGGAGGGCCGAGGGAAGATACCAGGCCGGCCATGCATCTGCTCACTACCATTGTCCTGGCTTCTCCGCTGCTCCTTGTCGCCATATTCTTGCTGCACTACTACGACATGCACTCGGATATTGCCGCCCTGCTGCAGGTCGCCACCGCGATCATGGCCCTTGGCTTTGCCTTCGTGTTTGCCCTGTTCCCTTTTCACACCTGGTTGCCGACGATCAGCGAGACAGCTCCGCCGGCGATTGCGGCCTTCATGGCTTCGACGGTACCGATTGTCTTCCTGGTGCTGCTGACGACGTGGCTCGTCCAGTTTCCGGCTCTGCGTGAGACCGGTACGTTTTCTCATCTGCTGGTGTGGGGTGGCCTGGTAACGGCAATCACCGGTGGAATCCTCGCCTATTCGCAGGATCACCTTGGCCGCTGGTGGGCGCACGTTGCCCTTGCCGATCTAGGGTACTTGTTGGTCGGGCTGGGAATCGCCTCGCCGGCCGCTCTGCACGGTGTTCTGTACGGTCTGATCAACAGAAGTGTAGCGCTGATTTTGGCCGGCCAAAGTCTGGCCGTACTGCACCACCGGGCGACCGGCCTTTCCCCCAGAAATCTGCAAGGTACCGCCTTCCGATTGCCGGTCTCGCTGCTGGGGATGTCTCTGGGCAGCCTGGCGCTACTCGGTGTGCCCATTTCCAGCGGGTTTTTGTCGCGTTGGCTCATCTATCGGGCTCTGCTCGAGAACGGATATTCCGTCTGGGTATGGGGTCTTCTCGGAGCTACGGCCTTTGCCGGTCTGGGGTATGCGCGCATCATCCGGTCTGTCTTCGTACATTCGGAACAGGGTGCCGCTATCGAGCGAGAACCCCGTTTGGCCTCGGCAACCATCCTTATCCTGAGTGCCTTTTTGATCGGCCTGGCCTTGTACCCCCAATTCATTGCCGGTCCCGTGCGGCTTGTCTTGGCTATGCTCCCCTTCAGCCAGTAAGCAGTGCCCCTGAGCGGCTGCGCGCCACCAAGGATGAAAATGGCGGGACGTGAAACGTGAAGGCGTGAAACGTGAAGGCGTGAAACGTGAAGGCGTGAAACGTATTGCGTATTGCGTCTTACGCATCACGTTTTACGTTTTACGTGACACCTGACACCTGACACATTATTTTCATAACAGCTTAGAGGTTGAACTGCTTGGGCGAAAGCCGGGGGGCCTCAACCGTGGTTCGCGCCAAGTTCTGCGATTCGTTGGGCGAGCTCATCGAGGCGTGCTTCAAGTTCACGCAGATCATTGTGGCTGGCCAGGTTGAGTCGCTCCCACACGTGGGGCAATCGTTGTTCGATCTGCCAAATTTGTTCCATCCCGGCAAGTTGCAATATTCCCTGCAGGGCGAAACGCATTCGATTGCCGGTGCCATCCGCCGGCACCGCAGAGGGGTTGCGCTGCGCTTGCCATTCCTCGTCCAGCCAACGCACGACGTCTCGGGTGATCGAAAGGGAGGAGCGCATCGTTTCGCTCCCCCAATCGCCGGCCCGGACCAGATTTTCCAGCACTTTGTGCGAAACCCCTCCTCCGGAACGCTGCTGGTTGAGGATGATTTGCGATAAGGTTCGCGCGGTTATGTCTTCTTGGGACTCGTGCTCCACCACACGCAACGCAACCCCCTCGCGGACCATCATGGCGATGTCGCGAAGGGCGATGTAACGGCGAGTCACTGTGTCATAGAGTTTGCGGTTTGGGTAGCGCTTGATCAGGCGTGTCACTGCGTCTTTTGCAGCTCTTCTACCTGCCGGCTCAACTCGGCCACGCGCTCGCTCAACTCGGTGATGTCTCCCTTTGTCGGGAGATTCAACAACGAAAGGACCCGCTCCAGGCCTTCGTCCACCACTTCACCGAAACGTTCCGCGCGCTTGCGGCGGCGTTCCAGCACATCTTTCACCAGTTTTCGGCCATCCTTTTCGGCGATTTCTCCCTTGTCCACCAGACGGGTTACGAAGTCTTCGATCTCCTCCTGGGCCAGAGCGGCGGCTCCCACGCTGGCCAACAGAACCTTGCGTGCTGAACCAAACAAGCTGTCTGCTTCTGGCGTTTCTTCCCCCGTTCGTTTCTTGTTTGTCTTTTGTTCTTCAGACATTTTCTGCACCTCCTCCACATAAGATGAACCTGTGTATCGTTCACTCCAGAATAACGCAATGCGTCACGATTTAATTGTAGCACAATCCGGACGGTTCGTCAAGAAAGTGGGGTGGGGGGATGTATTTCAGTTTGGGGGTGAGAATTGTTTTAACGCAAAGGCGCAGAGGGATGAAAATCGTATAGGGACCCCCGCCCCTAGCTTCTCCCCTTGCGAGGGGGAGGGGAACGAATGAGGATGGTGTGTGGTTTGCCGCGCGGCGAAGCCGCCCAACTTTGGGGGCAAACTGCTGTACTCCCCCAGGATTGGGGGGCTGGGGGGCTACCGCCCGGTTGCTGAAGCTATTCTCGCTGCGTGCCTGAGCAGTAACGAAGAACAAAAAAACCGCACGGCTTGCGGAACAGCCGTGCGGTTGTACATCTTGAATTGCTTTGCCCTACTGCTTCTTATTCAGATGCAGCAAGGGGCCGGTCAGGTTGGGCTATAGAGCCTTCACGTGGACAGCCTGCAACCCCTTGGGTCCCTGCTCGACAGAGAACTCGACCTGCTGGTTCTCGCGCAGAGAGCGGAATCCATCGCTCTCGATGGCGGAGTGGTGGACGAAAACGTCCTCCGAGCCTTCAAGGGAGATGAATCCGAATCCTTTAGCATCATTGAACCATTTGACGGTTCCAGTTTGTTTTTCAGTCACTTTTTTACTCCTTGATTGGTTTGAATTTGGTGAAGCAGTGGGGGCAGAACAAAAAAAACCACCCAGTTTCCGCAAGCCTGGGCAGTCTTCGATGGTACAGCCAAAACCTACTTCATCTTTGATGGTAATATTTTACCACGTTTTTGCTGAATAGTCAAATGCCGCTTTTCCGGGTTTCCGGGGGCGCATTTCAATTTGGGGGTGAGAAGTTCAACTTCTCCGAGAAGTTGAACTTCTAAGCCCTGGAATCCCCGTGTAGCCCTGGAATCCCCATTCCAGGGCGATGGAACTCTACCGGTGCCCCAACGCAAAAATGACGGACACCCCTGGCCGTGTACAACTTGCCGTAACGGGCTACTTGTGTTATACTCTCTGTGTTGTTGAAACACGTGAGAAAGTAAACACACCCTCTTACGACTTCGTTGACCGGAATATTCAAACCGGTGTAAGGCAGTGTCGCTTACTAGGGAGGGTGGACGCGATAAACGAAGGAGGAATGTAGCCTGTGTCTGTAATTGGAATCAAACCCTTACTCGAAGGCGGCGTGCACTTTGGACATCGCACGCGGCGATGGAATCCCCGTATGCGTTCATATATCTTCACGGAGCGTAGCGGGATTCACATCATTGACCTGCAACAAACCATTGCCCAAATCGATGATGCTTACGCAGCAGCTCGAGACACCGTTGCCAACGGCGGTACCTTGCTCTTCGTCGGCACAAAACGCCAAGCCCAAGACCTGATCGAACAAGAGGCTGTGCGCTGCAACATGCCGTTCGTCAACCAGCGCTGGCTTGGAGGAACCCTGACAAATTTCCACACCATCCGCAAGCGGTTGGACTACCTGCACGAGTTGGAAGCCGCGCAAGCTCGTGGGGAATTGGAACTGCTCACCAAGAAGGAGCGGTTGCTCAAATCGCGAGAGATCGCCAAACTAAACATTCGCTTTGGCGGCATCAAACACATGACGGTCCTCCCCGACATCGTCTTCATTGTCGACGTGGGGAGAGAGGACATAGCCGTCCATGAAGCAAACAAGTTGGGCCTTCCCATCATAGGAATGGTAGATACAAATTGTAATCCCGACCCCATAGATTTCGTGATCGCTTCGAACGACGATGCCATTCGGGCCATTCGCCTGATAACAGGCATCATGGCCGATGCGGTAATCGAAGGCAAGGATATACGCCAGTCCCGGTGGGCAGAACAGCTCAAAGAGGACGAAGACCTGAAAGAGGTGGATACCACACGCAGAGTATTTAGCCCTGACGACGAAGGTCCCTACACTGCACGCGAGGAAAACGACAAAGACAAAGAGCAGGATGATCATGAGGACGCAGAAGGAGGCGAATAGATTGGCCATCACCACCGAAATGATAAAGGAACTCCGGCAGCGAACCGGTGCGGGTGTTCTCGATTGCAAGAAAGCCCTGGAGGCCACGAACGGCGATGCTGAAAAAGCCATCGTCTATCTCCGCGAAAAGGGTCTGGCCAAAGCGGCCAAAAAGGCCGGACGGCAGACCAATGAAGGCATCATCGAACCGTACGTACACGCCGGTGGGCGGGTGGCGTCATTGGTAGAGCTGAACTGTGAAACAGACTTTGTGGCCAGAACGACAGAATTCAAACAACTGGCCCATGATCTGGCCATGCAGGTTGTTGCCGCGAACCCACAATACCTGAGACCTGATGACGTCCCTCAAGATATATTGGACCAGGAAAGAGCCATTTACATGGCCGAATACCAGGACTCGGGGAAACCAGAACACGTCCTCGAAAAGATCGTCGAAGGCCGTCTGCAGAAGTACTATGCTGAAGTCTGCTTGCTGAAACAACCCTTCATCAAAGAAAACAAACTGACCATCGAACAACTTGTTCAAGGGGCCATTGCCAAGCTGGGGGAAAACATTACACTCCGCCGTTTTGTACGCTACGAACTCGGCAAGTGACACGCCGAGCCGGACAGCGCCCTGAGGGAAGTCGAGCAAACATTTCGGGGGTTCCTCCCGAACGCTCACAGGATTGACAAACGCAATGCGTGGATCGTGAGGATACTTTGCCACCGGGGCAATGCACCCTACGCTCCACGCCTTCGCGCCACAAACGACAGTCACCGAACACCCAATATTGTCACAGATATGGGAGAAACATAATGCCGAAACCAATGTACCGGCGCATCTTGCTCAAAGTGGGAGGGGACTCGCTGGCCGGCCCTCGCGGTTATGGCATTGACCCACACCAGGTTGACAAACTGGCTTCAATCATCCGCGATGTCAACCGGCACGATGTGCAAATTGCCGTAGTGATTGGCGCAGGAAACATCTGGCGCGGCAAGATCGGCATCGAACAAGGCATGGAACGGGCTACCGCCGACCACATGGGCATGTTGGCCACAGTGATGAATGCGCTCGCCCTGCAAGATTCGTTGCAGCGCATGACTCTGGAAAGCCGCGTGCAGACCGCCATCGAAATGAAAGCCCTTGCCGAACCCTACATTCGCCTGCGGGCCATCCGGCACCTGGAAAAAGGTCGCATTGTCATCCTGGGCGGGGGGACAGGGAACCCGTACTTTACAACGGATACGGCGGCAGCGCTCCGCGCCATGGAAATCAATGCCAACCTACTCATCAAAGCGACCAAGGTGGATGCAGTCTACGACGAGGATCCCATGCACAACCCCGACGCCAAGCGATTTACAAACCTTTCCTACCTGGAAGCTTTGAACATGCAAGTTCGTGTGCTGGATAGCACGGCAATCACCCTTTGCATGGACAACAATATGCCAATCACCGTAGTCAGCCTGTCTGAACCACACAGCATCGAACGGGTCGTTCTGGGCGAACCGGACGTAGGCACACTCATAGCGTAGTTGGAAGGGACAAGAAGTTAAGAAGACAAGAAGTTGAACTTCTTCAAGAAGTTCAACTTCTAAGGACAACTTCTAAGGAGACTGCCTTCAAGAAGTTCAACTTCTAAGGACAACTTCTAAGGGGGCTGCCTTCAAGAAGTTCAACTTCTAGGGACAACTTCTAAGGGGGCTGCCTTCAAGAAGTTGAACTTCTGAGGGACTGGCACAGCCGCAACTTCTCACGAGAGGAGACAAAAGATGGTCAACGACGTACTTCAGGACCTGGAAGACCGTATGCAAAAATCCATCGTGGCTCTGGAAGAGGACTTCAAAACTGTCCGTACGGGTAGGGCGTCGCCCGCGCTCATCGAACGCATCATGGTGCCCTACTATGGAACGCTCACTCCGCTCAATCAAATGGCGACCATTGCCGCGCCCGAGGCTTCGCTGCTGACCATTCGCCCCTGGGACGCCAGCGCCCTGGGCGACATCGAACGTGCCATATTGAAATCCGACCTGGGCCTCACCCCCAACAACGATGGCAAAATCATTCGCCTGGCCATCCCCCCCCTCACGGAGGAACGGAGGCGCGAATTGACCAAAGTCGTTGGGAAACGGGTCGAAGAGGCCCGCGTATCGGTGCGAAATATCCGCCGGGATGGACTCCAGGACTTGCAGGACCTCCAAAAGGAAAGCCTCATCTCCGAGGACGAATACTACCGCGCGCGAGACAAAACACAAGACCTGACCGACAAGTATGTGAAAGAGATCAACGAAGTCGGGAAGGCAAAAGAAGAAGAAATCATGGAGATTTGAGCGCAATGCGCACAGCGTGAGGAATGCCGGCGCAGAGCATTTCGACGGACCCGGCCTGTACACGTGGGGAGACATCCTCCCCCAAGAAGGGGCGATGGCAACAGAAGAAAATCAACTGAGCAAAATCCCATACCATGTAGGCATCATCATGGACGGCAATGGCCGGTGGGCACAAACACGTGGCTTGCCACGCATTGCCGGGCATCGCGCCGGCACAGACAACCTCCGCCACATCCTGCGCGCCTGCGTCGAATTCGACATCAAGGTTCTCACAATTTACGCGTTCTCCACCGAGAATTGGAACCGGCCCTTCGACGAGGTGCATGGCCTGATGTTGATCCTCGAACAAGTGATTGACCGGGAGCTGAGAGATTTGCACAAGAATGGTGTGCAGATCCGGCATATCGGCCACGTAGAAGGCATATCGGAACGACTCCGTAAGCGCATCAAGAAAGCCGTAGAAACCACCAAACAGAACGATACGCTCATCCTGAATGTGGCCTTCAACTATGGGGGACGGGCCGAAATCCTGGATGCAACACGCCGCTTGCTCCGCGAAGGTGTGTCGCCGGATGCGTTGACCGAGGAGCTATTTGCAAACCACCTCTACACCGCCGGCCTGCCGGACCCTGACCTCATCATCCGGACAGGCGGAGACATGCGCTTGAGCAACTTCATGATTTGGCAGGCGGCATACGCAGAAATCTACTCGACGCCCACCTTTTGGCCAGACTTCGGGCCGGAAGAATTGCACAATGCCCTGCTTGAGTACGCCCGCAGGGAGCGACGATTTGGCCGTGTGCCCCAGGCAACCCCCCCATAGCAACGTCACAGTCCCCACACGAGACCATTCAATGACTACGCGCCTGCTCAGTGCTGCCATCCTGCTCCCTTTGGTCGTCTTTATCGTCTATGTAGGCAGTCTGCCTTTTACAATAACTGCTCTACTCTTTTCCGTGTTGGCGGGGTATGAGTTTTATTCTCTGATGAGGGTGCAGGGATATCGTCCCTTCTTCGTACTGGGCCTCCTGATCATTGCCCTATTGACCGTTGATCATTCGTTCCCATTGCCGCGAAATGTCCTGTTGGCCGGCACGTTCGTCGCCATATTGTTATGGCCCCTGTTTGCGGGAGACCGCGAAGGCACCCTGGTCAACTGGGCCTTGACCCTGGCCGGCGCGTTCTACATCGGCTGGCTGGCGGCCCACATGGTCATGCTGCGGGCATTGCCTCGTGGCCTGGCGTGGACAACGATTGCCATGCTCGGCACCTGGGCCACCGATAGCGGCGCGTTCCTGGCCGGCAAAACGTGGGGCCATCGTGCTCTGGCTCCCAAAATCAGTCCAAAGAAAACGTGGGAGGGTGCAATTGGGGGATTCGTGACCGGCACGGCCATCACCATTTTGCTGACCAACCAGTGGATTGGCCTCTCCCTCCCCTTGGCGACCGCGTGCGGCTTCCTGATCGCCACCGCCGCCATACTCGGTGACCTGATCGAATCGTGGATCAAACGCCAGGTCCAGGCCAAAGACTCCGGTACCATTATTCCGGGACACGGTGGTATCCTGGACCGGATCGACAGCTTGCTGCTGGTCGGTGTGGTAGTTTACTACTTCGCCCTGCGAATCGGCGGAGGATGATGAGAAAGAGGGGTGAATCGCCGTCCGACGTCTGACGACTGACGACTAACGATGGAAGCAATCACACTAACATCTGTACTGGGACTGACGAACCTGATCCTGTCTGCAGCCAATCTCATCCTGGTTTTCTCGTTGTTCCTGTACATTCTGGCCCACAATCTGTGGAATTCCGTTGCCCGAACGTTCGCCGCACTGATGGGTTGCGTGGCCGTTGTGTATGCCGGCGATGTTCTCCTGGCCAAAGTGACCTCGGTGGAAGCAGCCATATTTTGGCTCAAGTTCCAGTGGCTGGGCATTGCCTTTGTGCCGGCCGTGTATCTGCACTTCTCCGACGCCTTGCTCCGTCTGACCGGCGCACCATCGAAACGGCGCCGGCTGGCCGTGGGCCTCAGCTATGCCTCCAGCGCTGTCTTCTTCCTGTTGGCCCTCGACTCCAACCTGTTGCTGCGCAATAAGGTCGTCTATGCGCCCCTCGCCAGCCAATTGACCGCCGGCCCCTATTTCTGGGTCTTCGCGCTCTATTTTTTCCTGACATCGGGGTGGGGCCTGGTCAACACATTGTGGGCCAGACAGCGTTGTTTGACCACCCTTTCCCGCCGGCGCATGACCTACCTGGTCGCGACGTTTGCGGCACCCGGTATGGCCGTCTTCCCCTACCTGCTGCTGGCCAGCACGCCCGCCACCCTCTCGCCCGATTTCATCCTGGTCCTCTCTGCCCTGGGGAACATCGGTGTGGCCGCCATGACGGCGATCATGGCCTACAGCGTCGCCTACCAGAGCACGCTGGCCCCGGACCGCGTGGTGAAACATAGCATGATCCTCTACCTGCTGCGCGGACCATTGCTGGGCACCTTTGTCATTGGCATAGCCCTCGTTGTGCCCCGTGTTGAAATCATTCTGGGCCTGCCGCGCGAGACCTTTCTGATCTTCTCCATCGTCACCGGCATCGTCCTTTACCAGGTTTTGCTCAAGTTGGCCCAACCTCTCGTGGACCGCCTTACCTACGAAGGTGACCGCACCGAAATCACCTGGCTCCAAAGCGTGGACGAACGGCTGCTGACCAGCTCGGAAATCGAGCAAATGATGAAAAACATCCTCACCGCCATTTGCGACCTGCTGCGCACACCCGATGGCTCGGTCATCGTCATGCGCAACGGGCAACTGCACACCGAGGCTCATTGCGGATCGAAGCGCGCCGCCGGCAAGTGGCTGCAAACCAGCACGGTTGACGTACTCAGCAACATCGGGGACGAGGTGCGCGAAGCATTCCAGCGGAACACCCTGCCACCCATAGAGAACGAGCACTGGCTGATCCCCCTGCGCACATCACAGGAAAACGCCACACTTGGCATCCTCACCGTCGCCGTACCGCCAATCATGCCGGAGCTTACCGAGCGCGAGTATGCCGTAATCTCTCAACTCATCCGGCGTGCCGAAACTACGCTGGAAGACCGTCGCCTGCAACAGAGCATCTTTGCGCTGATCCACCAACTCACCCCCCAACTCGATTCCATGCGCCAATGGCGGCACGAAATGCGCTACCCAGGACCGGAGACGCTGGCCCCGCTGGAGAATAGCCCGGTACTGGCTCCCGATTTTCCGAAGATGGTGCGCGAGGCCCTCAACCACTACTGGGGCGGCCCCAGCCTGAGCGAAAGCCCCTTGCTGCAACTGGATGTGGTCCAGCGCGCGCTCCGCGAATATGGCAACCCTTCCAAGGCCCTCCGTGCCGTGCTGGAGCACGCGATCGAAGAACTCAAACCGGAAGGCCAACGACGGTTGACATCTCCCGAATGGACGCTCTACAACATCCTCGATCTGAAGTACGTGCGGGGCCACCGTGTCCACGACGTGGCCAACCGGTTAGCCATCAGTGAATCGGACTTCTATCGCAAACAGCGCCGGGCCATCGAAGAAGTCGCCAAAGCATTGGCCACCATGGAACAGAAGACGGCCGGTGCAGACCGGAACGGCGAGGGCGACAATGAGCATCATAAAAACCATGAGGACGCTGGATGATGGCCATGCCTGCAGCGGTATCTTCGGCCATCTCCGGTTTCTATCGCCTATCTATGGGAGAGAGGGTGCGCGCTATCGCCCAGCGTTGCCGCCTGGACGAAGCTGATTTGGTCATGCTGCACCAGGGATTGAGCCTGGCCACCGCCGGTCGCATGATCGAAAACGTCGTCGGTCTGCACGCTTTGCCGCTGGGTGTCGCCGTGAACTTTCTGGTCAACGAGCGCGACTATCTGATACCGATGGTCATCGAGGAGCCATCCGTTGTTGCGGCCTGTTCCTATGCCGCCAAGCTGGTCCGGCAGGCCGGCGGATTCACCGTCGAGGCGACCGCTCCGGTGATGATCGGCCAGATACAAGTGCTGGACGTCCCCGACATCGAGGCCGCCAGCGCTGCGATTCGAGCGGCCGGCGACGAGCTGCTCGCGCAAGTGAACGCGCTCCATCCGACCATCGTCAGTCTCGGCGGCGGCGCGCGGGCCGTCGAAGTGCGCCACCTCCCCGATACGCCTGCCGGCCCCATGCTCATCGTACACTTGTTGCTGGACGTGCGCGACGCGCAGGGTGCCAACGCCGTCAATACCGCCTGCGAGGCGCTGGCTCCTCACATCGTTGCCCTCACCGGGGGACGGGTGAACCTGCGCATCCTGAGCAATCTTTCCGACCGGCGCACGGTGCGGGCCCGCTGCCGCGTACTGACCGGCTCGCTGGCTACCGCCGGGCGGCCGGGGGCCGATGTGGCGCGGGGCATCGTCGAGGCCTACGCCTTCGCCGCCGCCGACCCCTATCGCGCGGCCACGCACAACAAGGGCATCATGAATGGCATAGACGCCGTGGCCCTGGCCACCGGCAATGATTGGCGTGCAATCGAGGCCGGCGCTCATGCCT
>JAADHH010000086.1 GCA_013151955.1 Chloroflexota bacterium
GGAGGAACACCAATGACCAACCGACGACTGCTTACGGCACTGGGCCTTATTGTTCTTGTTGCACTCGGCTATTTCGGCTACACGCGCCGGGCCACGCCGCCGGCCACGCCGCCATCCGACCAGGAAGAGGCCGGCCCGGCCGTGATCTGGGCCTCGGGAATCGTCGTGCCTGCCGAACACGCCATGCTGGCCTTCCCCATTGCCGGCCGCATCGCCGGCATCGAAGTGACAGCCGGGGAATCTGTGCAGCGGGGACAGGCCCTGGTGCGCCTGGACGATACGGACTTGACCGACCAGGTGGCCCAGGCCGAGGCCGCACTGGCACAAGCGGAAGGGCAATTGGCCCAATTGCGCGCCGGCCCCCGCCCACCGCAAATCGCCGCTGCAAACGCCAGAGTCGAGGCGGCGACCGCTGCTGTGACCCAGGCCGAACAAAACGCGCAGGCGGCGAAGGCCCAAGCAGATGTGGCCCAGCACACACTCGCCCAATTGCAGAAGGGAGCGCGCCCTGAGGACATCGCATCCGCCAAAGCAGACCTGCAAAAAGCGGAAGGAGCGGTGCGCCAGGCCCAGGCCGCCTACGACCCGATTGCCGGCCTGCCGGACGCCGGCGCCCGGCCCGAATCGCTTGCGCTGCAAACGGCCACGTTGAACCTGGAGCAGGCCCAGGCTGCCTACGACAAGCTGATTTCGGGCGCGACTGCGGACGAAATCAGTGCGGCCAAAGCACAACTCGCTGTGGCCCAGGCGCAGGCTGCGGCGGCCGAGGCCGCCGTGCTTGCTGCACAGGCCCGGGCCGAAGAGGCCCACGCCGCGCGCGATTTGCTCCTTGCCGGCGCATCACCCGACGAACTGGACGTGGCCCGGGCACAGGTCAGCCGGGCCGAAGCCACGCTGCGACAAGCTCGCCATGCCCGCGAGAAAGCGACTCTCACAGCCCCCTTCGACGGCATCATCGGGAAGGTCTACCCACGTCTCGGCGAGCTGGTATCGCCCGCCCAGCCCATCGTTGCTGTGGGAGACCTCACGCAGTTGCAGGTGGAAACGACAGACCTGCGCGAGACGGACGTGAACCGTATCCGGGTAGGTCAGAAAGTAGAATTGACTTTCGATGCACTCCCCGACAAGACCCTGACGGGGCAGATCGTGCACATTGCCCCAATGGCCACCCAAAAAGAGGGAAGCACAAATTATACCACGATCATCTCCGTGGACGAAGGAACGTCATTGTTGCGCTGGGGCATGACCGCCTTCGTCAACATCGTGCCACAGGACAGCACCCCATGACCACCTATACCATTCAAACCAAAGAATTGAGCAAAGTGTATGGTGACGGCGCCCAAGTCCGCGCGCTGGACAGCGTTGACTTGTACGTGCAAACGGGAGAGTTCGTCGCTGTCATGGGACCCTCCGGCTCCGGCAAGAGCACGCTCCTACACATCCTGGGGGCACTCGACCGCCCCACAAGTGGGCAAGTGATCATCAACGGTCGGGACCTGGCCACCGTCCACAACCTGGACCATTTTCGGGCCAAAGAAATCGGCTTCGTTTTCCAACTCCACAACCTGATCCCCACCCTGACGGCGCGCGAGAATGTCGAAGTCCCCATGGAAGGAGTCGGTATGCCGGAGCGGGAGCGCCGTGAACGGGCAGAGTACTTGCTCTCCTTGGTAGATATGGCGGACCGCACAGACTTTGTCCCCTCCAAACTCTCCGGTGGTGAACGCCAACGTGTCGCCATTGCCCGCGCCCTGGCCAATGACCCGGCGTTGATCCTCGCCGACGAGCCGACAGGCAATCTGGATAGCGAAAGTGGTGCGAATATCGTGGCCCTGTTCGACAAACTCAACCTGGAAGAGAACAAAACCATCTTGCTGGTTACCCACGATCCGGTCGTCGCGCTCAGCAGCCAGAGGATTATCACCCTGCACGACGGTATGGTCCGCGATGACCGGCGCGTCCAGGAAACATATCTCAAACAACTGCAAGAGATGAAAGGTACGCCGCTGGGCAGCCTGCTATTCCACGACTATCAGGCCGCAGGGCATTGAAAGGGCCTTTGTGGCTGGCTCATCTACAGCACCCGTGCGGCTCGCTTGTTGCACAGCGCGAACGCAACCGGTCATCTCCTTGTCGCTCCGCCTCTTTGACATCTCTGCCAAAACCTCCTATAATTGTAGAAGTCGAGAAGCAAGCAGAAGTTCAACTTCTTCGAGAAGTTGAACTTCTTATCTTCTTATTCTTGAGCGAAATGCACGAATTTTGCGAATCCCGGTTTCCTTTTGTCTATGACACTTGAACCCAACCTGACCCATGGCTTTTCCGCGGCCGAAGCAGCCGAGCGTCTGCAGAAATTCGGCCCCAACGTGCTGCGGAAAGAGCAGGGCCGGCCAGCCTGGCGTCAGTTCCTCGACCAGTTCACCGACTTCATCGTTTTGCTGCTGATCGCTGCGGCCGTCGTCTCCAGCCTGCTCGGTGAGCAAGTAGATGCGGCAGCCATCCTGGTCATCGTCATCGTGAACGCGCTGCTCGGCTTCATCCAGGAATACCGCGCCGAACAGGCCATCCATGCCCTACGCCAGATGACCGCACCCTCTGCGCGTGTATTGCGTGACGGGGTCGTGCAAACCATCCCATCGCGCGAGGTCGTGCCCGGCGACCTGCTCCTCCTCAAAGCGGGCGACCTGGTCGCCGCCGACGCCCGCTTGCTGGAAACCCATTCGCTGCGGGTGGACGAATCGGCCTTCACCGGCGAGTCTGCGCCCATCAAGAAAAATGCCCATGTTCGCGTGCCGGATGGCGCACTGCTGGGCGAGCGCTACGACATGGTCTTCTCCAGCACGATGGTCACGTATGGCAAGGGGCGGGCCGTGGTCAGCGCCACCGGCATGGACACCGAACTGGGCAAGATCAGCGGCCTGGTCCAATCTATCGAGCGGGAAAGCACACCCCTCCAACAACGTCTGGAGCAGGTCGGTCGCTGGCTAGTCTACGCTACCCTGGGGATTGTGGCCATTGTCTTCGTCGCCGGTTGGCTGCGTGGCAACTCGCCGCTGGAGATGTTCCTGGTCGCGGTGACGCTGGCCGTTGCTGCTGTTCCGGAAGGATTGGCCGCCGTGGTCACCATTGCGTTGGCGCTGGGCGTGCGCCGTATGGTCCGCCGCCACGCACTCATCCGCCGGCTGCCTTCGGTGGAGACCCTCGGCGCGGCGACCGTCATCTGCACAGACAAGACCGGTACGCTGACCCAAAACGCCATGACGGTCCGCAAACTGGTTGTCGGGAGCGAGACCTTCGAGGTGACCGGTTCCGGTCACACACCGCAGGGCGGCTACGAACGGAACGGCACCGCCCTGCTCGATCTGCCCCCCGGCGCCCGGCAAGCGCTGACTGTAGCGGCACTCTGCAACAACGCGCAGATCCGGCCACCGTCGAACGGGCAGACCACAGAAGACTGGGAGATCACCGGCAGTCCAACCGAAGCGGCACTCATGGTTGCTGCTGCCAAGGGGAACGTCTGGCGCAATGAATTGGAACAGTCCCGCCGCTTTGTTGCGGAGTTGCCTTTCGATTCGGAGCGGAAGCGTATGAGCGTCGTCTGGGCCGGCCCGAACGATGGGGTCCGTGCGTATGTGAAAGGTGCGCCGGATGTTGTGCTGGGTCTGTGTACGGCAGCGATAAACGCCGCTGGCGAGGTGTTTCCCCTTTCACCCGAAAGACGTGAGGTCATTCGCCTGCAAAATGATGGCCTGTCAAAGCAGGCCATGCGTGTCCTGGCCGTGGCCTATCGCGACGTTCCGCCCGCATTGCAAAGTGGTTTGGCCGACAGGGGACCGGACGAACTGGAAACGGGTCTGACCTTCGCCGGCCTCTTCGCCATGAGCGACCCGCTGCGACCGGAGGCGCTCCCCTCAGTGCAGGCTTGCCAAACGGCCGGAATCCGCGTGGTGATGATCACCGGAGATCACCGAGAGACGGCTGTGGCCATTGCCCACGAGCTGGACATTTTGGGGCCGGGCCAGCGCGTGATCACAGGTCGGGAACTGGACGAGCTGTCGGACGCAGCGTTGCAGGAAGCGGTGGAGGAGATACGGGTGTATGCGCGGGTATCGCCGGCACACAAGCTGCGCATTGTGCGCGCCTGGAAAGCGCAGGGCCATGTTGTGGCCATGACCGGCGACGGCGTGAACGACGCCCCGGCGTTGAAGGAGGCACAAATCGGCGTGGCCATGGGCCTCTCCGGCACAGATGTGGCCAAAGAAGCGGCCGACATGGTGCTCACCGACGATAACTTCGCCTCCATCGTTGCCGCAGTGGAGGAGGGGCGCGTTATCTTCGATAACATCCGTCGCTTCATCCACTATCTTTTGTCCTGCAACATCGGCGAGGTGTTGACCATGTTTGTGGCTACGCTGATCGGTATGCCCCTCCCGCTGGTACCGATCCAGATTCTGTGGATCAACCTGGCCACCGACAGCCTGCCGGCTCTTGCCCTGGGAGTAGAAGAGGCCGAGCCGGGTATCATGCAACGCGCGCCGCGCCCGGCGGACGAAGAGGTGATCACCCATCCCATGCCGCTGCTCATGGGGCTGCAGGGGGTGGTGATTGCCACCGTCACCCTGCTGGCATTCACGATTTCGATCTACTTGTGGGGCGAGAGTGTGCGTGAGGCCCGCGTGATGGCCTTCTCCACTTCTGTGGTGGCCCAGAACGTGCATGCTTTTAACTTGCGCAGCAACCGCATTTCCCTGTTTCGACTGGGCCTGTTTTCTAACATGGCCCTGGTGGCATCCTTTGTTGTCATGGTCATTAGTGAGTTGATCATCATTTACGTCCCCTTTTTCCAGCCCTTTTTCCAGACGCTGCCGGTGACGTTGGCCGATTGGGGAATCATTCTCACGCTTGGGTTTATGCCACTTCTGCTTATGGAGGGAGCCAAGTTTATTTGGTGGAGGCTTAGACCATGAGTCCGTCGTGGGGACGAACGACCAAACAATGGATTGTAGCCATCTGGTTGATTGTGGGGGCACTGGCGATCTATTCCCTTTGGAATCTGGTACTCCCCCTGTCGTTGGCCATACTGCTCGCTTACATGATGAATCCGCTGGTAGATGGCATCGTGGCCCGTTCTCGCCTGCCCCGCCTGCTGGTCACTGCCCTCGTATATTTGGTGTTGGTGGTTTTGATCAGCCTGGCACCCATTCTCATCGTGCCGGAAGGTTTCATCCAGCCGATCAGTCGGGCACAACTGGACCTGAACCAAATCCTGTTATCGCTGCGCGACAGCATCGCCTCCTACGGCACGCTCCGTGTGGCCGGCTACGTTGTCGATCCCACACAGGTATACCAGCTCGTCCTGGACAATCTACAGGCATCCCTGTCCCAGGTGGCCCCTCGCTCGGTGAATGTATTCTTCGGCGTTGCGACGGGCTTTGCGACGACGGTGTTGTGGCTGATCTTCATTCTGGTCGTCTCTTTCTATCTGGTAAAGGACTCGCCAACCGTCTTGGACTACATCGACTCGCAACTGCCGCCCCCTTATCGAGATGAAGTATGGAATCTGATCTACACCATCGGCGATGTATGGAACGCATTCTTGCGCGGTCAATTGCTCTTGGGCACTGTGGTCGGAGTCACTGTGGGTGTGAGTATGTTCGTTTTGGGGGTTTCCAACGCCGCCGTCTTGTGACTGATTGCCGGTATTTTGGAAATCGTGCCCAATCTCGGCCCCATCATCTCAATGATTCCGGCAATCTTGATCGCGTTGTTCCAAGGGTCTTCACACCTGCCGATCTCCAACGGTTGGTTTGTGCTGATTGTGCTGGGAACGTATACGCTGATCCAGCAGATCGAGAACAATGTGTTGGTGCCCCGTATCATCGGGGGGAGCGTGGATTTGCACCCGGTGGTCGTGTTGGTGGGGGCCGTCGCCGGCGCCAGCATCGGCGGCATTCTGGGCATCTTCCTGGCTGCGCCGACCCTGGCTACCGTGCGTGTGTTGGCAGGCTACGCCTACGGAAAATTGCTGGCACCCGGCGAAGAGGAGCTTGAGGAACCGGAAACGGCCGGGGCGGAGCAACCCCCCACCGGTACACGCGAAATGTTGAATGAGGATTTGGCGCAAGGAGGAGAAACGGCTCGTGAGCCTTGATGTTTCGATGGTACAAGCCGTCCTGTTCGACCTGGACGGAACGTTGATTGACACAGACGATGTTTTGGTGGACACGCTCACCGGGTGGTTCGGTTTCTTGCGTCCCATCGTGCCCCACAATGACGAAAAACAATTCTTTCGCAAGCTGGTCATGTGGAGCGAAGGGCCCACGAACTATGGGATCGCGTTGCTAGACCGGCTGGGCCTGGACGAGACGCTGCTGGGCCTGACCAACCGGTTGCGTGAGATGAAGGGCATCGGAACGAGTCACCGGTTCCGTCCGGTGGAGGGGGCCGTGCCCACTGTGCGCTCCCTGGCCGGCAAGTATCATCTGGCGGCGGTGACCACCCGCGCGCCACGCGAGGCAAACGCGTTCATCGAGCAAGCCGGCCTGCGAACAGCCCTGGAGGTGGTGACCACGCGGCTGGACACGTGGCGACTCAAACCCCATCCGGCCCCGATTATCCGCACCGCCGACCTTCTGGGTCTCCCCCCACGCAATTGCCTGATGGTTGGAGACATGGACACCGATATCCTGGCCGCCAAACGGGCCGGCGCACAGGCCGCCGGCGTTCTCTCCGGCTTCGGAGACGAGGCGGAGTTGCGCAACGCCGGCGCCGACCTGATCGTGGGGAGCGTTGTCGGCCTGAAGGAGTGGTTGTAAAGCGCGTGAATGAGACCTTTTTGCCATTGACCCCGCCTGTCGTTTGATGTATACTGGGTGGTGCGAAGCAGTCACCATGAGCGGCTGCTCGCCACCAAGGATGAAAATCGCGGAGCACGTTTTGACCCCCCTCATACCCCGACCCCTTCTCCCCCCGACGCAGAGGGAGAAGGGAGGGCGCGCGGTCTCCCTTTCCCGCGTCGGGGAGGGGCCGGGGGAGGGGTCGTCTATTTTCAAAACAGGAGGGTGTTCGTGCAAAATCGTCGCTACTTTGCCATAATCCTTGCTTGTAGTTTCCTCTTGCTCGCGGTCGCGGCCCTGGGCACGTCTGTGGCCCGGGCCACGATTCGACCTTCCACCCAGACTGTCGCGGACGAAGGGGCCGTCGCACCCGCTTTCCTCGGCACCGGAGACCACCACCCCGGCGTGTATGTATTCTACGATTCGCCGGGCGACGACCCTGCTGTCTTCCACAACGTGGGTGGGCATCGCAGCTACAAATGGTACCAGCTTGAACCGGCCGAAGGCACCTATCGCTGGGACAAGACCGACGGTTTCCTGCGGGACGAAGCAGCCAACGGAAAGCCGGCTGCTTTGGGCTTGCAAACGTATGCCGGCATTCCCGGCGAATACACCACGCCCCAGTGGGTAATCAACGCCGGTATGCAGCCCATCGAATGCTATTCCGGTGGCCAAACCTACCACATCCCCCGCTATTGGGACCCGGTTTATCTGCAAAAGTATGGCGACTTCATCGCTGCCTACGGCGCGCGCTACCGAAACGACTCGCGACTGGCCTGGGTGCAGATCGGTGTGGGCATCTGGGAAGAGACGCAACCGGCGTATCCCAGTCGTCAGGAATGTGTCCAGGCGGTAAAGAACGCCATGGACGCCGATTTTGGCTTCACCAATGACACCCAGCGCAGCATGAAGTGGGTGGAAACGGTGGAAACGATTGCTCAGATGTACCGCAATGCCTTTGGGCCGGACAAACCGGTACTTCTCCAGAACGCGCCCAAGTTTATCAACGGCTGGGAGGGAGACGAGTGGGGCCGCTATGCCGCCGACCACGGCATCGGCTTGAAGCACAACGGTCTCCTGGCCGACCACCCGGGCGGAAACGGAACCTACCATTCGGCCGAGCTTTATTGGGATCGAGTGCCCATCGGCTTCGAGAGCTATAGCAATTACCTGCCCACCAGCAACGATGTATATTGGGCCGTTTTGGCCGGCCTGGACAAACATGCCGACTACTTCAACTTTGCCCGCGACCTGTTTTATAACAGCACCCAATATGACCTCACCGTCAATCGTGAGGCGTTCGATTATGCCAACCTTTACGCCGGCCGGGTGTTGACGAATACGCCCGACGTGTGGGTCGCCCTGCGCGAAACTGAGCAGCCGTGGGGCGAGCCGGGCAATTTCAACTTCTGGCTCTACCAGAAAGACAACGCCCCCGGCGGCCGCACTGTTGCCGTGAGCGATGCCCATCCTTCTGCCAAGGAAGGCCGCTATTGCCGGCGCACGGATCAGGCAACCGGCAACCCATACATGTACTTTGATGTTGACAATGACTACTTGTTCGGGGCAAGCCAGCTTGTGACCATTACCGTTACCTATTTCAATTGGAACAACGACCGGTGGGAACTCCTCTACGACTCCAACTCGGGAGAGAAGGCGGCTACCCCGGTCGGTTCCAGCAACGCCTGGGTGCAAAAGGGGAACGATTACACATGGAAGAAGGCTGTCTTTGTGATCCCCGATGGCCGGTTTGCCGACGGACTCTCGTCTTATACCGATTTCCGGATCGACTCGCGCAGCCCGTCCGGCAGCCCCGACGGAGACGAATACATCCAGATGGTACACGTGGAGAAAGGGAGCGCTCCGCCGCTGGTGGGTGACCTGGACGGCGATTGCGACGTTGACAGTACCGACCTCAATCGAATCCTGGCCACGTGGGGTAGCGTGACGGGAGATGGCCAGTACCAAGCCGCTTACGATCTGGTCAGCGACGGCAAGATAGATTTGCTGGACGTCATGACTGTGGCCGCCAATGTTGGGCAGCATTGTTAGCAAGCTGTCGGAGGGATCCGTTTTTTCTTGTAACTGTCTAACGAAGCTTCGCCTCGAACCGACAAGTTCATGGGACACAGCTTTGCACAGATCAAAAAGCTTTATCCGTGTTCATCCGTGAGAATCTGTGTTCAAAATCTTGACTCGTTTGTAAAGAATTTGCGTTACTACTCAGCCTGGCGAATGAATTCGCGGCTACCGTTGCAAAACCGACCGCCGTCGGTTCGATCTTCAGTCGGTGAAGGCCGACTTTTTGCGGTGGTAGGCGTGGTTTCAACCGCTAGCCACGGAAGCCTGAGCAGTAACGTTTTTTCTGTGTTAATCCGTGGTAGATTCAGGAGACGCTGAACGGTTACAAGAAGTCTTTCCTTCGTGCTTTTGACCCTTAACGTATTCACCCACCCTTTGATCTGCATCAAAGACAGGAAGAAGTTTTCGTGGTATACTACAACCAAGATACAAAATTTTTCTTCGTGCCGTGGTTAATCTGAGCATGAAGAAGACGACAAATAAACAGCGTGAAATGTGGACGCGCATTTACGGGGAGTGGGAAACTGTTGATCGATACCAAGATGATGATTGACGAGGTGATGAAGCGACACCCGGAAACAGTATCCGTCTTCTTGCGCTTTGGCATGGATTGCTATGGCTGTTCCATGGCCCGTTTTGAATCGGTGCGAGACGGGGCTGCCGCATACAACGTAGACCTCGGCTCGCTCGTGCAAGCGCTGAATGAAGCGGCGCAGAAAACAGTGTCATTGGAGGATAGAACATGACCGCTATTCAGCAGACAAGCGATTTCTACGACCGTCTCGCTCGCTATTATGATGTGCTGAACGACTGGGACTCGCGCCTGGCCTTCGAGGGGCCCTTCTGGCGCCGGCTGCTGTCCGAAAGCAACGCGCGCACTGTGCTGGACGCGGCTTGTGGCACCGGAGGGCACGCCCTGGCCTTCGCGGACTGGGGCTATGATGTGGTCGGGGCCGACATCAGCACGCGCATGATCGACGTGGCGCGACAACAGGCTGCCCGGCAGGAAGGCACGGTCGCCGACCGCACACGGTTCGTCGTCTCCTCGCTTGGGCGTTTGCCGCGCAGAATAGGCCCGCCGGTGGATGTGGCCCTCTGCGTGGGAAACTCGCTGCCCCATCTGCTGACCCAACGCGCGTTGCGCGCCGGCCTATCCGGCCTGATCCGCTGCCTGCGTCCGGGCGGAAAGTTGGTGCTGCACACGTTGAACTACGACCTCCGCTGGCAGACACGCCCACGCTTTTTCGGCGTGAACAGCGGCCGGCTAGATGGCCGCGAGGTGCTGGTTTGGCGCTTCGCCGACTACGGCCGCGCCCGGCTGACCTTTCATATCGCCCTCTTTGAGCAACAGGGGGACGGCTCGTGGCAAGTGAATGTGGGCAGCACAGCGCAGCGACCTGTTTTTCGCGATGACTTGCTCGCCTTGCTGGCAGAATTGGGCGTGACCGTCGAAAAGGTGCTCGGGGCCTTCGACGAGCGACCGTTCGACCCGCAATCTTCCCCCGATTTGATCGTAGTGGGAGCGGTTCCAGAACAATGAGTGAGACGTGAGCATACAAGGAGTGGAGGAAACCATGTACGAAACCTTGGGAATTTCGAAGCCGACGATTGCCTACACTGTTTTGCACCAGCGGAAACCGGATATCGAGACAGCAGCCTATCGCGCCACGCTCTTCGAGTTGTATAACCTGGTAGGGCAGCAGTGGGCCGAGATGTCGGACCGCCTGCGTGATGCCGGCCACGCCGGTTTGGGGCCGCTCTCCTGGCGTGAGGTCGCTTTCTCCCTGCATCGCGCAGATCTGGAGACGTGGCTGGCCAGCGGCCGGGGCTATCTCAATACAATGAAGATGGACTCAAGCGCAGACGCGCCGGAGATCGAGGAATCGATTTTCGTGTTCGAAGGTTCCGGCGGCTACGATGTGCTGGAACACATTGTGCGCAATGTGCTGGGGGTGTATGCCCCACCCCACGGCGTACACATCCAGCAGCACGGCCCGCTGGCCTTCGGGACGTACGACCGTGTGCTGGCCCTGCCCGGTGACGAAGGGGGCTGGCAGGCGGTCTTTGCCTTCAACAAGGGCAAGGCCCGTTACGGCGCGTTCCGCAAGGCGATTCGGCGCACGATGGAGCGTCTTGCCGAGGAGACCGGCTGGGGAGCAATCGTCGCCTGGCAACGGAAGCTGGGCCTGGGGTATGGCCGTGAATTTGTCGTGCGCATCGAGTTGGGCGATGACCCTTCCCGCTTGGCGGAAGCGGTGCGCAAAATCGAAGAGGTGGGCATGGAGCCGGCAAAATCGAGCATCGTCCGTTTTGGCAAGGCGATGGTAGCCAGGGATGTTACCCTGTGAGGAGGACTGATGGCAGAGAATTACTGTAGTGAAGGGACAGCGCAGCCTTTATGGCTGGACGCTTCGCGCATCACAACGACCCTCGACGTACGTGAGGACCAGCGCAAGGGGGAAGAACCGTTCCACAAGATCATGGAGGCCGTTCGCCAGATTGAACCGGGCGACATCTTGCTATTGCGCAACACGTTCGATCCGGTGCCTCTTTACGAGGTGTTGGGAAAACTCGACTTCGATGGCTGGGGACGGCAGGTTGGGACAGAGGACTGGGAGATATATTTTATCCGGCGGGATGCCGGCCGTTCACCGGCTGCGGAGCCGGATGCCGAAGCGCCGTCGCGCGAAAGACGGGTCATCGAGATGGACAATCGCGGCCTGGAGCCGCCCCAACCGTTGGTGCGCATCATGAATGCGCTTGCCGAGATGGGGCCGGACGATATCCTGGTGGCGACGATGCCGCATCGCCCCATGCACCTCTACCCGATCCTGGATGAACGTGGTTTTTCCGTTCATACGGAGGATTTGCCGGATGGCGAAGCAAAAATCATGATCAGGAAGAACGGATGAGAGAGGTGCCAATTGTCAACAGATTGCGCAGCACGCAGCATCTGACGACTGAAGAAAGGAATACCCATGACCGATCCAATTGAGCAACTGATGCACGAACATCAGGAGGGGTTGGCGGCCCTCGACCGCCTGGAAAAGGATGCGCGGCAAGTGGCTGCGGAAGGCTTGTCACCCGAGACGAAGGAAGCGATGAGCCAGGCACTATCGTTCATAAACGGCGAGATTCGCGGACACAACGAGAAAGAGGAGGAGGCGCTATTTCCGGCGCTGGCTCCGTTTCTGCCCAGTCCCGGCGGGCCGGTGGATGTCATGCTGGCCGAACACCGCGAGCTGTGGACCCTCAACGATCGCCTGGTGGCCGAATTGGCCGAGCCGTCGCCGGACCGCGTGAATTTGTCCCAGACGGCCCTGGGCATCGTGCAACTCTTGCGAAGCCACATCAGCAAAGAGGACAACATCCTCTACCCGATGGCCCGTCAATTTCTGGGTGAAGAAGGACTGGCCGAGGTCGCCCGAAAGGTGGAGGCGCTGCAAAAGTGATTGCTGCGCAGGGATTGGCCGGCGCACGTCCCAAAACGCCCCTTTTGGCCCTGCGGGTGATGGGGGTGGGGATGGCCGCCTTTTTGATCGTGAGCAGCGGCCTGGCCCTGAAAACTCCCCTCCTGCTTGGCTCGTGGCAGGCACCGCATTTGTTGGCATTCATCCACCTGGCTCTGCTCGGCTGGGTGACGATCCTGTCCGTGGGGGTGTTATACCAAATGTTGCCGGTGATCCAGCAGGTGGAGTTGTGGGGCGAGGCAAGCGGGCCGTTTGTGCTGGCCGGATTGGCAGTGGGTACTGCGGTGCTGGCCGCCGGGTTCTGGACGTTCCGTGTGCCCTGGCTGGTTGCCGGAGGCACCCTGGTAGTTGCAGCGCTGCTCATTTTTCTGGTGACCATGGCCGGCACCCTGCAACGGGTCACAGCCTGGAACTTGAAAGGCGTGTACGTGGCCTTCGCGTTGGGCTATCTGGCCCTGACGGTCATCCTGGGCTTGGCCATGGCCCTAGACTTTCGATTTGGATTCCTGGGGCCGACGCTGGGCCGGCTCCTCGTCGTCCATGCGCATCTGGGCGTGATCGGCTGGTTGACGTTGTTGATCGTCGGGGTGTCATATCAGTTGGTGCCCATGTTCGGGCTGGCCCACGGCTACAGCGAGCGCCCGGCACGGTTTGTGCTGGTTTTGTTGAACATTGGGTTGCTCACCCTGGCCGTGGCTGTGCTGGCGGATACGACTCCTTTGCTCAAGGCGTTGGCGGCCTTGCCGATTCTGGCCGGTGTGGCCCTGTACGTTGGGGACATGGTGCGCATCATCCGGCGGCGTATGCGCCGGCGCATGGACATTAGCCTGCGCTACATGCTGGCTTCGCTCGTCTATCTGCTGGCCGCGACGGCCACCGGCGTGGGGTTGCTTTTGCGCTTGCCTGTCGAACGCTGGGCAATCGCCTATGGCTACCTGGCGATTGGTGGCTGGGTCGGTTTGGTGGTGATCGGCATGTCGCACAAGATCGTCCCCATTCTGGTGTGGCACGTGCGCTTTGGTAACCGCCTGGGATTGGAGAAAGTTCCCCTGCCGAACGATTTGTTGAGCGAGCAGCTTGGCCTGGTGGTGTTGGGCTTGTGGAGCGTGGGAGTCGTGGGCGCTGCCGCCGGTTCCGTGTTACGCTTGCCGGCCGTGGTGCAGGTTGGGAGCGTCATGATCGCCCTGGCCGCGTGGCTGGCGGTCTACAACCTGGGCATGACCGTCGTGGCCCGCGGCGACGACCAAGAATCAGGAGGATGACATGACCGAACTCTCTGCTGACGGTGTGCGCAGTGCGCTACGTTTTGTGTTCGACCCCGAACTGGGTTTGAACGTCGTTGATCTGGGGCTGATACGGGACATTACCGTGCAGGACGGCTACGTCACCGTGCAGATGACCCTGTCTACGCCTGCTTGCCCCCTGGCCGGGACGATTGTTCAGGGCGTGGAACAAGCCGTTCGGGCCCTCGAGCCGGTAACCGCAGTGGACGTGCAACTGGTCTGGGACCCTCCCTGGTCGCCGGAGCAGATTTCGCCGGAGGGCCGGAAACAACTGGGGTGGTAGGACAAAACCGCCGGCGGGTCGCTTGCACGCATGGTTAGGTGTCGCGAGTTTTCAGCTCGTGCCTGGGGGAGCGCTGTCGCTCCACTCCCGGCGGTTGCCGCAGGGTTGCGCACGACCGTAGCGCCGGAATTCCCATTCCGGCGCGGCCCCTCTTGACTTGCTCACAGCGGACGACAGTCCGCGTTCCTACGACTGCGGATTGTCATCCGCCGCGAGTGGAGGGGGAGTAGCTCTCCAAACGCGAAACTTTTACGCATACCCCACAGACTTGACGAATCTCGCCAATGCTGTTAAACTAATCGTCGTCGCCAGACAACCGTCAAACACCGCTTACAAACAACGCATTCCATATATGCTCGCTGTGACAACACATTGGGTCTTCCCATATCCTTTGGTAATGAGGAGGTTTCAGATGCATGCTCACTTACCCCGATCACGCCGTATGTGGATCGCGCTGCTTGTGCTTATCTTCGCCGTAGCAGGGAGCACACTGGCCTGCCAGCCGAAAACCCCCACACCCGAAACGCACGTGCCCCCCAAGGTGGCCGAAACGACACCACCGGAGGGAGGCACCGCAGTCCGCCAGGCCGGCATCACCATCCAGTTCGACCAACAGATGAACCGCGCCAGCGTGGAGCAGGCCTTTTCCATCGAGCCGGCCGTGGCAGGCCAGTTTGGGTGGACCCAGCGCGACGGACAGGACGCCCTGACCTTCACGCCGGACACCCCCTTGGACTGGGCCGCGACCTATCGCGTGACCGTGGCCGCTACGGCACAGAACGACAAGGGACTGGCGCTCGCCGCCCCCTTCCAACTGACCTTCCAGACCGGGGAAAAAGTGGCCGTCGTCGCCGCCAGCCCCAAGGCCGGCACGAGCGATGTCCCCCTGAACAGCTCGCTCACTGTGCAGTTCAACACGAAGATGGTCCAGGTGACCAGTCTTGATGAGCAGACCAACCTCCCCCAGCCACTTTCCCTGGACCCGCCGGTTGACGGCGTGGGCCGTTGGATCGCTGCCGACCAGTTCCGCTTCTTCCCCAGCGAAGGGTTGCGCGCCGGTGTGGACTACCACGTCACCATTGCCGCAGCCGTCGCCCCCGGCTACGAGATGGACCATACCTACGGCTGGCAATTCACGACCGAAGGCCCGCGCATCCTCTCTACCATGCCCTTCACCGGCGCGACCGAGGTGGCACGTAGCGAGCCCATCGCCGTCCTCTTCAACCAGCCGATGGACGAGGAGACCACAGCCAAGAGCGTTCAGCTCCGCCCGGCAGAATGTGCCGCGCCCTGCCCGGCGGTGAAAGGCAGCACGGAATGGGAGGAAGGCCGCCGCCTGATCTTCCGTCCGGACGAGCCGCTCGACGAAGACACCCGCTATGCGCTGGAAATCAGCACCGAGGCGCAAGCAGCCGGTGGGCACGTTGGAATTCATGCCCCCTTCCGGGCAACCTTCCTCACCGTGGACCACCTACGTGTGGCCAACGTCGAGCCGGCCGCCGGCAGCCAACACATCTCCACCGACCCGGAAGACACGCGCGTCGCCGTGCAGTTCAACCATCCGGTCGTGCCGCTGGTCGGCGTAGCCGGACAGTCTGGTCTGCCCCAACCGCTGACCATCGAGCCGGCACTGCAAGGCAAGGGGGAATGGCTGAACACCTCCCTCTTCACCTTCCGCCCCACGGAACCGTTGCGCCCTTCGACGCGCTACACCATCACCGTGGCGGCCGGCCTGACCGACACCGTCGGTGGCACCCTGACCGAGGCCTACGCCTGGAGCTTCACCACCACATACCCGGTCGTCGTGCGTACCACGCCTGCCGCCAAGTCCAAGTATGTCTCCCCCTCCACCACCATCACCGTGACTTTCAACCAGCCGATGGACCCGGTGCGTCTGCCCGACTTCTTCCAGCTCAGCGGGCCGGCGGGCGATGTGCAAGGGACTGTCGAAGTTTCCGGTACGCAATTCGTTTTCCGGCCGGCCCAGCCGCTGCGCCGGGGAGCGACTTACCAGGCCACAATTTCGGATGGAGCCCCGGGTGCCGCCGGCGGCGAAATGGCCAAAGCGTATACCTGGCCCTTTACTGTGGCCTCCGCCCCGGCGATCCTCTCCACCGAGCCGGCCGACGGCGAGCAGGAAGCAAATGGCAACCGGGGGCTGCGCATCACCTTCGCCGACCCCATGAAGCGTACCGCCTTCGAAGACTTCGTCACCTTCGTCCCCACCGTCACCAACGTCTACACCTACTGGCACCAGTCGGACACCAAACTGACGATGTGGGCGACGTTCAAGCCTTCCGAGAACTACACCGTCACCATCAGCGGCGACGCGGTGGACCGCTACGGCACGCCGCTGGGCCAAGATACCGTCGTCCGCTTCCGCACGGCCCCCCGGTCGCCCATGGCCAGTCTGCGCAACACCGGCCGCGTCGGCACCTACAACGCCTACACCGACACCCTGGCCATCGTCGCCCACCGCAACGTGTCCGCGTTGAACTTCTTTCTCTACCGGCTGGACCGTGCCGACTTGATCCGCCTGACCGGCGAGAACAGCTATCGGGCATGGGAGGATTACTTCCCGCCAAACGCAGGCCTTGTTCGCACGTGGACCAAGCCGGTCACCACCGCACTCAATGTGGACGGGCTGACCAAAACGCGCGTACCTCCAAACCCGGCCGAATCGCTCGCTCCTGGAATCTATTATCTGGGAATTGATACGCCGGAGGAGGGGAGAGCCACCCGCCAGCTCATGGTCGTTTCGCGCATCAACCTGACCTTCAAGCGGACGGAGACCGAAGCGCTCGTCTGGGCCACAGACCTGAAGTCGGGCGAGGTCGTGCCCGACCTGCCCATTACCCTGTTCGATGAGAAAGGGACCATGCTGGCCCAGGGCCAAACAAACAGCGACGGCGTCTTCCGGACCGACTTCGACAAGCAAGATGTCTGGGCACCGCTCTACGCCTTCGCCGCCGATGGCCCATCCTTTGCCGCAGCCGTGAGCACCTGGGATGACGGCATCAGCGCCTGGGACTTCGGGCTGAGCACGCAATACCACGCCGAACCGCACCGCGCCAATCTCTATACCGACCGGCCCATCTACCGGCCGGGCCAGACCGTACACTTCAAAGGGATCATCCGCCGCGACCACGACGCACGATACGAGCTGCTCACCGAGGTGCCCAAGCTGGATGTGTCCGCACGCGACAGCATGGGCAAGAAGATTTACACCGAGACGTTGTCGCTGGACGAATTCGGTACCATTCATGGCGACCTGACCCTGGCCTCCGAGGCAACCACCGGGAATTACTACTTGAGTACAAAGGTCAGCGGGCGAACCTATGGCGTGAACTTCAAAGTCGCCGAATACCGCAAACCGGAATACCAAGTCACCGTGCAGGCGGACAAAGATTCCTACATCAACGGCGACACGATCAACGTGAACGTGGAGAGCAGCTACTACTTTGGCGGGGCCGTGGCCGATGCGCCGCTGCGCTGGCGTGTGTTGCACGAAGACTACAGCTTCTCGCCCGACCTGCCCGGCTACTGGTCCTTCACCGATAGCGACGCCATGCGCGACCGCTATCAGGGCGGCGGGCCGGAACTGGTCAGCGAGGGCGAGGGCAAGACCGATAGCCAGGGCCGCTTCACTTTCCAGGTGCCGGCGGACATCACCGAGCAGGGGGTCAGCCAGCAGTTTACCCTCGAAGCCGAAATCACCGACGTGAACAACCAGACCGTCACCCGCCGCACGACGGTCATCGTACACAAGGGCGCGTTCTACATCGGCCTGCGCCCCACCCACTACGTCGGCAAGGCCAACGAGCCGCAAACCGTTGAGCTGCGCACACTGGATACAGAAGGCCAGAAACTGGGCGGCCAGAAACTGACGGTGCGTGCCTACAGTCGCCGCTGGTTCAGCGTCAAACAAAAGGGGGACGACGGCAGTTTCTACTGGACGACCACAGTTTCCGATACATTCGTCTCCGAGAGCCAGGTCACGACGGACAGCGACGGCAAAGCCGAAGCGACCTTCACGCCGCCCAAGGGGGGCACCTACCGCGTGCTCGCCACCGGCAAGGACGAGCGGGGCAACGAAGTCCGCGCCGATACGTACGTGTGGGTCAGCGGCCGCCAGTTCGTCAGTTGGCGGCAGGAGAACAACGACCGCATCGAGCTGGTCACCGACCGCAAGTCGTACAAGCCGGGCGACGTGGCCGAGATTCTGGTGCCCGCACCCTGGGCCGGTGCCACAGCCCTGCTCACCATCGAACGGGGCACGATCAAAGAATACCGCGTGATCACCCTGGAAACGAACAGCGAAGTGCTCCGCCTGCCGATCACCGCCGAGTACGCCCCCAACGTTTATTTCTCGCTGGTGCTGGTCAAGGGCATGGACGAGCACACCCCCCTGCCGGAGACCCGCGTGGGCATGGCCAACCTGCCGGTTTCCACCGAACAGCAGGAGCTGAACATCGCGGTGGCGGCTGACCGCACGCCGGCCGAATACAAGCCGGGGGACACGGTCACCTACACCCTGAAGGCGACCGACTTCGCCGGTAAGCCCCAGCGCGCCGAACTCTCCGTCGCCCTGGTGGACAAAGCGATCACCGCCCTGGCCTCCGAGCAAGCCCGCACGCTTATGGACACGTTTTACGGCGAGCGGGGCACAAGCGTGCGCACCGCCAGTAGCCTGATCGTTTCCGTGGACCGCGTCAGCCAGCGCCTGGCCCCCACATCGAAAGGGGGCGGCGGCGGTGGGCCGGGCGGGGCCGTGGTCGTGCGCCAAAACTTCGTGGACACGGCGTACTGGAACCCGACTCTGACCACCGACGCACAGGGAGAGACCCATTTCTCCGTAGAACTGCCGGACAATCTGACCACCTGGCAATTGACCGCCAAGGGGGTCACCGCCAAGACGCTGGTCGGCCAGCAGAAGCACGAGATCGTCGCCACCAAGGACCTGCTGGTGCGGCCAATCACACCGCGATTCTTCGTCGTCGGCGACCAGGTGCAGTTGGAAGCCGCAATACACAACAACACGACCGAAGCGCACCCAGTCACCATCCGCTTGCAGGCGGAGGGCACCGGCCTGGACATCACCGGCGAGACTACAGTCACACGCACCGTGCCGGCCGGCAGCCTGACCAAGGTGACCTGGCCGACCCACGTGCCGGCCGGCGAGGAGGTCACACTCCTCTTCCAGGCCATAGCCACCGACGGGTCCGGCCTACAAGACGCCGTTCGCCTGACCCTGCCGGTCTACCACCTGACCACACCGGAAGTCGTGGCCACGGCCGGCATTGTCAAGGCGGGGGCCGGCCCGGCGGTCGAATCGGTCCTTCTGCCCCAGGGCGTGGACCCGACCGACGGCGAGTTGCGCATCGAACTGAATCCTTCGCTGGCCGCCGGTATGAAGAAGGGGTTGCACTACCTGAAGACGTTCCCCTACGAATGTGTGGAGCAAACGGTCAGCAAATTCTTGCCGAATGTGGTCACTTACCGGGCGGTGACGAAGTTAGGGGTGGAGCGACCAGACCTGGAGGCAGACCTGCGCGAAAACGTGGCCGTCGAAATCCAGAAGCTCTACCGCTTCCAGCATACCGACGGCGGCTGGGGTTGGTGGCAGGGGGACGACAGCAACGCATGGCTCACAGCGTATGCCCTGCTCGGCCTGGTGGAGGCGAAGAAGGGTGAGTTTGCTGTGGACGAGGCGGTCACCGAACGGGCCGTACACTACTTGCGCACGGACCTGGGCCGCTCCACGGATGTGCAGAACCCCACGAACGCGAACACCCGCGCCTTCGTCCTCTACGTGCTGGCCGAAGCCGGCGACGGCGATACCGGTCGCACCGTCGCGCTGTACGAACAGCGCGAGTCGCTCGGCCTCTATGGTCGCGCATTGTTGGCCATGACCTTGCAGAGACTCTTCCCCGACGATTCCAGCCGGCCACAAACGTTGCTGTCCGACATCACCGGCCGTGCCATCCTCAGCGCCACCGGCGCACACTGGGAAGAGGACCGGCAGGACTACTGGACGATGAACACGAACACCCGCTCGACGGCGATGGTGCTCATGGCCCTGGCCCGCATCGAGCCGGACAACATGCTGCTCCCCTCCGCCGTGCGCTGGCTGATGGTGGCCCGCAAGGAGGGACACTGGGAAACGACGCAGGAGACGACCTGGAGCGTGCTGGCCCTCACCGGCGTAATGGTCGCCACCGGCGAGCTGGACGCGGACTTCAGTTATCAAGTAGACCTGAATGGCAAGACACTGGCCCAAGAGACGGCTACACGTGACAACGTGGACCGGCCGGTCACGGTCGAGGTGGCGGTCAAAGACCTGCTGCTAGACCAGGCCAACCGGCTGGTGATCGCCCGCCGCGCGCCGGAAGCGAACCAGACCGGCAAGGGACGGCTCTACTACGCCGCCTGGCTGCGCTACTTCCTGCCGGCGGAAAAGGTTCCCGCGCTGGAACGGGGCATCGCCGTGGCGCGGCAATACATCGCCGTGGACCCGGCCACGCTGGAGCCAACCGGCGTGCCGGTCGGCGAGGCAAAGGTCGGCGACGTGGTGCAGGTGAAGCTGACCGTGATGGCCCCGAGCGACTTACACTATGTGATGGTCGAAGACCCGCTGCCGGCCGGCTTCGAAGCGGTGGATACCAGCCTGCTGACGACCAGCTCGGCAGCGCAGGGACCGGAGGTGAAGAAGCAGCAGAGCAAGGTGCAGTGGTGGAAATACTGGACTCGCGCCGTCGTCCGCGATGAAAAAGTAGCCCTGTTCAGCACTTACTTGCAGCGTGGAACCTACGAATATACCTACCTCATGCGGGCCACCACGGTTGGCCGGTTCCAGGCCCGTCCCACCGTAGCTTCCGAGATGTATTTCCCGGAGGTCTTCGGGCGCAGCGCAGGCGGCGAGTTCGTGGTGAAGTAAAGCTGAGAAGTTCGACTTCTGCCAAGCCGAGAAGTCGAACTTCTTACCACCTGCGGAACGGGTTCTCAACCAGATTGGAATTGAAATAGCGAGGGTCGCCCGAAACCTCCTCGCCGAGCCATTCTGGCCGCTTGAATGCGTAGGCCTCGCTGGGCAACTCGATCTCCGCCAGAACGAGACCCGCGTTTTCGCCAGAAAACGCATCAACTTCCCAGGTGAGTTCGCCCCACGCAATTTTGTAGCGCGTTTTTTCAATCAAAGGTTTCTCGCAAAGCTTATCGAGCAGCTCTTCCGCTTCTTCCGCAGGAATCTCATATTCGTACTCCAGCCGAGAGATGCCGGTCGTAGGCCCTTTGATGGTCAGATACCCCTTGTCCCCAATTCTTCGGACGCGGACCGTGCGCTCGATGGCACGGTTCAGATATCCCTGCCGGTATGCTACGCCTTCTCCGGCACGCCAGGCCTCCCCCTTTACCAGGAATTTTCTTTCGATTTCTCGACTCACCGTTACCTCCGGACAAACCATTTCACGGCACTTACCTTCAACTGGGGCTTGCTGCCATAGTATACCATGCCGCGGAGTTCCCTGTCAACCATGAATACGGTTTCTTGACGCTTCCCTGATTCCAGTGTAAACTGTAGGTGGTAGCCCAGACTTCTAATAAACCTAGACGGTCCACCAAACAAGGAATAGTGCCATGATCATCCAACAATACTCCGTCAACCAACACCCCATTCAGGCCTTGCTTACCTGGGTACAGTCCGGTGAAGTCGCCATTCCGGAAATCCAGCGCCCCTTCGTCTGGAGCGCCACCAAGGTACGTGACCTGATGGACTCGCTCTATCGTGGCTATCCTATCGGCTATCTTATCGCCTGGCGTAACCCCAACGTCAAACTCAAGGACGGCTCCGTCTCCACCGGTAAGCGCATCCTGATTGACGGCCAACAGCGCGTCACAGCCCTTTTGGCTGCTCTACTGGGCCAACCGGTTGTAGACAAAAACTATCACCGTCACCGTATCCGTATTGCCTTTCATCCCCAGGAACGCCGTTTTGAAGTCAGCAACCCGGCGATTAAAAAGGATAAAGCCTGGATACCCGATATCGCCCAGGTCTTCGCGCCGGATTTCAAGTTTCTGGGAGCGGTGAACAGCTACGCCCAAAGAAACGGTCTCGATGATCTGGACACCATTCACGAAAGCCTGGAATCCCTCAAAGGTATCGTCAACAACCCCATCGGCTTGATCGAACTGAATGCCGACTTGGACATTGAAACCGTCACTGAGATCTTCATTCGCATCAACTCGGCGGGTGTCGTGCTCAGCCAAGCCGATTTTGCCATGTCGAAAATTGCAGCCCATGAGACTTACGGCGGCAGTACATTGCGCAAAGCGATCGACTATTTCTGCCATTTGGCCGTCGCCCCTGAGTTTTATCCGCAACTGCTAGAAGCGGATACGGCATTCACCAAGACGGATTACTTCCAGAAAATGGCTTGGCTGCGCCACGAAAGCGACGAAATCTATGATCCCTCCTACACCGACATGCTGCGGGTTGCCTTTACCTCTGAATTTAAACGCGGGCGACTTGAAGACCTAGTGGCCCTGCTCTCCGGGCGCAATTTCAAGACCCGTGAATATGAGGAGCGCATTGCCGAGGAATCTTTTGCCTTCCTTCGCCGGGGCGTCCTCAACTTCATGAACGAAAGCCATTTCAAACGCTTCATCATGATTCTGCGCTCGGCCGGTTTCGTGGATGCCTCGCTCATTCGCTCCCAAAATGCCGTAAACTTTGCCTACATCGTCTATCTGCACCTTCGCGACCAAAAGACGCTGCCAGCGCAAATTGAATCCTGGGTACGCCGCTGGTTTGTCATGTCAGCCCTCACCAGCCGCTATTCTGGCTCACCAGAATCCACCTTTGATCAGGACATCCGCCAGATCAACGAGTTGGGTTTTGAGGAATACTTGCAACGCGTCGAGAATGCCGAGTTGTCGGATGGCTTCTGGGGGTTTGGCCTGCCTCAACAGCTTGGAACCTCAGTAGTGACGAATCCATCTTTCAAAGTCTTTCTCGCTGCCCAGGTCAAGCTGCAGGACAAAGGATTTCTCTCCCGCGACATTACCGTGCATGATTTGATCGTTCACAAAGGGGATTACCACCACATTTTCCCTCGGGACTTTCTCAAAAAACAGGGTCTCACACGCGGACGCTACAACCAGGTTGCCAATTACGTCATGACCCAAAGTGAAATAAACATTGCCATTGGCAACAAGCCACCAGCGCAATACTTCCAGGAGATCATTGATCAGTGCAACGGCGGCGGGTTGAAATATGGTGGAATCACACGGCGAGACGATC